>FZLR01000124.1 GCA_900197615.1 Rhodospirillaceae bacterium Spongia-Bin9
CCCAAAACCCCGAAAAAAGGGAAAAAAAAAAAAAAGAAGGCGGCAAGCCGCGGGCCGGTGCGCGAAAAGGCCGGCAACGGATCGAAGGAACCGGCAGCGGCCGCCGCGGAAGGCAAACAGGCAGAACGCAAGCCCGCACAACCCAAACGGGCCGAACGCAAACAGGCCGGCGGGAAGACGGCAGCGGCTGCGAAACCGGATACGGATAACGGCGACGCCGTGCAGCCGGGCGCGTTCTTCGACGGACCGGTCCGGCCTGTCCGGCCGCCGCGTCCGGCGGGGCGCCGCACCGCGAAGAAGGATCGCGCTTCGCCGGCCCCGCGCGCCGCCGCGCCGCCGAAGACCGGCAGCTTCTTCGGCGACGACTGAAGTAAAGCGCTTCCGCGAAATTCAGTTCTGCCGAGATCTGACGCTCTGCACCGCTATCGCCCGGCGCTGGGCCGGCTCGAGACCTCGTCGTACCAGCGCCGGGCGTTGGCGGCGTCTTCCGGCAGCGCCATCTTGATCCATTTGGCGAAGTCCACCATGACCAGGGCGGTGATATCGGCGATCGTATAGTCGTCGCCGGCGAGAAAACGCTTGTCGCCGACCAGGTCGTCGAAGCCGTCGAAGAACCATTCGAGGCGCTGGCGCCCCCGCGCGCCCAGTTCGGGGATCTGCTCGTAATCGTGTTTTCCGGTCAGGGCGCGCCCGGCCATGCCCCTGGCGGTGTTGCGCAGGCATTCGCCAATCGCCATGAAACCGTCCATTTCGATGCGCCATTCGAGATCGCCGACCAGGCCCTTCTCCGCCGGCGTCCGGCCCATCAGCGGCGGTTCGGGGACGGCAGCTTCGAGGTAGTGGAAAATACCGGTCGAGGAGGTAATGCGCCGGCCGTCGTCCAGTTCCAGCACCGGCACGGTGAGATAGGGATTGACGGCGGCGAATTCGGGCTTGCGCTGTTCGCCTTCGCGCAGATTGACGTCGATGACCTCGATGTCGTCCAGCGCGCCCTTCTCGGCGAGGGCGATGCGGGCGCGGCGCGGCGAGGGCGCGGTGGAGCAGTCGTAGAATTTCATGGCGTCGGTCTCCGGAACGGGCAGGCGCCCCGGTTATACGAACCGGGCCCGGCGTCGTGAAGCCCCGACCGGCGCGCCGAAACTGCGCGGCGCCTGGCGCGGCCCCGGGCCGGAGGCGAGACCGAAACATGGCGCTCACCGTTTCTGACGGAGCGTTGAATTGTCGTGAAACCGGACCGTCCCTAGGTGTAAACTCAACGAAACTGCGGCGATTGTGCGCCGCGCAAATTTCCGAGGATACGCAGCCCATGTTCGTTCATCGCCGCCGGGGATGGGAAATCCCCGAGAACCGGGCAACGCCCGAGAGCATTTTCCTGCAGCGCCGCGCCCTGGCGAAAACCCTGGCCGCCGGGCCGATCCTGGCGGCATCGGCGCCGCTGCTCGGCGCCGGCAGCGCATTTGCCGCCGCCGACCCCAGCGCCGGCCTCTATCCGGTCGAACGCAACCCGAAATACACGGTCGACCGCGCGCTGACGCCGGAGAAGATCGCCACGACCTACAACAATTTCTACGAGTTCGGCTCGCACAAGCAGATCCACACGGCAGCGCAAAGGCTGGAGACCCGGCCATGGGTCGTCACGATCGACGGCGCGGTCGAGAAACCGATGAAGATCGATATCGACGATCTGCTGAAGAAGATGCCGCTGGAAGAACGGGTCTATGCCCACCGCTGCGTCGAGGCCTGGTCCATGGTGGTGCCGTGGTCCGGCTTTCCGCTGAAAGCGCTGATCGATCTCGCCAGGCCGCTGGGCAGCGCAAAATTCCTCGTCATGCAAACCTTCAAGAACCCGAAGGTCGCGCCGGGCCAGCGCCAGATATGGTATCCCTGGCCCTATACCGAAGGCCTCACGATGTTCGAGGCGGCCAACGAACTGGCCTTCATGGTGACCGGCCTCTACGGCAAGCCGCTGCCGAGGCAGAACGGCGCGCCGCTGCGCCTCGCCGTGCCGTGGAAATACGGCTTCAAGCACGTCAAGTCGATCGTGCGCTTCCACTTTACCGACAAGCGGCCGGTCAGTTTCTGGGAGAAGCTGCAGGCCCGGGAATACGGCTTCTGGGCCAACGTCAATCCGGAGGTCGCGCATCCGCGCTGGAGCCAGGCGAGCGAGCGCGATATCGGCACCGGCAAGCGCATTCCCACCAAGCCCTGGAACGGCTATGGCGACTATGTCGCCGCGATGTACGCCAACCTAAAGGGCGAGGTGCTGTTCAGGTAGGAATGCGCCGCGCTGCCTGCTGTCTGGCGTTGCTTGCCGGCCTGCTGCCGGCGCCGGGCTCCGTTTCGCCTGCGCTTGCCGAAGAGGTCGATCTCGAACTCGTCCTCGCCGTCGATATTTCCGGCAGTATCGACCATGCCGAGGCGCTGCTCCAGCGGCAGGGATATCTGAAAGCGCTGGTCGATCCGCGGGTCGTCCGGGCGATCGCCGGCGGCGAGCGGCGACGGATCGCGATTACCTATATGGAATGGGCCGGCGCCCACTATCAGAATGTGGTCGCCGGCTGGACGATCGTGCGCGATCTTGCGTCGGCAAGAGCCTTTGCCGAAGCGGTCGCGCGAAACCCGGTGACGACCGAACGCTGGACCTCGATCAGCACGGCCATCGAATTCGCGCTCGGCCTGTTCGACGCCAATCCGCATCGCGGTATGCGCAAGGTGCTCGACATCTCGGGCGACGGAAAGAACAACAATGGCGGCCTGCTCGCGCCGGCGCGAGCGCGGGCGCTCGAGGCCGGCGTCACGATCAACGGCCTGCCGATCGTGAACGACCGCCCCAACCCATGGGGCTATCCGCCGCCCAGGGATCTCGACCGGTATTATTTCGACCGGGTGATCGGCGGCCCGGGCGCCTTTATCGTCGTGGCGCGCGGGTTCCGGAGTTTCGGCGATGCCGTGAAGTCGAAACTGACGCTCGAGATTGCCGGTCCGGCTGCTCCGCGACTGCAACTGGCGCAACGCCGACGCTGATGGCGAAAGGCGGGGCTTCGGCCGGCGCGACGGAACTGCCGGCGAGGGGCGTTAGGGTGTTTGAAGCCGTTTGGCTGCCCGACCCCCGATACCGGAGACATTCTGGCCATGCGAATCCTTCCTCTCCTGCTCGCCGCCGGCCTGATCGGCCTGACAGCCGCCGCGGCCCCCGCCGACGCCCACCGCGGGCTGCGCATGTTCGACCGGGCCGATGCCAACAAGGACGGCACGGTCACCCGCGCCGAATTCGACGCCGCCCGCAGTGCCCGGTTCGACGGGATCGACACCGACAAGGACGGCGTCCTCGAAGTCTCGGAATTGCGCGCCTGGAAGCGCACCTTGCCGGCGCGCGTCCGCGACGCCCGTTTCAAGGCGCTGGACGCCGACGGCGACGGCAAGGTGGGTGCAGATGAATTCGTTGCCCGGCGCAAGGCAGCCTTCGCCCGGATCGACGCCGACAAGGACGGTACGGTCGACAAGGCGGAATTCGATGCGGCCTTCGACAAGGTCCGCGAAGAAATGCTTGCGTATCGCGGCGCCCGCCACGGCAAGCGCCATCATCGCTGGCGCAAACGGCGTGGCTCCGGAATGGAACGGCGTATGGACCTGAACGACGACGGCAAGGTGACGCGCGCCGAATTCGATACGGTGGGCAACGTAATGTTCCTGCGCCTCGACGGCGACGGCGACGGCGCCGTCACCCGAAAGGAGATGCGGAAGGCGTACCGGCGGTTCGACCGCCACGACCGCCCCGGCCACCACCGCTAGTCGCAACGTCAAGACGGGAACCAGCGTGCGTGCCTCCGCACTTTGTGCAGCGCCTTTGTCCGGGGCGCAGGCTATACCGTCCCGGATGACGCTGTCCGGGACCCCTGCGCCGGTGGCGGCCGATCGAACGGCCATTGCCGCCGACGCGGCGCTGATGGGCCGGGTTGCCGGAGGCGATCCGGCCGCTACCCGTGCTGTCGTCGACCGCCACCTGCCGGGCGTCGTCGCGTTCGCCTGGCGCATGGTCGGCGACCATGCGACTGCTGAGGATGTCGCCCAGGATGCGATGCTGAAGCTGTGGCGTCAGGCGCCGCGCTGGAAACCGAAAGCGCAGATCGGCACCTGGCTGCGCCGGGTCGCCTACAACCGGTGCATCGATCTGCACCGCCGGACGCGACCGAGCGAGGATGTCACGGCCCTGGCGCTGGAAGATCCGGCGCCCGGCCCGAGCCGCCGGCTGCTGGCGGCGGAAGTCTCGCTAATCGTGCGCCAGGCGATGGAGGCGTTGCCGGAAAGGCAGCGTGCCGCCATCGCCATGGCCCATTTCGACGGGATGAACAACGGCGAGACCGCCGCGGCCCTCGAGATCAGCGTAGAGGCCGTGGAATCGCTGCTGGCCCGGGGCCGGCGGACGTTGCGCCAGCGCCTGACAGCGCTAAAACCGGATCTGCTCGAGGAGTTCATGCCATGAGGGCTCTGCCATGACCGGACGCGGGAACGAGCCCGGCGGGAATGAGGCCGGCCGGGCGCTCGAAGAACTGCTGGCCGCCTATGGCGCCGACCCGGCCCACTGGCCGGCCGACGATCCGCGCCGCGCTGCAGCCTGGTCGTCGATCGAATCCGGCGACGCAACGGCGCAGGAATCCCTGGCCGCCGCCGCCGCTCTCGACCGGGCGCTGGACAGCGTGACGCCGCCCGCGCCCTCGGCCGCACTAACCGGCGCCGTCCTGCAGGCGGCACAGCGGACCGGGCCGGAACTTCGCGCCTGGGCCGGCTTGTTATGGAAACCTGCCGGCGCGCTGGCATGCGCTATGCTGCTGGGGATCGCGGTCGGGATTTTGTCGCCGGTGCCGGTCGCCGGCGTCGCCGAGAGCCATGTGGCCGGGCTGGAGACCGAAATGGCCTCCCTCGGGACGCTCGACGGCAACGGGGACGACAACGGGTTCGGGGAATTTGCCGAGTGACGCGCCGCACGCTCATCATTCTGCTGATCGTTTCCGGCGGGCTGAACCTGTTCCTCGCCGGCGTCATCGCGACCAGCATCGTCGTCCACATGAACCGGCCCGATGTCGGCCGCGGCCCCGGTCCGCGCACTGCCTTCCGCCTGTATCGCGCCGTCGGCGCGCTCGACGAGCCTCAACGGTCTCGTGCCCGCGCCCTGCTGAAAGAGAAGCATTCGGAGATCCGCGCGAAGATCGAAGCCATCCGCACCGCGCGGCGCGATCTTCGCCGCCGGATTCGCGACGGGGCAGTAGCGCCCGAAGCGGTCGAGGCCGGCTTCCGCAGCTTGCAGCAAGCCCGCGGCGAAGCCCGGATGGCGCTTCACACGCTGGTCCGGCAGATCGCCGAGAGCCTGACTCCGGACCAGCGCCGGCGCTTTTACCGCAAGGCCTACCGGTCCGGCGGCCGGAAGCATAAATGGCGCAAAGACGGCGAGGGCGGACGGCGGGAATAACGGCGACGCCGGGCCCTTGGCGGCGATCCGCCCGCGCAGCCGGTAACGCGGCTGTTCCGTCTCATTCCGCTTGCCCGCCGGCAACCCCGGTCAGCTGCGCTTCCTCGGCCAGAGCCTTGATGATGGTGTCCTTCGGCAGGATGCCCTTCAGTTCGCCCCCGTCGCTCAGAACGGCGACGGGGATGTCCTCGCCCACCGTCATCGGCAGGACCTCCTCCAGGACCATGTCTTCGGTCGCGGTCGGCACGTCTTCGGCAAGGCTGTCGACGGTCACGATATTGTTTCGCTCGCCCATGCGGAGCGATGCCGCGGTGACAGCGCCGACCAGCCGGCCGTTGGCGTCGACGACATAGGTGACGCGCAGATCGTCCTCGCCGAGCTGCCTGAGCGCATCGCCGGGCGCCGTATCCGTCTTGACGATCTTGCATCCGATCTTGACCGTGCCGGCAGTCAGCACCCGGCCGCGGTTCACATCCTCGACGAACCGGCGGACATATTCGGTCTGCGGTTGCTGGAGAATTTCCTCGCCCGTGCCGATCTGTTCGATCGCGCCGTCCTTCATGATCGCGATCTTGTCGCCCAGGCGCAGGGCCTCGTCCAGATCGTGGGTTATGAACATGATCGTTTTCTGCAGGGTCTCCTGCAGCTCGATCAGCTGGTCCTGCATTTCCCGGCGGATCAGCGGATCGAGAGCGCTGAAGGCTTCGTCCATCAGCAGGGTATCGGCGTCCGTCGCCAGCGCCCGGGCGAGGCCGACGCGCTGCTGCATGCCGCCGGAAAGCTGGCTCGGATACTGGTCCTCGTAGCCGGTCAGGCCGACCTGGCCGATCCAGTGGCGCGCCTTCTCGCGGTTGGTGCGCTTTTCCGCCTTGCTGCCGCCCTTGATATCCAGGCCGTAGGCGACGTTGTTAATCACCGTCTTGTGCGGAAACAAGCCGAAGCGCTGGAACACCATGCTGAGCTTCTGGCGCCGGAAATCCTCCAGCTCGCGGCCTTTCAGCTCCAGGATATTCTGACCCTCGACGACGATTTCGCCATCCGTCGGCTCGATCAGCCGGTTGATGTGCCGGATCAGCGTCGACTTGCCGGAGCCGGACAGGCCCATCACGACCGTGCATTGCCCCGGCTCGATCGTCAGCGTCACGTCCTGTACGCCGATCGTGTGGCCGGTGTCGTTCAGCAATTCGTCTTTCGGCACGCCCCGGCGCACCAGATCCATCACGCTGTGCGGCTTGGGGCCGAAGATCTTGAAAACGTTGCTGATCTGAATTTGACCCATGAGGAGCGGCGATCCGGTGGTTTTCGTATGCTGTGAATGCCGTTCGGGGGCAGACGGCGTGCGGGCCTAGTGGCCCACCGTCCGGTGCGTTTCCATGCGCCGGCCGTAGGATTGGGTGATCCGGTCCAGCACGATGGCGATCAGCACGATGGAGAGGCCGGCGATGAAGCCGGTGCCCGGCTCCTGCCGCTGCAGGCCGAACAGGACTTCCTGGCCCAGGCCGCGGACGCCGATCATCGAGGCGATCACGACCATGGCGAGCGCCATCATGATCGACTGGTTCAGGCCGGCCATGATGTTGGGCAGCGCCAGCGGTATCTGCACGTTGAACAGCTTCTGCCGCCGGCTCGCGCCGAACGACGTCGCGGCCTCCATGACCTCCTTGTCGACCAGCCGGATGCCGAGGTCGGTCAGCCGGATCAGCGGCGGCGCGGCATAGATCATGGTCGCGATCACGCCGGCGAAGTTGCCCAGGCCGAGCAGCATGACGACCGGGATCAGGTACACGAACGACGGCATGGTCTGCATCATGTCCAGGATCGGCAGCATGATCGAGCGGGCCCGGTCGCTTTGCGACATCAGAATGCCGAGCGGCAGCCCGACCACCACCGTCACCAGGATCGAGACGCTCATCAGCGACAGGGTCTGCATGGTCGGCTTCCAGAGCGCCATCGACCAGATCAGCAGGAAGGCCAGCGCAACGCCGACGGTAACGACGAGATTGCGGCTGGCGTGCCAGGCAATGCCTGTGAACAGCAGGGTCAGCAGCGGCCAGGCGACGGACTGGTGCAGGAAGCGCTCGAAAAAGCCGATCTTGTGCACCACCCAGCGGTTCAGCTGGTCGAGCGGGTCGCCGACCTTGAGCAGCAGCCAGTCGACCGCCTCGTCGACCCAGACGTCCAGCGGGATGATGGAGGCATCGAATTTCAGGCCGGTAAGATAGGTCCAGACGCCGGACAGCCCTACGACCAGCACGACCGAAAACGCCCCAGCGCCGATGGCGTGGGGCCGGTACCCTTGCGCGAATGCCTCATGCCGTCCGGCGGCGGCCGCGGCGATCCATCCGACGATCGCGGCGCACAAGACGAGCGAGAATATGCTGCCGGCTCCCATGGCTGCGTCCCCCGATTTCCCCGGCGCGTCCGCTGCGCGGCCCTATTTTTCCAAAAGAAAATGCCTGCCGGGCGGAAGCTGCCCGGCAGGCACAAACTAACACAGGTTCGGACGGCCGGACGACCCGAGCTCTAGAGCGAGGCTTTGATCTTCGCCGCCACGTCGGCCGGAACCCACCGGGTCCAGATCGTCTGGTTATTCTTGAGGAAGTCAGCGGCGGCCTTCGCGCCCGTCTTGTCCCTGTTTTCTTTCATGAACACGAGAGCCTTGGCCACCGAATCGCCGTCCAGATGGTATTTGGACAGCATCTGGGTGATCGGGCCGGCCGCTGCGGCGAACTTCTTGTTCATGCCGATGATCACCTTGATCGTCGGATAGGCGGTCGCCTTCATGCCCTTGCCGGACTTGGCCTTATCGAGCTTCTTCCAGATTTCCTCGTTATATTCCGGTTCTTTGAGCATCACCATGTCGTACTTGCCGAGCACCCAGGTCGGGCCCCAGTAGTAGGCGACGACCGCCTTGCCGCGCTTGTAGGCCGACGCGATAGCCGCAGCCAGCGCTTCGCCGGTGCCCGGGCGGAAGTTGGTGAACGTCTTGTCCAGACCGTAGGCCTGCATTTTCTTCGTGTTCACCCGCTCGCAGTTCCAGCCGATCTTGCAGTTGTAGAAGCGTCCCTTGGACGGCTCTTCCGGATCCTCGAACAGCTTGGTGTATTTGGCGAGGTCGGCCACGCTTTTCAGGCCCGGCGCAGCCGCCTTGATTCCGCGCTTCTTGTCGCCCTCGATCAGATAGCGGGGCACATAGAAGCCTTGAACCGCGCCCGTGATCGAGACCCCGCCCGGCTCCATGACCTTGCCGGTGGCCTTCATCTTGTCCCAGATCTCGCGGTTGTTGGCGTACCAGATCTCCATCGAGATGTGCAGATCGCCCTTGGCCAGGGCGTTCAGGCTCGGCGCCGTGGTGGTCGGAATCGACTCAGACTTGCAGCCCCAGCCCTTTTCGACCATGTAGCTCGCCACCGCGACATGGAAGTGGTTGGAAGCCCAGTCCAGGCCCGAAAATTTGATGGTGTCCTTGACCGGGCAGCCGGCCGCGGCGGCCGGGGGCGCGGAAAAGGCGAGAGCGGCAACGGCGACAAGCGCGCCTGCCGTCAGGTTTTTCAGCATGATCTCCTCCCTGGAGAAATTTCGCGATGTATTGGAGGCTTACCGCATCGGGCCATCCGGACCTTGCCGAAAAACCCGTATTGCGGCTTGTTCATTGGGGTCGATTCCACACGAAAACGCCCGTGAATTCGCGCCTTTACGAAACGACCGGTGGGAAATGCCGGATGAACCGGCAATTCCAACTGCCAGCGCGTGGACCAGCATAACCGGCTTCCATTCCTTGTCAATTTTCAGGTTGGGACAGGAGAGAACGGTCGAATTGCCCGCAGCCTTCGGCTCGACAATATTCAAGCGATTAATATTTCGCAGTTTCCCCGATATTTACTACTGAAATCGATCAAAACCGCGTTACGTGCGCCCGATACTAGCGGCAAATCGTTCCTTTGTGTCATGCGTGTCTGTACGACGGCGCTCTACGGCTCCTTTCTGCAGGAAATCCTGCCATGGCGAAGCGCCCCAACCTTCTCTTCATCATGGCCGACCAGCTCGCGCCCCAGGTGCTCCCGGCTTATGGGCATCCATCGGTGCAAACGCCCCACCTCGACCGCCTCGCCGAAGACGGAATCGTCTTCGAAAACGCCTATTGCAATTTTCCGCTCTGTGCGCCGTCGCGGTTCTCGATGCTGAGCGGGCGTCTGCCCTCCCGGATCGGCGCATTCGACAATGCGGCCGAACTTCCCGCCTCGGTCCCGACGTACCACCATTATCTGCGCGCCGCCGGCTACCGGACCTGCCTCGCCGGCAAGATGCACTTCGTCGGCCCGGACCAGCTCCACGGGTATGAGGAACGGGTCACGACCGACGTCTATCCGGCCAATTTCCAATGGGTGCCGGACATGCAGCTCGACGGCGAGGTCTGGCTCGAATGGTACCACAGCATGCGCGCGGTGCTCGATGCCGGGCCGCACCGGCGCAGCGTCAACGTCGCCTACGACGACGAAACCGGGTTCGAGGCGGTGCGCTGGCTGCACGAACACGCGGACAGCGGCGACGAGCGGCCGTTCGCGCTCACCGTCTCGTTCTTCTCGCCGCACGATCCCTATCTCCCGCCGCCCCACTGGTGGGACAGATACCGCGATGCCGAGATCGATCCGCCGCGGGTCGGCGATATCCCGCTCGAAGACCGCGACCCGCACAGCCGGCGGCACTGGTTCCTGACCGGCCGGCACCGCGACGCAGTCGGCGAGGCGGACGTCCTTCGTATGCGCCGCGCCTACTATGCCGTGACGAGCTACGTCGATGCCAAAGTCGGCCGGCTGCTCGATACGCTCAAGGCGATCGGCGCAGCGGACGATACCGCGGTCGTTTTCACCTCCGACCACGGCGATTCGCTGGGCGAGCGCGGCCTGTTCTTCAAGATGTCGTTTTTCGAACGGTCGGTGCGGGTGCCGCTCATCCTGCATGCGCCGTTCGCCTTCGCGCCGCGCCGGGTGGCGGAGAACGTCTCCCTTC
>FZLR01000315.1 GCA_900197615.1 Rhodospirillaceae bacterium Spongia-Bin9
CTGTTGGTAGCGACCGTAAATTTCCCATTTGTTGCGACCCAAAATTTCTCACTTTGGGCTTGTCGATTCC
>FZLR01000126.1 GCA_900197615.1 Rhodospirillaceae bacterium Spongia-Bin9
GGCGCGTCCCGCGACAGGGGGGGGGGGGGGGGGGGCGGGGGGGGCGGCGGCGCGCCCCGTCCTTGAAATCGGGCGAAGAACGGCGGCAGCGCCGCAGCACCGGGCCGGAACCATGCTTACCACTGCCAAATTCGCCATCGGCCAGGTCGTCAAGCACCGGCTCTACCCGTTCCGCGGCGTGATTTACGACGTCGATCCGGAATTCTCGAATACCGAGGAATGGTGGCAGTCGATCCCGGAGGAGGTCCGCCCGCGCAAGGACCAGCCCTTCTACCACCTGCTCGCCGAGAACGCGGAGACGACCTACACGGCCTATGTCTCGGAACAGAATCTGGTGCCGGACGAAAGCGGCAAACCGGTCGGCCATCCGAAGGTGAAGAGCATGTTCGGCCCCTTCGGCGGCGACCACTACCAACTCCGCAAGGAAACGGCGCACTGAAAGCAGCGGCGGGGAACGCCGGGTCGTTCCGCTGCCGACCGCCGGGACAACCGCCGACCGGCCTCCCCTAGTCTGGCGTCTGCATTTCGACCAGTTCGATCCGCGCCCCGTAGCGGCGGAAGTCGGTGGCGTTGAAGGTCAGCAGCCTTCGTTCGCCATGGGCCAGCATGGTAGCTGCGATGTTGGCGTCGTGAATCTGTTTTCCCGCTACCGGCACCTCCCGGCACAGCGCAACCAGCATTTCCGTCACTTTCGGGCCGTCTTCCAATATCTCGAAGGCCGCGCCCATCCAGCCGGCATCCTTCAGGGCCTCTGCCATAGGAAGCGGATCGGACCAGGTCTGCGGTCGTGTCACGGCCGACAGGTATTCACTGATCACTTGCCGGCAGATGTGCACACGCTCGCCGCTTTCCTGCGCCCGAACAAGCGCTGCGCGTGCCACCGCGCTGGCCGGCGCCCGAATATTGCGCGCCGGAACGAAGATATTGGTGTCGACGAACATTCCGGTCAGCGGTCGCTGCCGGAATCGTTTTGGGGTCCGCCGGTCAGCCGGCCCATATCGTCATAGATCTGTTCCCGGCTCACCGTGAAGCCGTCGGGCCAGGCGCCGAGGTCAATTGCTGGAAATAGTCTGTCCAGGTCGAATTTCTGCTTCTTCCACGGCCCTGCGGCGGGGCGGTCCGCGCCGGCCGCGCGGGCAAACACCAGGGTTTCGGCGTCGAGGTCGACGGCTCCGGTCATCCAGCCGGCGGCCTGCCAGGAGAGCGCGTGGCTGTGGCCGTTGCCCTTCGCCGAATTGGCCCACCAGGGCCGGTGCAGGCGCGCCGAATCGGGCAGGCGGAAGCCCAGAACGCCTTCCACTTCGGCGAAGCTCGTGCGCCAGTCCGGCCCGGCCATTGCACGAAGATGGCGGTAGAGCGGCGCGTATTTGCCCCGCGCCGCGGCTTCGCGCACCAGATTGTCCCGTATTGCCGACATGACCGGCCTCTCAAATAGTACTGACTTACTTAAGTACTTGCTTATCCAAAAAACGGCTTCGCCAGCGTGGGCGTCAATGGCCCTGGCACCGGGCCGGACGGCCCACTACCCCTCCGCACCCTCCCGCGGGTTCCAGATCCGGCCGAACAGGGAGGCGGCGACCAGGGCGCCGAAGCAGAACAGGCCGGCGGCGGCGCAGGCGAACATCGCCGCCGGGCCGGCGCCGAACCAAAGTACGGCAAGGGCGCCGCCGCCGCCCGCCACGACCAGCCGGATCGCCCCCGCGGTCACCGGCAGCACCATGTTGCCCGTGCCCTGGGCGGCGAAATAGAGCGCCATGCCGAGGCCGAAGAAGCCGTAGAACGGCCCGGCGATCTGCAGATACTGCGCGCCGAAGGCGTAGGCCGCCGCATCCGACGTGAACATGTCCAGCCACAGCGACGGCCAAAGCGCCGCGACGACGCCGATCGCGCCGGTCGCTCCGCCGCCGATCAGGCCGCCGGTCCAGGCGATGCGCCGCGCCCGGCCGATCTGCCGCGCGCCGAAATTCGCGCCGACCGAGGTGGTGAGCGTGCCGCCGATGCCGAAAGTCAGCGGGACGATCAACAGCTCGAGCCGGCTGCCTAGGCCGTAGCCCGCCAGGGCCTCGACGCCGAGCTCCGCGACCAGCCGGGTGACGATCAGCACCGTGCCGATGTTCACGATGGAATTGCCGCAGCCGAGCAGGCCGACCTTCAGGATGTCGCGGAACATCTCGCCGGTCAGCTTTCCCCAGGCGCGCAGCCGCACACCGCTCGCGCCGCGCACCAGGTTCAGGCCGAGCATCAGCGCGATCAGGCCGTGGACTGCGGTCACGGAAACCGCCGGCCCGACCAGCCCGAGCCGCGGCAGCGGCCCCCAGCCCAGGGTGAGCCCGCCGCACAGCCCGACATGGAGCACCGCGCCGGCGCAAAACCAGATCGCCGGCGTGGTCATGTCGCCGGTGCCCCGGATCGCCGCGGCAAACAGGTTGGCGAGCCACATGGAAATGCCGCCGGCGAATATGATGACGGCGTAGTCGACCGCGCCGTCCAGCACCGCGCCGGCGCCACCGAGCGCGGCGAAGACCGGCCGGGCGAACAGGCCGAAGACCAGGAAATAGAGCAGCGCCATGACGATGGCGATGACGACGCTGTGCCGGACCAGGGCGTCCGCCCGGTCCCGGTCGCCGGCGCCGAGCGCCCTTGCGACCGCCGACGACACGCCGCCGCCCATGGCGCCCGCCGACATCATCTGCATCATGGTAAAGACCGGAAAAACCAGGGCGACCGATGCCAGCGGCAGGATGCCGAGCCGGCCGATGAACCACGCGTCGGTCACCCAGATGGCGGTAAAGGCGAACGCCATCGCGACGTTCGGCGCCGACATTTTCGCCAGCATCGGCGCGATCGGGCCGCCGAGCATGGCGGCAAAACGGTCGTTGGGTTTCGTCATGGCGGAGAGGGCGCGGCCCGGCCGGTCAGTTGAACATCGTGTCGGGCAGGAAGAGCGCGATATCCGGCGCCAGCAGGAGCAGGACGATCGCCAGCATCATGGCGAACCAGAAGGGCCAGATGCCGCGGAAGATCGTGTTCATCGGCACGTCGGGCGCGATGCCCTTGACGACGAAGACGTTGATGCCGACCGGCGGGCTGATCAGGCCCATCTCCAGCACGATCACCATCATCACGCCGAACCAGACCATGTCGAAGCCGTAGCCCTCCATGATCGGCTGAACCAGCGGGAGTGCGAGGATCAGGATGGCGAATCCTTCGAGGAAGGTGCCGAGCAGGATGAAGAAGCCGAGGCACAGGACGAGGATCAGGTACGGTTCGGCGTTCAGGGCGCCGAGCCAGTCCGCCAGCGCCGACGGGATGCCGGAAAGCGCCACGAAGGGCGTGAACACGAAGGCGCCCATCAGGATGTAAAAGGTCGTCGCGGTCGAGCGCAGGGTGTGGGCGATGGCTTCCATCATTTCGCCCCAGCGCACAGTGCCGCGCAGGATGCAGACCAGGAAGCACAGGAAGGCGCCGACGGCCGCGGCCTCGACCGCATCGAAAGCGCCGCCGTAGATGCCGCCGATGGTCACCCCGACGATGCCGATGATCCAGGCCGCGCGGCGGATCGCGTCGAGCCTCTCGATGAGCGGCAGCGCCCGGGCCGAGGCCGGCGCAATCTCGGGCTTCAGCCTGACCAGGATCCAGATCGCCAGGATGAACAAGCCGGACAGCATAATGCCGGGCAGGATGCCGGCGATGAACAGCCGGCCGATGCTCTCTTCGGTCAGGATGGCGTAGATCACGAATCCGGCCGAGGGCGGGATCAGGATGCCGAGCGTGCCGCCCGCCGCAATCGAGCCGGTGGCGAGCGCGTTGTCGTAGCGGTAGCGCTGCATTTCCGGCAGGGCGACCCTGCCCATGGTGACGGCGCTGGCCAGCGACGAGCCGGACAATGCCGAAAAGCCGGCGCAGCCGACGATAGTCGACGACGCCAGCCCGCCGCGCAGATGGCCGAACCAGGCATGGGCTGCGTCGTAGAGATCGCGGCTCATGCCCGAGATGCCGGCCAGGTTCCCCATCAGGATGAACAGCGGCAGGATGGTGAGCGAATAGATCGTCGAGACCGAGAAAATCTCGCCGCCCAACGTGGCGACCGCCGCCTCGCCGCCGCGCGGATGGATCGACCATATCCCGGCGACGCCGACCGCCAGCATTGCCGTGCCGACCGGCATACGCAGTCCCAGCAGGACGAAAAGCGCGATGAAGCCGACAATCCCGATCTCGAGATTGCTCATGCCGGCTTACTCATGCTCGAAGGGATCGCGCGGGGCGTGGAAGTGCATCAGGCCGATGGCGAGCTCGCAGGCCAGCATCAGCGTATAGGTCGCCATCGCGACGGTCAGCAGCCAGTAGAAGGGCGTGTGGACGATTTCGAGATTGTCGGTGAACTCGCCGCATTCGAAGCCGCAGCGGGCTTCTTCGCGCAGGGCCCAGGTGGCGAGCGCGAGGACCGCGATACTCAGGACCCGCACGACGATATCGGTGTAGCGCGTCACCCGCCGGCCGCCGACCGCGGCCAGGATATCGACATGGACGAAGCCGCCGCGCCGGCCGCCATAGGCCAGCGCGCCCATCACGATCGCGGCCAGCGACATGCGGGAGATGTCGGTGATGCCGAACAGCGGATCGTTCAGGATATAGCGCCAGATAACCGAGACGACCGTCAGCCCGACCAGGAAGACGACGGCTGCCCCGCCGACGATGGCCAGAACGCCGGCGAAGCGGTCCAGCCAGACAAGGATGGATCGGGCGATGGCGCGCTACTTCCCGGTCATCAGGTCATGGATCTCGCCGCCGGTCTTGCCGCCGCGCAGCGTCGTGCTGCGGAACCTGGCCATGGCTTTCGCAATCGCCGCGTCCGCCTTGGCGCGCTCGGCGTCCGACAGGGTAATGACCTCGACCCCGTTCTTCTTCGCGAAGGCGAGCCCGGCCCGGGCGGCTTTCTTGTAGGCGCCGCCGCCGGAGAGCGAGAGCCACCGGCCGGACGCCTCGTCCACCCAGGCTTTTTCCTGCGCGCTCATCCTGTCGTAGACGCCCCGGTTCATCATCAGCACGAAGGCCGATCCCGAACCGGGCAGGCCGATGGTGGCGTGGTTCGCGGGCTCCCACAGCTTGAACGACCGGATCGCCGAGGGGTCGATGGCGATGGCGTCGATCGTGCCGTTGGCGAGATTGCGGTTGATCACCGTGACCGGCTGGCTGACCGCCGAGGCGCCCAGCGCCTCCATGAACGGCACGTCCTGTTTCGAAGTCACCCGCACCTTCATGCCCTTGAGGTCGGCCAGCGACCTGACGGCCTTCTTCCTGGTCAGCAGGACCGGAACATCGTTGGCCCAGACCGCCAGCAGTTTGGCTTTGAATTCCTTCTCGATCAGCGGCATCGCCCGCCACATCGCCTGGGTGCAGTCCAGCGCGTCGGCGCAGACGCCGGGAATCGTCACCGTGTTGGTCACCGGAAACAGGTTGCCGGTGTAGCCCGGCAGGGCGAAGGCGATGTCGGCCACGCCCTTGAGCAGGATCGAATACTGCTTGGGCGGCGAGGAATTGAGCGCGCCGCCGGGATACTGCTTGACGGTCAGCTTGCCGCCGGAAACCTCGGCCAGCTTCTTGGCGAAGGGCGTGAAGACGGCCCGGTTCATCGGGTGCTTCGGCCCCATGAAATAGGACAGGCTGAGTTCGGCGGCGTTTGCCGGGCCCCAGAGCCCTACGGTCAGCCCGGCGCTCAGCGCGACGAAAATCGCGGCCGCGCGCGGCCTGCGAACGATCGATGGAAGTGTGTATCCGGCCATGTCTGCTTTCCTCCCTGCCGTCGCGGCGGTGGGCCCGGGGCGGCGATCGCGACGGCTTCGGGCGATTGTATCCCCGTCCGGCGCACGGCGGAAGGGAGGGGATACCGGGCGCGCCGGCAATTTCGGGCGTTTGCACATTCTGGTTCCGGTCGGGCTGTGATACCGTGCGCGGCGCAAGACCGAATTTGCAAAATCTACAAGAAACGGAATGAAGTTGAGGAGACACCCATGAGAAGTTTGATCGTATTCGGCGCGGCGGTCTGCCTTGCCGCCTCGGCCCAGGCCCAGATGCCGACGCTGACGATGGAATCCGCCTCGATCGGCGGCGCGACCGATATGTCGTCGAAGCATCTCGCCGAGGTCGCCGCCAAGAGGAAGATCGCGACCATCCAGGCCCAGGCCGGCAAGATCCTGTCCAAGTCGATCCTGCAGGTCGCCCAGGGCAAGACCGATCTGGCCGCCAACCCGTTCATCCTGCAATTCCTGATGTCGAAGGGGCTGGGGCCCTATTCGGGGCTGGGCCGGGAGAAGGGCAAGGCGCTCGCCGGCAATCTCCGCCTGCTCTACCCGTACCATCTCGCCCACTATTACCTGATCGCGTTCCAGGCCACCGGCATCGACAGCTGGGACAAGCTCAAGGGCAAGACAATCTTCAACGGCCCGCCGCGCGGCGGGGCGCTGACCACGGCGCGCGCCATCATCCGGCTGACCACCGGCCTGAACGAGGGCAAGGGCTATGTCGGCAAGCAGATCGCCTGGGGCCAGGCCGATTCGCTGTTCCTCGACGGCGCGGTCAACGCGGCCGTCCGGCCGGGCACCAATCCGGCCTCCTACATGCCGATCTACATCGCGGCCGGGAAGATCAACATCGTCTCGATCCCGATAGCCAAGACGCAGACCGCGGCCTTCAGGAAGTTCGTCAAGGCGCCCGGCAACGTGGCGATGACCTTCCCGGTAAAAGACCTGGCGCACTACGGGCGGGGCGTGAACGTCATCTCCGAAGACGACATGTTCCGGACGGTCTCGAACACCGGCGGCGACGTCGTCAACAAGAGCATGCCCAAGGCGCTCGCCAAGGCGCTCACCAAGGCGTTCATCGAGACCCTGCCCGACCTCTACCGCAAGGCGCCGTTCGCCAGGGGCCAGCTGTTCGGGATCGTCGACGACAAGCAGATGGGCATGTGCAACGCCGGTGTAAAATTCCACGCCGGCGCAGCTGAGGCCTGGGAGGAAGCCGGCCACAAGATTGCGGACTGCGCGAAGCCGTAAGCTCGAGGCAGACGGCCGAATCCCCGTCCCCTTTGGGGAAGGGTTAGGGGAGGGGTCGGCCGGCGGCGCTTCGATGCCCGAATTCGGCGCGACGACCTTCCACCCGTCATTTCGACCGAGCGAAGCGAGCGGAGAAATCTTTCCAGCGCGGTGCTTTCGCCCCGGCTCTCTACTGGAAAGATATCTCGGCTCCGCCCCGGAACAAATCCGGGGCTACGGGGCATCTAAGCCATACGATGACGCGCTTCGACGATTGGCGACGTGTTCGCGATAAGATGTTGTAAATCATAATATATTTTCTCTGCCGCCGGCCTTCAGCCTCTTGCAATCCAGCCAGACATCGTCCACGTTGACCCCGATTCTTGATGTCGTTCGTATGCGGTTTGATGACTGGCATGCGGACCTGCCGGAGGAGGGGCGATGCCCAGACGGAGTGCGCTCAGGCTCACCAAGCGGATTGTGGAACGGCTGAAGGCCGACGGCAAGGATGCGATCTTCTGGGACGCCGACCTCGCCGGCTTCGGCGTGCGCGTCCACACCACCGGGCGCAAGCTCTACATCGTCCAGTCCCGGGGGCCCGCAGGCCTGAAGCGGGTGACCCTGGGACGGGTCGGCACCGAGACGGTGGATGCGCGCCGGCGCGAGGCGGCCGCCGTCATCGACCGCATCAAGCGCGGCGAGGACCCGAAGCCGGCGCGCGAGCCCACCGTTGCCGATCTCGCGGAGCGCTTCCTCAAGAACCATGCCGAGGTCCGGTGCAAGCCGAACACGGCCAGGAACTACCGGAAGGCGCTGCGGAACCACGTCCTGCCCACCCTGGGGAAGACGCCGGTCGGGGACGTTGCGCCCGACGACGTCGCGGCGCTGCATCACGGGCTGCGCGACACGCCCTATGTGGCGAACCTGGCCGTCTGGGTCCTGTCGAAGATGTTCGTATTGGCGGAGAGTTGGGGCATGCTGCCGCCCGGTCGCAACCCGTGCCGGCATGTCCGCTACTACCGCGAGAAGTCCCGGGAACGCTTCCTGACACCCGAGGAGTTCCGGCTTCTCGGGACAACGATGAAGCGGCTCGAAGCCGAGGGATCGATGATGCCGTCGGCGATCGCGGCGGTCCGCCTGCTGATGCTGACCGGCTGCCGGTCGGACGAGATCCTGTCGCTCAAATGGGACGACGTCGACCGCACGTCACGGGTGTTGCGCCTGCGCGACGCGAAGACCGGCCCGCGCATGGTGCCGCTGACCGGACCGGCCCTGAAGGTGCTCGACGGCATCGAGCGGGCCGAGGGCGTCCCTTGGATCTTCCTGGGAGCCAGGCCGAAGTCGCGGCTCGCCTGTCTCTCCTGGCACTGGCGGCGAATCAAGCAGGAGACCGGCCTCCACGACGTGCGGGTGCACGACCTGAGACATTCCTACGCCTCGCGCGCGTTGGCGCTCGGCGAGAGCCTGCCGACGATCGGCCGTCTGCTCGGCCACGCCCGGGTCGGCACCACCGCGAAATACGCCCATCTTGTGCGCGACGCCGAGAAGGCGGCCGCTGCCCGGACCGGCGACAGCATCGGCGCCCACATCATGCCGGGGCGCGTCGAGGCGGCCTGAGGAGGGATCTCGATGGCAGTCCGGCAGAAATCGCTCTCCAACCGCACCGTGGCGGCGCTCACCGTCGAGCGCGACACGGTGTTCTGGGACCGGGTTCTTCCCGGCTTCGGGGTCCGGGTCTATCCGTCCGGCGGCAAGGTCTACATCGCCCAGGCACGGGAACGGACGGGAAAGAAGCTGCCCAGGCGCGTGACGGTCGGCCGGCACGACGTGCTCAGTGCCGACCAGGCACGCCAGAGGGCGGCACTCATCCTCGCGCGCATCAGGGCGGGGGAAGAGCCATTGCCCCTGCCGCTTGCCGCCAGGGCGAACGGCGGCCCGACCGTGGCCGACCTGGCAGAGCGCTACCTGGAGGAGCATGTGGAGGTCCGGCTGAAGCCGAGGACGCAGGTGCGCGTCCGCGGCGTGCTCCGCAACCACATCCTGCCCGCACTCGGCAGGACGCCCGTCGCGGCGGTCGAGCCGAGCCACGTCATCGATCTCCAGCAGAAGCTGAGCGCCCATCCGGTGACGGCGAACAAGGCCGTCAAGATCCTGTCGCACATGTTCAAGCTGGGCGAAGGCTGGGGCTTGGCGCCGGAAGGTTTCAATCCTTGCCGGTCCGTCGAGAAGTTCCCGGAGCGGTCGCGCGAGCGCTTCCTGACCGACGCCGAGTTCGCCCGCCTCGGGAAGGTACTGGACGAGTCCATCGCCGGCGGGCGCGGTTCTCCTATGGCCGTTGCAGCGATCCGCCTGCTGATGCTGACCGGCTGCCGCAAGAGCGAGATCCTCACCCTGCGCTGGACCGAAGTCGACCTCGACGCCGGCGAGCTCCATCTCGCCGACGGCAAGTCCGGGCCCCGTGCGGTTCAGCTGCCGCCGACCGCTGTGCGGCTCTTCGAAGCGTTGCCGCGATGGAAGGACAGTCCCTGGGTGTTTCCCGGCAACGATCGGCACGGACGCTTCGGCGCCGACGCCCTCGACAATGTCTGGCAAACCCTCCGGGCCAGGGCGGGGCTTGAAGACGTTCGCCTGCACGACCTCCGACATTCCTTCGCCTCCCGAGCCCTGGCGCTCGGCGAGACCCTGCCGGTAATCGGCAAGCTGCTCGGTCACAGCGACATAGAGACCACGGCGCGCTACGCCCATCTGGCGCGCGACTCTGTCCACGATGCGGCGGAACGCATTGCCGACAGCATTGCGGCCGATATTCTGTAGCGATACCTCGCGCTTAACGATCTACGGCACAGCTTCGCGTCCCGTGCCCTGGCGCTGGGCGAGACCCTGCCGGCGATCGGCCGGCTGCTAGGTCACCGCCGGGTCGAGACGACGGCGCGCTATGCCCACCTGGCCGACGACTCCGTACGACAGGTCGCGATCCGGATATCGGACAGTATTGCGGACGACATACTGGGCGAGAACTGGCGGCAGGACGCCGAATGACGATCCGTGGCCATGGCAGCCCGGCGCGACTGCAACCTGTACTGTGGTCCGGGCAACGACCCTGTTTCGCTAGCGACGCCGGCCGGCAGGTGAGCGCCGGTCACGCGGTCAGACGACGGGACGGACGGCTGTTCCGTTCGTTGAGCCGCGGCGAACTGGCCGAGGCGCTCGACCCGAGCCAGATCCCGCGCATCGATAAGGCCATGGCGAGGCGGGCCGGGATCGAGGCGGAGCTGGCCGAGCGCCTGTCCGGGCACAGCACCCGCGTGGGCGCGGCGCAGGACATGGTCGCGCACGGCATCGAGCTG
>FZLR01000146.1 GCA_900197615.1 Rhodospirillaceae bacterium Spongia-Bin9
CCGGCCGAATTCCTCGACGGTGCGGGCGAACAGCCGGGCGACCTGGTCGTCGTCCGTCACGTCCGTCGGCAGGGCCAGCATCCGGCCGCCGCCGTCGGCCGCCCGCGCCGCCGTTATGTCCAGCTCTTCGGCGCGGCGGCCGGCCAGAGCGACATTATAGCCGTCGGCCTGCATCGCCAGGGCGACGGCGCGGCCGATGCCGGAACCGGCGCCGGTGACGATAGCGGATCGCGAATGGGACATGGCGCATCTCCTGTGGATTCGTTCGAAAGGTCGGCGTCGAATCCCGGTTTACGAAGACCGGCGAATCCGGTCAATCGCGGCGGGACAGGCGCCTTCGCTCAGCCGGCGCTCTTCGCCATGCTGTCGGGCAGGAACATGACGATGTCGGGGAACGCCACGATCAGGAAGACCGCGAACACCATGACCAGGAACAGCGGCAGCGAGACTTTGGCGATATAACCGATATTGTGGCCGGTCATCCCCTGGAGAACGAAGAGGTTGAAGCCGATCGGCGGCGTGATCTGCGCCATCTCGACGACGACGACCAGGAAGATGCCGAACCAGATCAGGTCGATCCCGGCCTGCAGGATCATCGGCTCGACGATCGCCATGGTCAGCACGACGGCAGAGATGCCGTCGAGGAAACAGCCGAGCAGGATGTAGAAGATCGTCAGCGCCAGGATCAACTCATACTTGGTGAGGTGGAAGCCGGCGATCCATGTTGCCAGGCCGCGCGGCAGGCCGGTAAAGCCCATTGCCAGGGTCAGAAAGGCGGCGCCGGCGAGGATCAGCGCGATCATCGCGGAAGTGCGCGTGGCGCCCAGCAGCGATTCCCGGAAGGTCTCCCAGGTCAGAGAGCCCTGGACTGCCGACAGGCCCAGCGCGCCGACGACGCCGAATACCGCCGCTTCGGTGGCCGTCGCGAGCCCGCCGTAGATCGAGCCCAGCACCCCGGCAATCAGGAGCAGGACCGGGATGAGATAGAGCGACTGACTCAGCTTTTCCGAGAACGACCGCTTCAGCTCGGCCGGGGGCATTTTCGACGGCCGCAGTAGCGACCAGCCTATCACATAGGCCATGAACAGGCTCGCCAGCATGATTCCCGGCACGACGCCGGCGATGAACAGCTTGGAAATCGACTGGTTCACCGTCACCCCGTAGACGATCAGGATGATCGACGGCGGGATCAGCAGGCCGAGCGTTCCGGCGCCGGAAAGTGTGCCGATCACCAGGTCCTCGGGATATTTGCGCGACCGCAACTCCGGGATCGACATCTTGCCGACCGTCGCCACGGTCGCGGCCGACGAGCCGGAGATCGCAGCAAAGATCGTGCAGCCGATGATGTTGGTATGCAGCAGCCGGCCGGGCAGCCGGTTCATCCAGGGCGACAGGCCCTTGAACAGGTCTTCGGACAATCGGGTCCGGAACAGTATCTCGCCCATCCAGATGAAGAGCGGCAGGGCGGTGAGCGTCCAACTCGCCGAACTCGACCAGATCGCCGTCATCATACGGTCGCCGATCTGGCCGAAGGTGCCGGGCGCGAACAGCATCATGCCGGTGAAGGCGACGCCGATCAGCGAAAAGCCGACCCAGACCCCGCTGCCCAGCAGGAACAGCAGGACGGCAAGGAACACGACCGTCGCGTATACATGCTCCATCGTGGCCGGCCTACTCCGCCGTCGCCATGGCGTCGGCGCTGCGCTGGTCGCCGATGTCGCCGCCGCGCAGCACTTCGATAAACCGGTGCAGCACACAGATGAACAGCACCGTGGAGCCGAGCGCGAGGGCGGTCTGCGGTATCCACAGCAGCATCCGGTCCGTGCTCTCGCTGACATCCTCCAGGTCCCAGGAGACGGCGACCAGCTTGACAGCGTACCAGCAGACGAAACCGGTCACGAACGAGGCGGCGGCGAGGCACCAGATTTCGGCCACGCGCCGGGCCCTTCCCGTCAGTCGGCCGATGATCGCCGACATGCGGATATGAGCCCGGTGGCCGAAGGTGTAGGCGAAGGCGAAAAAGGCCGAGGCGGCCATCGAATAGCCGGCATAGGCCTTGAGGCCCGGCACATAGACGCCGGCAGCCCGCGAGCCGATCTCCAGCAGGATCAGCAGGCCGATCAGGATCAGGAAACAGGCGCCGATCAGCCCGCAGATACGGTACAGACCGGCCGCCGCGCGCGCCGCCGCTGGCGCCGTGGCGGCGGCCAAAGCAAAACCGCCGGCGGCGAAAACCGCCGCCAGCGGCCCATAGTCCAGGATGAAATCGGCCATCCGCCGGGGGCGGCGGGACCGGGCAGCGCGCCGCCCGGCCCCGCAATCCCGGGAGGTGTGCTAGTTCATCGCCTTGTAGGCGTCGATCACGGCCTTGCCGTCGTCCCCGGCGCGCTTCAGCCATTCCGCCATCATCGTGTTGCCCAGCGCGCGGAACTCCTTGGCCAACGTCGCGCTCGGCGGTCCTACTTCCATGCCGTTCTTGGCGAGCTGGACCTTGTACCAGTCGGCGAGGCGCTGGGCCTCCGCCCAGCCGGCTTTCTCCGCTGCGGCAGCGGCCTTGGAAATGGCGGACCTGCCAGCGTCGTCCAGGCCGTCCCAGGCCTTGGTATTGACGATCACCATGTTCTTCGGCAGCCAGGCCTGGGTGTCGTACCAGTACTTGACGTGCTCCCATATCTTCCGGTCGTAGCCGGTGGAGCCGGAAGAGATCATCGACTGGGCGACGCCGGTCGCGAAGGCCTGGGTGAGTTCGGCGGCCTCGATCTTGGTTGGAATCGCGCCCATCAGGGTCGCCAGCCGGGCCGTTGCCGCATTATAGGCGCGGAACTTGACGCCCTTCATGTCGGCGACCGAATTGACCGGCTTCTTGTTGTAGAGGCCCTGCGGCGGCCACGGCACGGCGTAGAGCATCCGAACGCGCTTCTTGGCCAGTATCTTCTGCAATACCGGTAGGGACGCCTTGTGCAACTTCAACGCTTCGCCGAATGAGGTGGCGAGGAAAGGCAAGGCGTCGATCTCAAAAAGCGGGCTTTCGTTGCCCAACGCCGAGATCAGCCGCTCGCCGATCGGCGCCTGCCCGGTGCGGATGGCGCGGAAAATCTCGCCGCCCTTGAACAGCGAGCCGCCCGCATGGGTGACGATGTCGATCTTGCCGCCGCTGTTCGCCTTGACCGTTTCCGCGAACTTCGCGGCGTTCTTGGAGTGATAGTTGGAGGCCGAATAGGCCAGCGGCATGTCCCACTTCTCGGCCTGGGCCGGAACCGAGGCCAAGGCGAGCGCCGAGGCGCCGAGCAGCGCCGTGCGAAGTGCAGTGTTCATCTAGGTTTTCTCCTACCCGAAAATCGACGGCCGGTGCGTTTGCCGATCGCCCGCTTCACCTTTTCACACGATACGGCGACATGTCGAAATTCGGTGTCGCACCCGCGATCAGGTCGGCGATCAGACGGCCGGTCCGCGCTCCGCCGGTCAGGCCGACATGATGGTGGCCGAACGCTGCGTAGACATTGGGATGGGCCGGCACGGCGCCGATATAGGGAATGCTGTCGGCCGGCGCCGGGCGGTGGCCCAGCCATTCGGTTTCGCGCTGCCAGGTCATGCCGGGGAAGGCCGCCGCACCCGCCGCGATGGCCCGCAGCGGCGCCCGGCGCGGCCCGGCGTCGAGTCCGGCGAACTCGACCAGGCCGGCAAAACGGACCCGGCCGGTCATCGGCGTGACGGCGATCTTGCGGTCGCTCAGCATGATAGGACGAACCGGGCCGCCCGCCGGCGACCAGAGCTCGGCGTGATAACCGCGTTCGCTTTCCAGCGGGATCGACAGCCCCAGCGCTCTGAGAACCCGCGCCGACCAGGCGCCGGCGGCGATCAGAATTTTGTCGGCCCGGATGACCCGGTCTTTGAAACGCACCCCGGCGACCGTTCCCCCGCTGAGCTCGAAGCCAGTGAAGGCCGCCTCTTCGAAGCGCCCGCCGCCCGCGACGAAACTTCCGGCGAGCGCCTTCACATAATCGCCAGGCCCATCGACCATGCCGTGACTCGCTTCCAGCGCCGCGATGAACCGGTAGTCCGGGCCGAGGGCCGGTTCCAGGTCCCGGACCGCGTCGCCCTCATATTCCCGCCAGCCGATGCCCCGGTCGCGCCGGATCGCCCAGCCATAGCCGTCGGCCTCGAAGGCCGCCCTGTTCCGGTAGGCCATGAGGTAGGGTTCCTCGCGGATGTGCGCCTCGGCCGGCGTGCCCCGGGCCAGCGCCAGATGCTCCTCCAGACTGTCCGCGATGATCGGCGCCAGCGCGTCGGCGATCCGGCGGACCTGCGTGTCGCGGCCATTGCGCAGATAGCGGGCCAGCCAGGGCAGCAGGACGGGGAGATAGGTCCAGCGCAGGAACAGCGGGCCGGTGCCGCGTAGCAGCATCCCGGGCGCTTTCTTCAACAGGCCGGGCACCGGGACCGGGACGATGCCGCCCGGCACGAGAATACCGGCATTGCCGTAGGACGCGCCGTCGCCCGGCGCCTGCCGGTCGGCCAGGGTCACCTGCAGGCCGCGGCGCTGCAGGTTCAGTGCGGCGCTGACGCCGACGATCCCGGCGCCGACGACGAGAACTTCCGGGTCGTCGGTCATGACCGTCCGCCGCCGCACGCCGGGCGTCGGTCCGGCGGAAGGAAGGAAGCAGCGGTGTCAGGATGTGTCATGTTACGGCGAATGGGAGATTGGCATGCGGCGGCATTTTGTGTGCAAGAATTTCTAAATCATACACATACGGCAGCCATGCCGACCAATGTCGGAATCGACGACGACCTCGTGGCGGGGGCCTTGAAGGCGAATGGCTGCAAGACGAAGAAAGCCGCCATGGAGCAAGGGTTGCGCCTGCTGGTCCGAATTCGTCCTCACGAAACCGAACGAGGCCTCCGCCCTGCGCGCTATTCGTCCGCGAAAGGCGGCGTAGGGGCAGACGATCCGGTCCGGCGTAAAGCGGTCCGGTTTCTTTCGAAATCACCGGATGCGGAGTGAGGTTCCAAAGCTTTTGACCTGCAAAGGGCTGCCCGCTAGGGTCGCGCCCGCTATACCGTCACGACCGGGCCGGAGCCTCCGGTCGCAGATAGAGGACCGCCGAACCGGTATGACCAGCCCGCGCATGACCCACCCGCTGGCCGGGATCGATTACGCCCACCAGTGCCGCGACTGGGAGGAAACGCCCTACACGAAGGCGCTGGGCGATGCTCTTGAGAGCCTGTTCGACCGCGAGGTCCACGACCTCGACGGCATCGTTGCCGGCCTGAACGACGCCGGTGTGGCGCCGCCGGACGGCGGGCGTTGGACCGCCGGGCGCTTCACGGCCGAAATGGCCCGTCTCGGCGGCTGATCCGCTGTCAGACCCGAATCGGGTGCCCATGCTCCGGCTCAGCTTCAAGGAGGTCTCGCGCTTTTTCCCGCCGGTGCGCGGCCGGACCGGCAGCGAGGGCGTGCTCGCGGTCGAAGGAGTCAGCATCGACATCGAGGACGGCGAGGTCGTCGCCCTGATCGGGCCGAGCGGCTGCGGCAAGAGCACCCTGCTCAACCTGGCCTCTGGCCTCGACCGGCCGTCGCAGGGCGAAATCTTCGTCGACGGCGAGCCGGTCAGCGGCCCGAACGAGCATGTCGCCTTCATGCTCCAGAAGGACCTGCTGCTGCCCTGGCGCACGATCCGCAGGAATGTCGAGTTCGGCCAGGAAATCCGCCGCATGGATGCGGCCCAGCGCGAGGAGCGGGCGCAGAAATTCCTGCACCGCTACCATCTCGACGGCTTCGCCAACCATTATCCGCACGAGCTTTCCGGCGGCATGCGCCAGCGCGCGGCGCTCGCCCGGACCATGATGATGGACCCGGACGTGCTGCTGCTCGACGAGCCTTTTTCCGCGCTCGACGCGCAGACCAAGATGGTGCTCCAGCAGGATCTGGCGCAGACGGTGGCGGAGGAAAAGAAAACCGCCTTCCTGATCACCCACGACCTGGTCGAGGCGCTGGCGCTGAGCGACCGGGTGCTGGTGATGTCGCGCCGGCCCGGCCGGATCATCGAGGAAATCCCGGTCGACATTCCCGGCCGCGCCGAACCGATGAAGCGGCGCCAGCACGAGAAGATCGGCCCCATGACCGCCCGGCTGATGTCGCTGCTCGACATCGGCAAAGTCGAGCAGACGGTCTGATGGCCGACGGCGCCCCGATCGCCGCGACGCCGGACCGGGCGCCGCCAGAGCCCGCCCGGCAAAGCCTGGCTTCCGTCGTCCAGCGCCGCGAAGTCTGGCTGAGTGCCCTGGCGCTGGTCGTTTTCGTGGCCGGCTGGGAATGGGGGCCGCCCTTGCTCGGCATCGCGCCCTACAACATTCCGCGCCTGTCCGCCGTGTTCGAGGAAGGCATCCATATGTGGGTGAACGGCGACCTGCTGCGCCACACCCTGATTACCTGTTTCGAGGTCATCGTCGGCTTCGGGCTCGGCTGCCTGATGGGTGCGGTGATGGGCTATGTCCTTGGCATGTCGCGGCTCATGGAGGTCGTCGCCTCGCCCTATATCCTCGCCTTGCAGATCGCGCCCAAGGTGGCCTTCGCGCCGCTCTTCGTCATGTGGTTCGGCTACAACATCACGCCGCGCATCCTCACCGCCATCCTGATCGTCTTCTTCCCGGTGCTGATCAACGTGCTCACGGCGGTGCGCAGCGTCGATCCGTCGATGATCGATCTCGCCCGCCTGTTCAAGGCAACCCGGGCGCAGATTTTCTGGAAGATCGAATTTCCCTGGTCGCTGCCCGCGCTGTTCAGCGGGCTCAGGATCGGCGCGACGCTGGCCGTGATCGGCGTGACCGTCGCCGAGCTGGTCGGCGGCAGTGTCGGCCTCGGCGCCGAACTGGCCAAGGCCGAGGGCGGCGCCAACACGGCCGGGGTCTTCGTCACCATCATTCTGCTTACGGTGATCGGCATCCTGGCGTATGTTCTGGTGATCCTGGCCGAGCGGGCGGTGCTGCGCTACGCCCCGCAGCGGCCCGACGGCGAAATTGCCGCCTGACGAAGCCGATTTGCAAGGGAGACAGGCATGGCCCCCGATTCCGGTCCCGCCCCCGTTGAGGCCGATGCGGAGTCCCTGGACGAGAGGATGCAGGGCCGCATCGCCCGCTACGCGACGCGCACCTACGATTGGGACGCGCTGAAATTCCAGGCCGACTTCGATCCGAAATACCGGCGCGCCCAGATGCGCTACATGGGCACCGGCGGCACCGGCGTGGACAGCGACGCCAACACCGTGCCGTCCGAGCATTTCACCTTTTCGACCATGGTGCTGCCGCCGGGCTGCGAAGGTCCGCTGCATGTCCATGCCGATGTCGAGGAAGTGTTCTTCATGCTGCGCGGCCGGGTGCGCCTGTTCTTCGAGGACGGCGGCGAGACGTGGGAGACCGAGCTGGGCGAGCGCGACCTGATCTCCGTGCCGCCGGGCGTCTATCGCGGCCTGGTTAACGAGTGGGACGAGGAAGCCCTGATGTGCGTCATGCTGGGCGCGACCAAGCCCCGGGTTCCGACTTATCCGACGGATCACCCGCTGGCCTCGGTCAAGCGCAGCTGAACGCCGGCGCGGCGGTTCTGCGTAGGGGGAAGAAGCATGGCAACCAGCGCGGAGATCGAGGAAGTCCTCGAGACCGGTTTGCCGGAACAGTGGTACGCCCTGCTGCCGGCAAGCTGGGTCGGGGACGAGCCGGTCGGCATCACCCGGCTCGGCAGGCGCCTCGTGCTGTGGCGCGACGGCGACGGCGTCGCCCATGTCCAGATGGACCGCTGCCCGCACCGCGGCGCCCGGCTGAGCCAGGGCCATGTCATCGACGGCCTGCTGACCTGCACCTATCACGGCATGCAGTTCGACGGCGACGGCACGGTCGCGAAGGTTTCGGCCTATCCGGGCTGCACCCTGGAGGGTATGCACGGCCTGCGCAGCTATCCGGCGGCCGAAAAGGCCAACTGCATCTTCGCCTGGATGGGCGAGGGCGCGCCGGCGCCGCTGACTTTTCCCGAAGAGTTCGACGATCCGGAGTGGTCGCATTTCCTCTGCACCGGGACGTGGCAAGGCAGCTACCTCTTCGCCCTGGAGAATGTCGTCGACCCGATGCACGGCTCCTACCTGCACGCCAAAAGCTACACGCTGGCCTATGGCTCCGGCTTCGACGAGATGGAGGTCGTGAAGTCGGAGGACGGTTTCACCGTCCGGCGCACCCAGCAGGTCGGGAAGAACTTCGACTGGACGGAATATCATTCCACCGGCGCCGACTGGGTGCGCCTCGATCTGCCTTATCCGCCGGGCGCCGGGCCGGGCGGCATGTTCCGCATCCTGGGCTATGTCACGCCGGTCGATGCCGATGCCTGCCAGGTCTTCTTCTGGCGTCTGCGCAAGGTCGACGGCTGGGAGCGCGACCTGTGGCGCTTCATGTACAAGAGCCGGCTCGAGGAACGGCACTGGAATGTGCTGGAGCAGGACCGGGTGGTGATCGAACAGATGGAGCAGCCCGAAGCCGAGATGCTTTACCAACACGATATCGGCGTCACCCATCTGCGCCGCCTGCTGCAGCGCCGCGCGCGCGATTATCTGAAGAGCCGCACCGCGCCGCAGCTTGCCGCCGAATAGGCGAAGCCGGCGTTGCTTTCCAAAGACTATTCTGTCACCCCGGCCGACCGGACGGAGAGCCGTGCGTTCGGACGCCGCGTGTGGACGCAGGGCCGTAGGGGAGGGTTTCAAACCCTCCCCTGCAATACCGGATGCATGTTGCCGCCCGAATCCCCCTTCCCGTGGGGGTTCCTCTGCAATAGAGGCACTGACCGAATCCCCCTCCCCTTGGGGGAGGGGCTAGGGGAGGGGTCGTTCGCCAGTGTGCCAATGCCGCTTCCGGCAAGTCTCCGCCCGCCGCATCCCCACACCCGGCTACGCAACGACGCCCGTACCCAACACAA
>FZLR01000129.1 GCA_900197615.1 Rhodospirillaceae bacterium Spongia-Bin9
ATCGGGCGCCGGCCCATCCCGTCAAACAGGCCGGCGCCCGGCGCGTTATTGCCGGGCATCTCGCAGCATACCCGGCCAACGGCGTCTTTTCGGGCGCGCCAACGCGAAAACAAGACATCTGGGAGTCGGTCATGCTGGTATCGGAAGCCTGGGCCCAAACCGGGGACGGCGGTTCGCCGGATTTCTCGTTTCTGCTCATGATCGTCCTGCTGTTCGTGGTCATGTATTTCTTCATGATCCGGCCGCAGCAGAAACGCGCCCGCCAACATCGCGAGATGGTCGCGGCGGTCAAGCGGAACGACAAGATCGTGACCAGCGGCGGCCTGATCGGCAAGGTGACCAAGGCCGGCGACGGGCCGGAGATCGAGATGGAGATCGCGCCCGATGTGAAGGTTTCCATCGACCGCAACTCCATCCAGGGCATCATGAACAAGAAACCCGGCGGCCCGGGGCAAACGCCGTCCGCCGCCAACGATTCCGGCGAGCGCCGCAGTCTGCTGGGCGGCCTGTTCGGCGGCCGGAGAGGCTGAGCCGCCGACGCCGTATCGCGCCCGATGGCTTCGCACCCGTTACAGGCCTGCTTCCATGATTAATATTTCGCGCGGGCAGGTGATCGCCGTTGCGTTCCTCTGCCTTTTGGGCCTGGCGTTCGCCGTCCCCAACGCGCTGGACAGGAAGTTCCTGGAGAAGGTCCCCGGCTGGCTGCCGAGCCAGACCTTCAATCTGGGCCTCGACCTGCAGGGCGGGATTCACCTGCTCTATTCCGTCGATCTCACCGACGTGATCGAGGACCGTATGCAGGACGTGCGCAAGCAGGTGCGCGCCGCGTTCCGCAATGCCGAATACCGGGTCAAATACCTGCGTCTGCGGGCGCGGAACCAGGAAGTATCCTTCCGCCTGGTCGATCCGTCCCAGGAGGAGACCGCGCGGCGGGCGCTGCGCGAGGTGATTTCCGATCTGGGCGGCAGCGCCAATGCGCTGACCGGCGCCAGCGCGCACTATGAGTTCGACTTCGATAACGGCCGCGGCGTCATGCGCATGACGGAGACCGGCCGCACGGCGCTCGCCAAACGCACGGTGGACCAGGCGATCGAAATCCTGCGCCAGCGGATCGACCCGACCGGCGCCATCGATCCGATCATCCAGGCCCAGGGCGACGACCGGATCCTGATCCAGGTGCCGGGCGAAAAGGATCCGGAATCGCTGCGCCGGAAGATCGGCACGACGGCGAAGATGACCTTCCACCTGCTGCATCCGTCGCTGGATGGAACCCAGACCGCCGAAGCGCCGCCCGGCTACTTCCTGGTCGACAGCGAGGACGGTTACCGCCAACGGTACCTGCTGGTGGAAGAGGTGGCGCTGGACGGCCAGCATATCGTCGACGCCAGCCAGACATTCCAGGACGGCCGGCCCGTCGTGTCGTTCCGCTTCGATACATCGGGCGCCCGCCAGTTCTGCAAGATCACCCAGGCCAATGTCGACAAGCCCTTCGCCATCGTCCTGGACAACGAGGTGATTTCCGCGCCGGTGATCCAGTCGGCGATCTGCGGCGGCTCGGGCATCATCACCGGCCGGTTTACCATCCAGTCGGCGAACGAACTGGCCCTGCTGCTGCGCGCCGGGGCGCTGCCCGCGCCGCTCAGCATCGAGGAACAGCGTCAGGTCGGCGCCGAACTGGGCCAGGATTCCATCGATGCCGGCAAGATCGCCTGCATCATCGGCCTGATCCTCGTCATCGCCTTCGTGGTCGTGGCCTATGGCCGGTTCGGCCTCTTCGCCAATGTTGCGCTGCTCACCAATCTGGTGCTGATCGCCGCCGCCCTGTCGCTGCTGCAGGCGACGCTTACGCTGCCGGGCATCGCCGGCATCGTGCTCACGATCGGTATGGCGGTCGACGCCAACGTCCTGATTTTCGAGCGTATACGCGAGGAAGTCCGCGCCGGGCGGACGCCGTTGTCGGCGATCGACACGGGCTACCGGCGTGCGCTGACCACCATCATCGACTCCAACCTGACGACCTTCATCGCCGCGCTGCTGCTGTTCCTGTTCGGCTCGGGGCCGGTGCAGGGCTTCGGCGTCACCCTGTCGATCGGGCTGGCGACCTCCATGTTCACCGCAATCATGGTGACACGGTTGCTCGTCGTCGGCTGGTGGCGGCGCGCAAAACCGCGAACCCTGCCGATCTAGCCATGAGCGAACCTTCATCCGCAACCGGGCGGCCGTCGCGCCCATCGCGCCCATCGCGCAGGGAAGCCGAAGCGGCGGTCCGCACCCTGTTGTGCTGGGCCGGCGACGATCCGGATCGCGAAGGCCTGCTCGACACGCCGTCGCGCGTGGTCCGCGCCTATGAGGAATTCTTTTCCGGCTATGCCGTCGATCCGGTGGAATTCCTCAACCGGACCTTCTCGGAAACCGAAGGCTATGACGAAATCGTCGTCCTGCGCGACATCCGGGTCGAATCCCATTGCGAGCACCATATGGTGCCGATCGTCGGCAAGGCCCATGTCGGCTACCTGCCGAAGAACCGGGTGGTCGGGATCAGCAAGATCGCCCGGCTGGTCGACGCCTATGCCAGGCGGCTGCAGATCCAGGAAAAGCTGACCGCCCAGATCGCCAACACGATGCAGGAGGTCCTGGATCCGCGCGGCGTCGCCGTAATGATCGAGGCGTCGCACGAATGCATGACGACCCGCGGCGTCCGCAAGTCGGGCGCAGGCATGGTGACCAGCCGGATGCTCGGCGCGTTCAGGGACGATCCGGCGACCCGGCGCGAATTTCTGACCATGATCGGGAACGGCAACTAGGCGAAGGCCCGGCCGCGCCGCCGGCACCTCAGCCGCCGGCTCGGGGCGCTTTGCCGCTCGCCCGCCGCAGCGTATAGTCCGCGTTTCGCAGGCGGTTCCGGCGACCAGGCCGACTTCGACCCTTTGAAAGCGGGCTCCACTTGCTGGATCTTCGACCGGTCTTCTTCATTTGCGGTGTGCTGCTGGCGATTCTCGCCGTCATCATGCTTGTGCCCGTGGCGACCGACCTGCTGGCGCTCGGCGAAGACTGGTCCGCCTTCGTCAAGGCGTCGGGGGTCACGCTGTTCGTCGGCATTTCGCTGATCCTGGCCAACCGGGCGGAGGGATTCCGCCTCAATCTGCGCCAGGCCTTCGCCTTCACCGTCCTGAGCTGGCTGATAATCGCCGCCTTTTCGGCGCTGCCCTTCGCTTTTTCCAAGCTCGAAATGTCCTATACCGACGCGTTTTTCGAATCGATGTCGGGCATTACGACAACCGGCGCCACCGTCATTATCGGGCTGGACAATGCGCCGCCCGGCATTCTGCTGTGGCGCTCGATCCTGCAATGGCTCGGCGGCATCGGCATCATCGTCTTCGCGCTCGCGTTCCTGCCGGTGCTGCGCGTCGGCGGCATGCAGCTGTTCCGGACCGAGGCCTTCGAGACGCCGGAAAAGGTGCTGCCCCGTGCGGCACAGCTCGCCGCCGGCATCGGCGCCGTCTATATCGGCCTGACCGTCCTGACGGCGATCGTGCTGTGGGTGGCGCAGATGGCGCCGTTCGATGCCGTCAACCACGCCATGACGAGCATCGCGACCGGCGGTTTCTCGACCCGCGACGCCTCGATCGGCGCCTATCCGCCGCTGATCCAGTGGATCCTGTTCGTGGCGATGATCATCGGCAGCCTGCCGTTCGTCTACTATATCGACGCCGTGCGCGGCCGGGTCGATCCGCTGGCGAAAGACAGCCAGGTCCGCGTGTTTCTGGGCATTCTGGCCGCCGCCATCCTGCTGGTCTTCGCATGGCTGGTCTTCGATCGCGACGAGACCATGGGCGCGGCCATCACCAAGGCGGCGTTCAACGTGACCTCGGTCATGACCGGGACCGGCTATGCCACCGAAGGGTTCGACAAGTGGGGGCCGTTCCCGTTCGCCATGTTCTTCCTGCTGATGTTCGTCGGCGGCTGCGCCGGCTCCACGACCTGCGGCATCAAGATATTCCGGTTGCAGGTCGCCTATGCGGTCGGCCGGGTCCAGGTGTCGCGCCTCATGCAGCCGCGCGGCGTGTTCATCCCCTATTACAACCGCCGGCCGATCGCAGACGATGTCGCCCAGTCGGTCATGGGCTTCCTGCTGTTCTTTGCGCTCTCCTTCGGGGTTCTGGCCCTGCTTCTCGGGATGACCGGGCTGGACCCGATCACGGCGCTCTCCGGCGCCGCCAGCGCCATCGCCAATGTCGGCCCGGGACTGGGGCCGATCATCGGGCCGGAAAGCAGCTACACCGGGCTGAACGATACGGCGAAATGGCTGCTCTCGGCCGGCATGCTGATTGGCCGGCTGGAGATATTTGCAGTATTGGTGCTGTTCCTCCCGTCCTTCTGGAAGGAGTAGTCCGCTGACTGCCCGCCTCGCAGATATCCGCTCGATCCTGGAGACCATCGTCGGCTTCGATACGACGTCGTCGAAGTCCAACATGCCGATGATCGACTGGATCCGGGACTATCTCGACGGTCTCGGCATCGAAAGCCGCCTGGCGGCCGGCGCCGACGAGACCAAGGCGAACCTGTATGCAACGATCGCCGGAGGCGGCGGGGAGGGCGCGGAAGGCGGGGTGGCGCTTTCGGGCCATACCGATGTCGTCCCCGTTGCCGGCCAGGCCTGGACCTCCGACCCGTTCGTGCTGACGGAGAAGGGCGACAGGCTCTACGGCCGCGGCACCGCCGACATGAAGGGCTTCATCGCCATTGCGCTCGCCATGGCCCCGGCCATGAAAGCCGCCAACCTCAGGACTCCGGTCCATTTCGCCTTCTCCTTCGACGAGGAAGTCGGCTGCAAGGGCGTGCCGCATCTGATCGAGCGGCTGGGCCGCGATCTGCCGAAGCCGTCCCTCGTCCTGGTCGGCGAGCCGACGTCCATGCGCGTCGTCGACGGCCACAAGGGCATCGCGGCGATGCGGACGACGGTGACGGGCCTCGAAGCCCATTCGAGCCGCCCGCACGAAGCGGTCAGCGCGGTGGTCTGCGCGATGAAGATCGTCGGCAAGATCGAGGAAATCGTCGACGGCCTGCGCGCCGCCGGGCGGACCGACGGCGGCTTCACGCCGGCCTGGACCACCTTCAACATCGGCGTCATCGAAGGCGGCAGCGCGGTCAACATCGTGCCGAACCGCTGCCGCTTCGACTGGGAGTTCCGGCCGATACCGGGCGTGACGGCGGAAGACGTGCTGGACCCTTTGAATGACTACGTCCGGGCCGAACTGCTGCCGAAAATGCAGGCTGTCGCGCCGGGAGCCGGTGTCGAGACCGAGATTATGGCCCTGTCGCCGCCGTTGCAGGCCGGTGCAGGATCGCCGGCGGTCGCGCTGGCGCGCAAGCTGACCGGCGCCAACCATACCGAAAAAGTCGCCTACGGCACCGAGGGGGGCCTGTTCGAGCTGGCGGATATCCCGGCCGTGATTTGCGGCCCCGGCGATATCGCCCAGGCCCACAAGCCGGACGAATTCATCGAAATCGCCCAGCTCGCCGCCGGCGCCCGCTATGTCGAGCGGCTGGTCGAATGGGCCGCGAACGACGGCAATATCGCAGCGCTGGGCTGATCGGGTAGCGCGCTGCACGAAATGCGGTCGAGCCGGGAGAGCCCGATCCGCCGATTCAACAGGCAAGTTTCGTCCAACCGGCAAAGAGGAAAACGTGCCGCAGGGGAAGACCGAACCGGCTCTTGGGGTCCACATGCCGGCGCGGCAATCGAAGCCGCGTTCGCGCGGCCTGTCGATGATGATCGATTGGGGACTGCCGCCGCTTCACCAGACAGACATCGTGAGGACTGCGGGTTCCTTCATCGACATGGCGAAGATTGCCGGCAGCATCGCCGGTCTAATGGATGAGCGCATCCTGCTCGAGAAACTGCGCATCTATCGCGAAGCGGAAATCAGCACATCGCAAGGTGGATTGATTGTCGAGCTGGCGGTCATGCAGGACCGGCTGCAAGCCCTGTTCGAGAATCTGGCCCGCCTCGGATTCGACGCCGTCGAAGTGTCGGACAACTTGCTGGACTGGAGCCTGGAAGAGAAAAAGAAAGCGATCGCATCGGCCCGCCACGATTTTGGATTTTGCGTTCTCGGCGAGGTCGGAAAGAAGGAAGGCGAATTGACGGACAGCCAGGTGATGGCCGATCTCGACGCCTGTTTCGAAGCCGGCGCGGCGCTGGTGTTTCTGGAAGCCTACGAGTTCTTTTCCGGCGAAAGTATCCGGACGGGCTTGATTCAATCGATTGCAGAACGCTTCGGGCTGGAAAAGGTAATTTTCGAATTGCCGGTCGTTATCCTTCCGGGCGTCAGCCGGGAATTCAAGCACAAGGTTACGGCCTGGCTGGTCAGCGAGCTCGGGACAGAGGTCAATCTCGCCAACCTCGAATGGGATGAGATCTGGATCGCCGAAATGACCCGCCGCGGCGCCGGCGGCGACACCTCTCATCCGGAGGGCGCGTACCACCTGAAGGATTTCGGCGTATCGTAGCAGCCGGGCGCGGCTTCGGTCTTCCGATCCACGGCGACGTTTCTTCAGGCCGCGTCTTCCGCAGCCCCTGAACCGGACCTGAGCAAGGCCAGCGCCGCCTCGTCGTAGCGCCGGACCCGGCTGCAGAACTGGCAGGCGACGGTCACGATACCGTCGATCGTCATCGATTCCAGATCGTCCGCGTCCAGCATGCGCAAGGCGCTTTCCGCCCGCTCGTCGGAGCAGCGGCACCGGTCGCTCAGCAGCTGCGGTTCGAAAACCCGGATGCCGTCTTCGTGAAACAGGCGGAACAGCAATCGGGACGGATCGACATCGGGGGCCAGCGCCTCTGCGTTGCGCACCGTGCCGAGAAGCATGGCGAGGCGCCGCCAGTCGTCCTCCCGCCGGTCTTCGTCGGCGTGGCCGCTGTCGTCCGCCTTCGGCGCGCCGCCCCCGCCGCCCACACCGCCGGTCATGGGCACGCGCTGGATCATCAGGGCGGAGGCCTGCCATCCGGCGCCGTCCGGACGGCCGACGCCGAGCCGCAGCAGGGTTTCGATCTGCTCGGACTGGCGGAAATAGTGTTGCGCGCACTCGGTCAGGGTCGCCCCCGCCAGTTCCACGATCCCCTGATAGCGCTCCCTATCCGCGCCCCGATCGACCGTGAACGCGAGATGGCCGGCGCCCAGATAGCGCGGCGCCGGCCCCTCCGGCCCGGTCGCTCCCAGCGCGGCGTAAGCGGCGCTATCGACGTCGGCATAGCCGCGCAGGTTGCCGTCCGACGTCACGTCGCACACCAGCATGCCGACCGGCCCGTCGCCCTTGGCCTGCAGGGTGAAGATACCGTCGTATTTCAGCGTGCCGGCCAGCACGGCGGCGAGCGCGAGAGCCTCGCCCAGCAGATCGGCGACCGGCGGCGGATAATCGTGGCGCGTCAGGATCGCATCGATTGCCGGACCGAGCCGAACCGCCCGGCCGCGCAGGTTCGCCCGCTCCAGCCGGAACGGCACCAGCAGATCGGTCCGCGCAGTATCGGCGGAAGCCAGCGGGCCGCCATCCGTCACGCTGTCTAGTCCAGCAGATCGGGCGCCAGCGCCCAGAGAAGGATGGCTTTCTGGGCATGCAGCCGGTTTTCCGCCTCGTCCCACACGACCGATTGCGGCCCGTCGATCACCTCCGCTGTAACTTCCTCGCCGCGGTGGGCCGGCAGGCAATGCATGAAGATGGCGTCGTCGGAGGCATGGCCCATCATGGCGCCGTCCACGCGATAGGGCGCCAGCAGGTTATGGTGGCCGGCGGCATCGGTATCGCCCATTGAGATCCAGACATCGGTCACGACGCAATCCGCGCCGGAAACCGCTTCTGCCGGGTCGGCGGTCACATGCACCCGGGCGCCGCGATCCCTGGCCCAGTCCACGACATCGGACGGCGGCGGGAGTTCCGGCGGCGCCGCCAGCCGCAATTCGAAGTCGAACTGAACCGCGGCGTGGATCCAGGAGGTCGCCATATTGTTGCCGTCGCCGCTCCAGGCGACCGCCCGCCCGGCGATCGGGCCGCGATGTTCCTCGAACGTCATCACGTCGGCCATGATCTGGCAGGGATGGGTCCGGTCGGTCAGCCCGTTGATCACCGGCACGTCCGCGTTGGCCGCCAGTTCCAGCAGCTTCTCTTCCTTCGTGCAGCGCAGCATGATGGCGTCGACATAGCGCGAGAGCACGCGCGCCGTGTCGGCCACGGTCTCGCCGCGGCCGAGCTGGCTGCTTTCGCGCTCCAGGACGATGGCGTCGCCGCCGAGTTGCCCGATCGCCCGCTCGAACGACACGCGCGTCCGGGTCGACGGCTTCTCGAAGATCATCGCCAGCGCCATGCCGTCCAGCGGACGGCCAGGCCAGGCGCCGGCCCTCTCTTCGTGCGCCGCCGCACGCCAGGCGGTTTTCAGGCGTTTGCCGGCTTCGACGATGCGGCGCAGCTCCGCCTGCCCGACCAGATCGAGATCGAGGAAATGCCGGGCGCCGGCGGTCGCAATCGCATGGCGGTCCAGGCCCGGGGCGACGCCCGTGTCAGGCAACGTTCCGCTCTTCGGCCGTCAGTTCCTCCGCTGCGGCGCGCAGCAGGGCGACGGCCTCGTCGATCTCGTCGCGCCCGATAATCAGCGGCGGCGCCATGCGGACGACATTTTCCCCCGCCGCGATCGTCAGCAGGCCGCGTTCGCGGACGAAATCCACCACCTGGCGCGTTTCCAGGCTATCGGCGAGCCTGAGGCCGGCCATCAGGCCGCGGCCGCGGGCTTCGACATAGACCTCCGGATAGTCGGCGACGAGCGTCCTGAGCTCCGCGTGCAGCGCCTCGCCCTGCTCGCGGACATTCTCGAGAAATCCCGGCCCGGTAATCACGTCCCAGACCGCGTTCGCTACCGCCATGGCGAGCGGGTTGCCGCCATAGGTCGAGCCGTGGGTGCCGGCGGTCATGCCCTTGGCGGCCTCTTCGGTCGCCAGGCAGGCGCCGACCGGAAAGCCGCCGCCCATGCCCTTGGCGGTCGCCATGATGTCGGGCGTCATGCCGGACCATTCGTGGGCGAAGAGCTTGCCGGTCCGGCCGTTGCCGCACTGGACCTCGTCCAGCAGCACGAGCAGGCCGAATTCGTCGGCGGTCTCGCGGACGTCGTCGAGAAATCCGTCCGGCGCCGGGCGGTAGCCGCCCTCGCCCTGGATCGGTTCGAACAGGATGCCGCCGGTCTCGTCGTCGATCGCGTCGCGCAGTTCGTTCATGTTGCCGAAAGCGACATGGGCAAAGCCTTCGACCGGCGGTCCGAAGCCCTCGATATGGCCCTGCTGCCCGCCGGCGAAGATCGTCGCCAGCGTCCGGCCGTGGAATGCGCCCTTCATGCAGACGATCTTCGTCTTGTGCGGGTTGCCGCTGGCATGATGGTACTTGCGGATCATCTTGATGCCGAGCTCGACAGCTTCCGACCCCGAATTGCCGAAGAACACGGTGTCGGCGAAGGTGTCGCGCACGAACTTCTCGCCCATTTCCTGCTGGCCCGGGATGGTGAAGATGTTCGAGCAATGCCACAGTTTCTGCGCCTGCCCGGTCAGCGCCTCGACCAGCGCCGGATGGCTGTGGCCCAGGCAGGTCACGGCGATGCCGCTGGCGAAGTCCAGGAATCGTCGGCCGTCGGTGCTGTAAAGGTAGGAGCCTTCACCGCGCTCGAAAGCGATATCCGTCCGCCGATAGGTCGGCATGAGGGCCGGGATCACGATCCTGTCTCCTTCGTCTGGGCCGGCGGCGGATTCTCCCGGCCGCCGGGCGGGTCATGCCTGCTGCAAAAGCAAAAGACGACGCCTCTCCCGTTGCGGAAAAGCGCCGCTCGCTTACCCCGGCAGGCGATTCAACGCCGCCGGATATAAAGCGGAACGGCGCAAAAGGCGAGGCGGCGGGATAGCGCGGGTTCGGGAGAAGCGAAGCGCGTGTCCAGCCTCAAATCGACCCGTCATTTCGACCGGAGCGGCGATAGCCGCGTAGCGGAGAAATCTTTTCCGTACGGCGCTTCGGATCCTGCACCGCACAGGAAAGATATCT
>FZLR01000283.1 GCA_900197615.1 Rhodospirillaceae bacterium Spongia-Bin9
GGACGGTCCCCTGGAAGCCGCAACAGATCGGCGGACGCCGGGGCGGCAGCGAGGTCTACAAGGTCGAGGAGATCCAGCTCAGGGCGGGCGACCGCATCCGCTGGACCCGCAACGATGCCGGCCTCGGGCTGGTCAACTCCCGCACCGCCGAGGTCCTGAAGGTCGCGAACGGGCGCGTGACGTTCCGGCTGGAAGACGGCAGAACCCTCGAACTCGGGGCGAACGACCCGCAGCTGCGCCATCTCGACCATGCCTGGGCGTCCACCGTGCACGCCTTCCAGGGCCGCACGGTGGACAATGTGATCGCGGCGATGGAGGCAAGGCACCCCCATCTCACCACGCAGAAGAGCTTCTATGTCGAGATATCCCGCGCCCGCGATCGGGCCGAGCTGGTCACCGACGACGCGAAGGATCTCC
>FZLR01000153.1 GCA_900197615.1 Rhodospirillaceae bacterium Spongia-Bin9
AGTCCGGCCTGCTCCGCCAGCGGCTTTTCCATCAGCGGCGCGGTATCGACGAACACCTTGACTTCGGCGCCGGTCCGGCCGGCGATCCAGCGCGCCAGCGCCTTGAGCCGCTTCTTGATAACGTCGTGATAGTCGTCGTTCTGGGCGTAGACGGAAATCGCGCCCCGGTTGCGCCGGCGCAGGATTGCCAGGGGGTCGCCCGCCGGCCCGTAGTTCACGCCGAGCACGATGGCGCTCTGCGCGTCCGGCCACATGCGCTCCGGCGAGCGGCGGCGGGCGCGGGTCATCGCCAGCCAGCCCATGTCGCCGGCATAGCCGTGTGCCAGGAAGCCGTCGAGATCGTCGCCCGCGGCCTCGGGCAGCCGGGCCGGCGTGAAGCGGACGGCGTCGAAGCCAAGCCGCGCCGCTTCGTCCCGGATATCGGCGGCGGCGCTCATCTCCCGGGGACCGGCTCGGTCCCGCCTCAGCCGCGCCCGCGATAGGGCGCGACGCCCTGGTCGGGCAGCCACAGGCCGGGCGGCGGGTCGCCGGTCTGCCAGAACACGTCGATCGGCATGCCGCCGCGCGGATACCAGTAGCCGCCGATGCGCAGCCAGGCCGGCGCCAGCGCCCCGACCAGCCGCTCGGCGATGCCGACGGTGCAGGCCTCGTGGAACGCGCCGTGGTTGCGGAACGAAGTCAGGAACAGCTTGAGGGACTTGCTCTCGACGATTTTCCCGTCCGGCACATAGTCGATCACCAGATGGCCGAAATCCGGCTGGCCGGTGAGCGGGCACAGCGAGGTGAATTCCGGGCAGGCGAAGCGCACCAGATAGGTCTTGCCGGGATGCGGGTTCGGCACCGTCTCCAGCACCGCCTCTTCGGGCGAGGCGGGAAATTCGGTCGGCTGGCCCAGCTGGGTCAGCGTATAGGTTTCGGTCGGGGCGGACATGATGGGTCTCGACGCCTCCTTCGGCGGTCGCTCAGGCCTCGTGCGGGTCGAAGGCCGCTTCGGCCGCGGCGCGGTCCCGCCTGTATACCCCGAACCCGCCGCCTTCGACCGCTGTCCGAATGTCCCGCATCAGGTCCTGGAAATGCCGGAGGTTGTGCCAGGTCAGCAGGATCGGCCCCAGCATCTCGCCGGCCTTGAACAGGTGGTGCAGATAGGCGCGGCTGAAACCCCGGCAGGCCGGGCAGGCGCAGTCCGGATCGAGCGGCCGGTCCGCCCCGGCGTGGCGGGCATTACGGATATTGAGCTCGCCGCCGGGCACAAAGGCCTTGCCGGTGCGCCCGGAGCGGGTCGGCAGCACGCAATCGAACATGTCGACGCCGCGCGCGACGGCGCCGACGATGTCGGACGGCCTACCCACGCCCATCAGGTAGCGCGGCTTGTCGTCGGGCAGGGCCGGCGTCGCGACGTCCAGCGTGTCGAACATGGCCTGCTGGCCCTCGCCGACCGCGAGCCCGCCGACGGCGTAGCCCTCGAAGCCGATCGCGCCCAGCGCCGCCGCCGATTCGGCGCGCAGGTCCGGGAACACGCTGCCCTGGACGATGCCGAACTGGCCGTAGCCCGGCCGGGCGCGGAAGGCGGCGCGGCTGCGTTCGGCCCAGCGCATCGACAGGCGCATCGAATCGGCGGCGGCGGCCTCTTCCACGGGCCAGGGCGTGCACTCGTCCAGGACCATGGAGATCGTCGCATCCAGATCGTCCTGGATCGCCGTGGAGCGTTCGGGCGTCAGCTTGTGCGCGCTGCCGTCGATATGGGAGCGGAAGGTGACGCCCTCCTCCGACATTGTGCGCAGGCTGCCGAGGGACATGACCTGGAAGCCGCCGCTGTCGGTCAGGATCGGGCCGGGCCAGCCCATGAAGCGGTGCAGGCCGCCCAGCGCCTCGACCCGCGACGCGCCCGGCCGGAGCATCAGGTGGTAGGTGTTGCCGAGCACGATTTCCGCGCCGGTGCCCGCGACATGCTCCGGCAGCATGCCCTTGACCGTGCCGGCGGTGCCGACCGGCATGAAGGCCGGCGTCTCGGCAGTGCCGTGAGCGGTGTGCAGCCGGCCGCGCCGCGCCGCGCCGTCGGCCCCCAGCAGCTCGAACCGGAACTCAGCCACGGCCCGGCCTCATGCCGCGCGCTCCAGCAGGCAGGCGTCGCCGTAGGAGTAGAAGCGGTAGCCGCTCTCGACCGCGTGGGCGTAGGCCGCCTTCATCGGTTCGGTGCCGGCAAAGGCGCAGACCAGCATGAACAGGGTCGAGCGCGGCAGGTGGAAGTTGGTCAGCAGCAGATCGGCGCTGCGGAGCGGCGTGCCGGGCACGATGAAGATATCGGTCTCGCCGGCGAAGGGGCGGACCCGGCCGCTGTCGTCGACGCAGCTTTCCAGCAGGCGCAGGCTGGTCGTGCCGACGGCGACGATCCGCCCGCCGGCTGCGCGCGTGTCCCCGATCCGCTGCGCCGTCTCCTCCGTCACGACGCCGGTCTCGGCGTGCATCCGGTGGTCGGCGACCCGCTCGGCCTTGACCGGCAGGAAGGTGCCGGCGCCGACGTGCAGGGTGACGAAAACACGGTCGACGCCGCGCCCGGCCAGCGCTTCCAGCAGCCGGTCGGTGAAGTGCAGGCCGGCGGTCGGCGCCGCGACCGCGCCGCGTTCCCGCGCGTAGACGGTCTGGTAATCCTCCCGGTCACTGCGGTCCGCCTCTCGGCGCGCAATGTAAGGCGGCAGCGGCATTTCGCCGGCTGCCTCGAGCGCCGACAGCAGACACGCAGCTGCGGCATCGAACGCGAGCAGGAAATCCCCGCCGTCGCGTTTTTCGACGACCGTGGCGTCGGGCAGGCCGGGGCAGCGCACGGTGTCGCCCGGCCTGAGCCGCTTGCCCGGGCGGGCGAAGGCCAGCCATTGCGCCCCGGCGGCGTCATCGCACGGGAGCTGCCGGTGCAGCGTTATCTCGACGCCGGCTTCGCCGCGGGCCGCCGTCCTGACGCCGCGAATCCGCGCCGGGATTACCCTGGTATCGTTCAGGACCAGCAGGTCGCCGGGCCGCAGTAGCGCGGGCAGATCGCGTATCGACCGGTCTACCGGCGCCGCGCCGACATGGAGCAGCCGCGCCGAATCCCGCGGCCGCGCCGGGCTCTGGGCGATCCGGTCTTTCGGCAGCGGAAAATCAAAGTCGTCGACGCGCATCGGGCCTACGGCAGGGGCGGAACCGGTCTCGGCGGCTTGCCTACAGGAACTGGACAGGAATTGGCATCCGCCCGCGAACGTGGTAGCGGGCCGTATCGTCGCTTTTCCGCGCCGCATGGCCGCCCCCCGGCGGCATCGGCCTCCGGCGGGGCATCGCAGAGGCACTGTATGACGACGGCGGAGACCCCTTCAGGCAAGGGCGCCGCGGACGAGAATTTTCCCGTCGGCTCCTTCCTGCTGCCCCGGCGGCTCCGCCCGCAGGTCGCGATCTTCTATGCCTACGCCCGCGCCATCGACGATATCGCCGACAATCCCGCGCTCGACCCCGAAGACAAGGTCGCCCGGCTGGACGGGTTCGACCGCGCGCTGACCGGCGAGACCGACGATCCGGCCTACGGCAAGGCGCACCGCATCCGCGAGACCATGGCCGGGACCGGGCAGGTCATCCGCCATTGCCGCGACCTGATCGTCGCCTTCAAGCAGGACGCGGTGAAATCCCGCTACGACGATTGGGACGACCTGATGAACTACTGCCGCCATTCGGCGGCGCCGGTCGGCCGCTTCCTGATCGACCTGCACGGCGGCCCGGACAGCGCCTGGCCGGCCGCCGACGCCCTGTGCAACGCGCTCCAGATCGTCAACCATCTCCAGGATTGCGCCGACGACTACCGCACCCTCGACCGGGTCTATCTGCCCGGCGACTGGATGGCGGCCGAGGGCGCGACGGTCGAAAACCTGCGCGCCGCCGCCATGACGCCCGGCCTGAAGCGCGTCAAGGACCGCTGCCTCGACGGCGTCGACGCCCTGCTCGTCGAGGCCCGGCCCCTGATGCCCACGCTGCGCAGCCGCCGCCTGGCGCTCGAAAGCGCCGCGATCCACGCGCTGGCGCGGACCCTGTCGAAGCGCCTGCGCAACGGCGACCCGGTCGCGACGCGCATCGAACTCACCAAACCGCGCGCCGGCTTCGTCGCCGGCCGGGGCGTGCTCGGCGAACTCGCCCGCCGCTGGATAATGCGCCCCAGGACGCCGACGCCGGGGACGTGAGGGGGACGTCGCGGCGCTCGATACCTATTTGTTTGTCGGTATCGTAGATTTCCCAGCAGCCATGAGATTTGAATTGGCCGGCGCCAGGCAAAGGCGCAATGTCCAGGTACCCGACATAATAGAGAGCCAATTGCGCGACCGGCTTGAGGCGGTGCGCATAATTTTTTTGCGAATGTCGAAGAAGAAAGCGACCCGGATGGCGATCCGGCGCTTCACGTTATCGTCGTCTATGAGATGGATGACAGGGAACTGGACCCCGCCGGGCTGTCGGGGCTTCTGCGCCTGCTGCGCCCGGCCCTTTCCGAACACGGCGAGGATCGGTTCCCGGTGATGTCCTTCGTCGCTCAGGAAGATTACGCAGCAACCGCGTGACCCGATGGGGACGGCGCGCACTGGCCGGATGGCAGCTTGAAAGCCGATACACCCATCGGCAGACTGCAACTGCCCGAGGACAACCTATCGATGCTCCACAAGCTGGCCCGCACCGGCGGCCGGTGATATACGGCGGGCAATCGCCCGGTAAGCGGCTCTGCGGGGCTGGAGACATATGTCTATGGACCAGGTCTGCCCGGTAACCGGCGCCCGGCTCGATCCGGCCGCCGACTACAGCGATCGCACGCTGATCATCTCCGGTGCCAGCCGGGGCATCGGCCACGCCACGGTCAAGCGCTTCCACGATGCCGGCTGGCGCGTCATTACGATCTCCCGCCAGTCCTTCGACAAGGCCTGCCCGTGGGAGCATGGCGAAGACAACCATGTCGAGATCGACCTGTCCGACCTGGTGGCGCTGGCCGAGGGCCTCGCCGTCCTGAAGCGCAAGCTCTCCGGGCGGCCGCTGACCGCGCTGGTCAACAATGCCGGCATCTCGCCCAAGGGCCGCGACGGCCAGCGCCTCGGCACCGTCAACACCAGCCTGTCCCTGTGGCAGGAGGTGATGACGGTGAATTTCTACGCGCCGCTGGTCCTGGCGCGCGGCCTGATGCAGGAACTGCGCAACGGCAGCGGTTCCATCGTCAATGTCACGTCCATCGCCGGCAGCCGGGTCCATCCCTTTGCCGGCGCCGCCTATGCCACGTCGAAGGCGGCGCTGGCGGCGCTGACCCGGGAGATGGCCAACGATTTCGGCCCCTGGGGCATCCGGGTGAACGCGATCGCGCCGGGCGAAATCGACACGACGATCCTGTCACCGGGCACCGAGGACCTGGTGGAGCGGGAAATTCCGATGCGCCGCCTCGGCTTGCCGGACGAGGTGGCGTCGGTGATCTACGCGCTCGCCACCGATGTCGGCGCGTATGTCAACGGCGCGGAGATCCATATCAACGGCGGCCAGCACGTCTGATACCGCGGCAGCCGCTCGATTCGCGGGACGAAATTCCGGCCGGAACCAAAGCCCCGCGCTGGACGGCGGCGGCGGGGGCGGATAAGCACGGGTTCGACGCCGACAGGAAAATCCAGCCGCGATGGATTTGCATATCGAAGGATTGAACCACCGGTATGGCGACATGCCGGTCCTGGACGGGATCGATCTCCGGATCGAGAGCGGCCGGATCGTGTGCCTGATCGGGCCGTCGGGCTGCGGCAAGTCCACGCTGCTGCGGCTGATCGGCGGCCTTGAGCAGCCCACGGACGGCGTGATCGGGCAGATCGGCGAGCCGCCGGACGGCTGCCTCAATCCGCTGACCTACATCTTCCAGGATTTCGCGTTGCTGCCGTGGCGGACGGCGCGGGGCAATATCAGCCTGGTGCTGGAGGATCACGACCTGAGCGAGCGCGAGACCGGGCGCATCGTCGACGATGTGCTGGCGCGCACCGATCTGTCGGATTTCGGCAACGCTTTTCCGCGACAGCTTTCCGGCGGCATGAAGCAGCGCGTGGCGATCGCCCGGGCGCTCGCCGTCAACCCGGCGGTTCTCCTGATGGACGAGCCGTTGTCGGCGCTCGACGGCCAGACCCGCGCCCTGCTGATGGACGACCTGATCGGCCTGTGGACACGCGAGCCTTTCACGGCGGTCTACGTCACCCATAATCTGCAGGAGGCGGTGCGCCTGGGCCACAAGATCGTCGTGCTGTCGCGCCGGCCGGGCCGGATCCGCGACCAGGTGACGATCGACATGCCGCTGGAGAACCGGCCGGACGCCGTATCCGAGCTGGCCGACATCCAGAGCCATCTGTGGGAACTGCTGCGCGAAGAGGCGCAGGCCGCCGACCGGGAGCTCGCCGATGCCTGATGCAAGAACCCTTGCCGGACAGCCCGTCATGTTTCGCGGCGGCGGTTTCGCGCCGCGTCCGGTCGGCCCGCTCGGCCCGGCGGTGTTCATCGTCGTGATCGGGTTGTGGGAACTGGGTTCGCAGTCCGGCTGGATCGCGCCGCTGATCCTGCCGGCGCCCAGCGAAGCTTTCGCTGCGCTGGCCTATCTGTTCGAGACCGGTGAAATCTGGCGGCACCTGGAAGCGTCGGTCTCGCGTCTCGTAGTCGGCTGGAGCGCCGGCATGGCGCTCGGCGTTGCCATCGGTTTCGCCATTGGCCTGTTCTCTATCGCCCGCTCGGGGCTGGTGCCGGTGGTGGCCGCGCTGTTCCCGATCCCCAAGATCGCCCTGCTGCCGCTGTTCATCGTCTGGTTCGGCATCGGCGAGGGCTCGAAGATCGCGACCATCCTGTTCGGCACCTTGTTCCCGACCGTGATCGCGACCTACGGCGGCGTCGACAATGTCGACCGCAGCCTGATCCGCATGGGCCAGTCTTTCGGGCTCAGCTGGTGGTCGATCGTGCGCAAGATCGTCCTGCCGGGCGCGCTGCCGGCGATCCTGTCGGGCACGCGCATCTCCGCCTCGATCGCCATCATCCTGCTGGTCGCCGCGGAGATGATCGGCGCGGAATACGGCATCGGCGCCTATGTGTTGCTCGCCGGCAACCTGGCGGCAACCGACCAGCTGATCGCCGGGGTCGCGATGCTGTCTGTACTCGGCCTCACCGTCTCCTGGCTGATCGGCCGGGCCGAACGCTATTTCCTGCGCTGGCGGTCGTAACGAGAAAGGGCCGGCCCCGAAGGACCGGCCCCGTTCGAATGAGCGCGGACGCTGCGGTCAGTTGGTCTTGACGAAGCTGGTATCGACGATCCGGTCCAGTGCGATGTCCTTCTTGACGTAGCCCTGGGACTGGTTCCACTCGAGCTGGTGCTTCACGCTCTTGACGTCGAGCGACGCGCCCGGGTTGAGATACATGGCGCCGGCCTTGATCGAGCGCGCGGCCTTCGCATAGGGCCGCGAGGTGTAGACATATTTGTGGATCGTCTTGACCATCGCCTCGACTGCCGCCGGATCCTTCTTCTGGTCGAGCATGACGCGGTTGAAGTCGGCGATGCCTTTGGCGTAGGCGCGCAGGAATTTCCGCACCAGGTCCGGCTTCTCCTCGATGTTGCGCGTCGAGGTGATGAGCGCCGTGATCTGGTAGTTCGGATGCCAGTCGCGCAGCCAGCCGACGATCTTGCCGGCGCCGGCCCTTTGCAGCGGCTTGGCGATGTGGGGCACCATGAACATGGCGTCGACCTGGCCGGATTTGAGCGCGCCGATCATCGCGCCGACCTTCTGGAGTGGCCGCACGCGGATGTCCTCGATCGAAAAGCCGAATTTCTCCGCGGTGACGGCGCCCATGTAATGGAAGGTGGAGCCGACCTGGGTCATGGCCAGCGACTTGCCTTTCAGATGTGCGGGCTTTGTCAGCCCGGCTTCGTAGGCCTTCTTGGACGCCAGGAGGGCCATGCCGTCGACATTCTTGCGCTCATGCAGCACGCCGCCGACGGCCTTGATCGCGCCCTTGCCGGCAAGGTTGATGAAGCCGCCGGTGATGCCCGCGATGGCGAAATCCGCGTCGCCCGAAGCCACTGCGACCGCGGTCGGCGCTGCGGCCTGGAAGAACCGGAATTCGACATCCAGGCCTTCCTGCTTGAAATAGCCCTTCTCGAGGGCGATGAAGCCGCCGCTGTGCGAGGTGAAGCGCAGGGCGCCGACCACCAGCTTGTCGGCCGCGACCGCCGTCTGTGCAATTCCCGCTGCAGCAATCAACGCGGCGGCGGCGCCGAGAAGCGCGCGGCGCGAGTGGAGACGATAGCGCATCGTCATGGTGTTTCTCTCCCTTCGGAATGAATCCGTTACGGTTGTGTGCGGCACCCGCCGGCTGCGCTTCTAGCCCGGAAGTCCGGCCGCTGTCACGGCCTGCGTGAGGTTCCGCGATGCCGCGGGGCCGGACGGCCGGACCCGCGGCGCTGCGTCAGTTGCATGGCCGGGTGTCCTTCGGGTCGGTTCGGACCCCGTTTCTGCAGCCCGCGCCGCCGTCGGACCGGACGGCCTGCAC
>FZLR01000130.1 GCA_900197615.1 Rhodospirillaceae bacterium Spongia-Bin9
CCGCTGCACCATGCTGCGAAATGAGTGCTTCGCCTGCTGCGCCGACAACGGCGCAGTGCCGGTCGCATCGCTCGCGGCATTTGTGCAGCCGCTCCTGCGGAGCCCGCCTGCACTTCGTTCGGCACTGCCTCGTGCACTCCGCGCCGCAGTGCCCGCCGCTCAATCGCCGCGGCAGCTCCGATCCGCCGTCTTCGCCGGCGTCGATCTTCCCGATCTCCCGTACAGCATGAATCGTCTGTCTGACCCGCCGGGCGGGCCTTGGGTTTCACACCCCACGCACCGATGGTGCCCTTCCCGCTGATGCCCGCCTTCGCATGAACGGACAGAAACTCCCGTAACTACAGGGCCTTACGGCCCGTCCCGTCCCGCGCCGCCGCGCGGCTTCCCCGACGAAACGCCGCCGCGGCCGCTTCCTGCATTACCGCCCAGCCGCGCGGCCCGAACAGGGAGCCGCGACCATGAGCGACCAGACCAAATCCACCTTCGCCCGGCGCGTCCGCGCCGCCAAGCCCCGAGCGGCCAAGTACGAAGTCCGCGACGACGTGGTGAGCGGGCTCGCGCTGGCGATCCAGCCCACCGGGGTCCGGACCTACTTCCTCGCCCGCATGGTGCGCGGGCGCAGGCGATACGCCACCATCGGCAGCGCCGACGCCATGACGGTCCCCGAGGCGCGGCGCGAGGCCCGCAGGCTCATCGCCAGCTACATCGAACCGGCGAAGGCGGACACCGGACCCAGGACGCCGGGGCATCCGATGGACGCCTTCGCCGCCGAGTTCCTGGAACGCTACGCCCGGCACTGGAAGCCCCGGACGATGACGGCCAACGCATATCTCGTCCGCAACCACATCCTGCCCGCCTTCGGCCATATGACCGTGGACGCCATCGCCGTCGAGCACGTCAGGGACTGGTTCGCGTCCATGGCCGGCAAGCCCGGCAGCGCCAACCGCGCCATGCCCACCCTGTCGGTGATGATGCGCATGGCCGAGCTTTGGGGATACCGCGCCCACAACTCCAATCCCTGCAAGAACACCCGGCGCTACAAGATGAAGCCGAAGGAACGGTTCCTGACAGCGGAGGAAATGGCCCGGCTCAATGCCGTGCTGACCCGCGACGAGTTCTGGTGTCCGCACATCGTCGCCATCGTCCGTCTTCTGATGCTGACCGGCTGCCGCTTCGGCGAAATCGCCGCGCTCGAATGGGACTGGATCAGGGACAGGCGCATTCACCTTCCCGACTCGAAGTCCGGGCCGCGCACGGTCTGGCTGTCGAGCGCCGCGCGCGCGGTGATCGACGCGATCCCGCGCTACGGCCCCGATTGCCCGTATCTCTTTCCGGCACGTCCCCCGACGCGGCCCATCGACAACATCGCCTTCCAGTGGGACCGCATCCGCGACGAGGCGGGCCTGCCGGGCCTGCGGCTGCACGACCTTCGCCATTCCTGGGCGTCCACCGCCGCCATGAACGGCGTGGACATGGTGACCATCGCCAAGCTGCTCGGCCATGCCCTGGTCGAGACGACCGAACGCTACGTCCATCTGTCCGACCGGTCGGTTGCCGATGCCGCCGACCGGGTATCGAACCGCATCGGTGCGGCACTGGCCGGAAGGGAGGAAGGCGGCGGGCGGGCGTCCCGCGCCGTGCCTCCGGCCCAGGCCGGACCCGAGACCCAGTCCAAGGGAGCGTCCCGCTATGTCCACATTTGACCTCACCCCGCGCCTTGCCCGCGAGAGCAAGTCCAACGGCAAGGACACCATCATGTTCGACAAGTCGCTCACCGGCTTCGGGCTCCGCATCCACCCGTCGGGCAGCAAGGTCTGGATCGTGCAGGCCCGCATCGAGGGACGGAGCCGCCGCATCGTCATCGCCCGGCACGGCGAGATGGACCTTGCGCAGGCCCGCCGCCGCGCCCGCGACATGCTCGACCGCATCCGAGCGGGCGGCAATCCCGCCGACGACATCCAGAGGGAGAAGGAAACCCCGACGTTGCGGGAGTTCGCGGACGAGTATCTGCGCCGCTCGGAACCGCACTGGAAGCCCTCCGGGCGCAAGACCGTGCGCATCTATCTCAAGGCCCGCATCCTGCCCGCCTTCGGCAGCATGCCGCTCGATGCCATCGGCCCCGAGGATGTGGCCGCGTGGTTCGACGCGGCGAGCACGGACAAGCCCGGCGCGGCCAACCGCGCCTTCGAGATACTCCGCGCGATGATGAACCGGGCGGAGGAGTGGGGATTGCGCGAGCGCGACTCAAACCCCTGTCTCGGTATCGCGAAGAACCCGAGGAAGCAGGTTGCCCGCTTCCTCGACATGGACGAACTGGCCCGGCTCGGGCGCGCGCTCGACGCGCACGAGGACCAATGGCCCGAGGCCGTCGCCGCCATCCGCCTGCTGGCGCTCACCGGATGCCGCCGGAACGAAGTACTCAATCTTCGATGGCGCGATATCGGCGAGGACGCCATCAATCTCGAAGACTCGAAGACCGGCCCGCGCAGCGTTCCGCTCGGCGAGGCCGCGCGGGCGCTCATCGAGGCGCTGCCCGGCTCCCGCGATCCGGACGCCTTCCTGTTCCCGAAGAATGCCGGGCGGGACTCGCCCACCAACATCGTCGCGTGCTGGCGCACGGTCTGCGACGATGCCGGGCTCGGCAGGCTGCGCCTGCACGACCTGCGCCATACCGCCGCCAGTCAGGCCGTCATGGCGGGCGAGAACCTGCCCCTGGTGGGCAAGCTGCTCGGCCACCGACGCCATCGGACGACGGCGGGCTACGCCCACCTTGCCGATGAGCACCTTGTCGAAGCAGCAGAAAGAATAGGTAATCACATCGCCGTTGCGATGAACTACGCGGATGCCACTACGCATTGCGCTTTTTCCAACGATCAATAACAAGCCTCTCCACCATGTCCAGAAATACCAACAGGGCGTCCAATTCGCGAATGAAGTGAATGTATCCACGTTTTTCAACGCTTTCATATGCATACCTTCCAATATGGAACTTGGCTTCACTATCGCAGTAATTGCAGAAATCATGGAAGTTATTGACCAAGACAGATGCTTGGGATTCCGGCATCGTTCCTGTTTGAAATGCTCGCCCCATGACTAGATCCGAACCTACATGCGTGGAGAAAAGTTCTTCCAATACATTTTTTTCTTCTTTGCGGAGGGACTTGTATAAGCGTGCCAGTGTATGTGTGGATTTCGTTGGTCCCACCGTTACGACCAAAAGGGCCTTCAGTGACAACTCAAGAGAAATTATGAAGTTAAACTGACTAACGATCTTGGCTGACATCCAAATTTCTTGCCCACTCCAGTTTCCATTACCGTAGTTATTTGGCTCCTGGTCTTCCGGTAACCATCCGGCATCTCGTATCATATTTTCAATATTTCTAGTCACGTTGCTGAACCCTTTTGCAAGGCTCAGGCGCATCCGATAACTTTCTGAACTTAGATTCATTTTCCCTACTCCCGTTTGGCGAATTGTCACCGCGTCGTCAGCGGGCGACGCGCAACACCCGAACGGCTCACTCGTACTCTCACCTTCGCCTTAGCTTGGAGCGGGGTATACATCTTCTCATACAAGGCAAACAGGTGCTCGACGCGCTCGCGCTCGGAGGCGAACCCCGAGCGCCGGTAGAGCCTGTCCACGGCGCGGTCGAGCGCCCGGTGCGCCCGGCGGAGGTCTGGCGGCATCAGGTCGGGATCGTAGAGGTTGGCCAGCGTCGCGCCCGGATGCGCGGCGCGGGCATCGAGCACCGCTTGCGCGAGCGGCTCCAGCTTCGACAGGTCCGCGTCCTTGGGCGGCATCGGGAAGGTGTTGTAAACAAGGCCGATGGAGTATCGGTAATCGCTCTTCAGTCGTCCGCCGATATGGCGCAGCCATGCCATGTGCATGGCCGACGTGAGCAGCGCGAAATCGGCCAAGCTCGCGTTTTGAAGCACGAACACAAGATCGCTCGGGATAGTCGGCGGCTCCAGCCATCCAGCCGGTACATACTCCCGCCGTTCTGAACTCACTTTGGGCACGACCAGAAACGGCGCGGTGGGGATCACCTCGACATTGTACCGTGTCGGATAGTCGGCAATCGCCAAAGTACTCTTGCGCTTGCTCTTGCTCCGAAAGCGGCGGACGGCCGCCATGCGTTCGCGGACGCGAGGAAGGACTTTCAAAACCGTCGGGGACGCGTCCTGCAAGGCCAGAATCCAACGCTCACCACCTTGCAAATACTCACGCGCGCCCACGTAGGGGCGGAGAAATTGTGCGGCAACCGGCTCTGCTTCCAGCAGTTCGGCGCGATCCTCTGCGTTGAAGATGTACTCGCCGTCATCAATGGGCTGGCTTCCGCTTATCAGCCGCCCCATCCCATTGATCGGCGCGCTTTCCTCCCGCACCACCAGATGCAGGTCCGACAGCCCGCCCGCATCGAACAGGTAGGGCGACAGCGCCGTGTGGCGGCTTTCCTCAGGGTCGCCGTTGATGTCGGGATAGCTGAACAGCCGTTTTTCCGCCCGCGCGGCCTTGCGCCGGTCCAGGCCGAGAATGACGACATGCACGTGCGCCTTGCCGCGCACGTCCGAACCCCATGCGAAGGTCCGATGCGCGAAGGCGATCTCCAGTTTGCAGCGTCCGAACAGCACCGGCCATAGCTGCGCGACCTGCTCGCCCTGCGTGATCGAATTGGTCGCGACGAACCCGATCCGGGCGCGGCTGCCCTTCAGGTACTCTCCCGCCTTGATGAACCACGCGGCGACGTAATCGAGCGTGCCGCCGCCCTTGCCGAGCGCCGCGATACCACGCACTTGCGCGCGCTGCTCCGCGGTTTGGTACTTCGCGCCCACGAAGGGCGGATTGCCCAGCACGAAGGAGCAGTCGCCTGAGGGCAGCAGATCGGACCAAGTCGTTTCCAGCGCGTCGCCGTGGACGATGTGCGGCGACTTTTCCAGCGGAATGCGAACGAAGGTCTGACCGAACTCCAGGCTCAGCCGATTGTTCATGATGTGGTCCATCATCCACAGCGCGGTCTCCGCGATGCGGGCCGGGAACTCGCCAAGCTCGATCCCGTAGAACTGGTCCACGTCGACCACCGACTGCCACGCCGCGTCGAGTACCGCCTGATCGGTCGCGGCGGTCGCATCCCGGATGTCGCGGATGACCTCGATTTCCAGCAGTCGCAATTCCCGGTAGGCGATGATGAGGAAGTTGCCGCAGCCGCAGGCCGGGTCGAAGAACGTCAGGCTGCCGAGCTTCGCCTGGAACTGCCGGAGCGCCGCGAGCCGGCCCCGGCCACGGCGCTTGCGCACCCGCTCGAATTCGGCGTGCAGGTCGTCCATGAACAGCGGCTCGATCACCTTGAGGACGTTCTTCTCGGTCGTGTAGTGCGCCCCCTGCGCGCGGCGCTCCGCCGGGTCCATGACCGACTGGAACAGTGCGCCAAAGATCGCGGGCGAGATGTTCGACCAGTCGAAGCGGCAAGCATCGAGCAGCGCCCCGCGCATCGCCGTGTCGAACGAGAATGTCCGCAGGTGCCCCTCGAACAGGTCGCCGTTGACGTAGGGGAACCGCGCGAGGTCCTCGTCGAGCGTCGCCGCGCGTTCGTCCTCCGGCGTATCGAGTACCTCGAACAGTTGCGCGAGCCACGGCCCGAGATCGGCGCCGTCCTCGCTGGTGCGCGTCTCGATGAAGTCGAGGAAGATGTCGCGCGGCTCGAAAATGCCGGTGTCGTCGGCGAACATGCAGAACACCATCCGCACAAGGAAGCGTTCCAGATCGTGGCCCTCGTGTCCGGCATCGGCGAGCGCATCGTGCAGCCGCCCGACCAGCTCGGCAGCTTCGATGTTCGCCGGGTCCTGGTCGCGGAACGTCCGGCGCTGCACCCCGAGGATGAAGCCGAAGGACTCCACATGCGCGGGAAGGTCCGCAAGCGGGAAGGCCACAACCTCCCGCTCGTCGAGATCGTGAAGCTCGAAGGTCTGGAAGTCGCTCACCAGGATGAACCGCGGGCGCTCGCGTTCCGGCAGCGCGTCGAAATACTCCCCGGCCTGCTCATACGCCTTGCGGAGATCGCGCCCGGCGCTTTTCTGCTCGACGAGCAGCACGCCCGGCCAGAACAGGTCGATGAAGCCTGAGCGGTTGTCCAGCTTCGCGACATGCTGCTCGTAGCGCGCGACGTTCCGCCGCCGCACCCCGAACACGTCGAAAAAGGCGTTGTAGAAGCTCTGCGTCTCGCCCTTCTCGTAGGCCGCGTCCTTCCAGTCCCCGGCGAAGGTGGCGGCGCGGGCGCGGACCTCGTTCCACGACAGGCGCACGGCCTACAACGCTTCCTGGTCGAAGTAGTCTTCGTCGATCCGCTTGACCTCGTAACGGTCGCGCGTGCGTGCGCCGACGTTGTGACGAACCATGAGCCGCGCCAGTTCTTCGCCGTCGATCAGAACGATCCGCTTCGGACTTCGCGCCACGTAGTCTTTTGCGGCGCGCGTGAAGCCGGAGGTGGTGACGAACACGCCCTTGGTCGTGCCGGCGGCGTCGATCGCGCCGGCGAAGTTGCGCAAGTCGCCTTCGCCCACGGCGTTGCCTTCAGCGTATTTCTTCGCCTGTACATAAACCTCGTCCAGACCGAGTGCGTCCTCGCGGATCGTGCCGTCGATTCCGCCGTCGCCCGAGCGCCCCGTTACGCGGCCCATCGTGGCATCGCCGCCGCCGTAACCCATCGCGATGAGCAAATCGACGACCACGCGTTCGAGAAACGCAGGCGCGGCATCGCGAACCCGATGCAGCACATCGGCTTCCAGAGCGCCGCTCAACTGTCGGGCGGCCCGGTCCAGTGCTTCTTCCGGCGTGTCCGAGATTTCTTCGCTCTGCTTGGACGCCACTTCCTTGCCGGAAGGAGGGACGTTCGCCCGTTGCGACCATTCGGCGAAATCGGGATATTCTCCAAGCAGGTTCAAATCAATGCGAGAAGGCTTGCGCGACAGCAGGTGTTCACCCTCCTGCGTCAACCGATACACGCCGCGACGGACCCGCTCCAGTAGCCCGGCGCGCTCCATGTAGATCACGGCCCAACTCACACGGTTGACGAACACTGCCTGCCGACCGCTCGGGAGCATTTCCCGGACATCTTCCGCCGAGAGTCCCTCGGCGGCGGCGATACGTTCGCGGACTTCTGAAAGTGACGGCTCCCCACCGCCGGCGAACGCCTTGAGGGCAGGGAGCATCAGCGACTGAAAATCGGGAACTGGCATGGCCTCCCCTCACGCCGCCGATTGCCGGGGCGTAACGCGTTTCGCGATCTCGCGGCCCGCCGCGATCTCCGCCCGACGAAGCTCCCACGTCTTTTGAAGGTTCAGCCAGAGTTGCGGCGTCGTCCCGAAATAGCGCGCCAGCCTGAGCGCCGTGTCCGCGCTCACCCCCCGCTGGCCGTTCAGGATCATCGTTACCCGGTTCACCGGCACGCCCAGCGCCTTCGACAGCGCGTTGGCCGACAGCCCGAGCTCGTCGAGCTCGCCGCGCAGGATTTCGCCCGGATGCACCGGCCTCATCCCGTTCCTTGCGTTCATGTCAAATCTCCCTCAGTGGTAATCCACGATCTCCACATCTTCCGGCCCGTCGTCTGTCCAACGAAAACAGACGCGCCATTGCGCGTTGATCCGAATGCTGTGCTGACCGGCGCGGCCGCCCCGCAGCGCTTCCAGCCGGTTGCTCGGCAGCGCGGCAAGGTCTCCGAGTGTCTCCGCGCTGTCCAGCAGAACCAGCCGGCGCGCGGCCTGAGCGGCGAAGCCCTGAAATGCCGCGACGCGCCGCCCCTCGAAGAAGCGGCGCGTATCCCGATCCTTGAAGCTTCGAATCATGTGCGCCGACCATAGTTTATGTTACGTCTTCCGTAAAGGATGCTGGTGCTCCGTATCTTGCTTGCGCTCCGCCGGCGAGATGCCACGCGAGGACTCGCGTAATGTTCAGCATCGTGTTCGCCGCTCGGTTCAGCAGCGAACACGCATGTGCCACCGCTGCCGCCGCCGATGGCGACGGCCCAACCCGCACCGCCGCCAGCAGTGCGGGCCGAGTGAACGACGCTGCCGTCGAGCACGACTCCATGCATTGATCTGTTACCTCGTGCTTCCTATAGTGCCGCCCGGAAGCCGCGTGGTGGTCGGGGACTGTCTCCGCAGGTGCGCGGCGGGCGCTGCCGCTCAAGCGCCGCTCGGGCTAAATGCCGAAGGCCAAACGGCTTTCATCGCCCGACAGCTTGAGCGGTCAGGAAGCGCGATCTGGACGCCCTTCGGCGCGTTGGTCTCACACCCCACGCATCGGTGATGCAGGTGTGCCATGGGGGCCCATGGCGTGCCCTATTGGGGACTTCCGTGGCCAAACGGGGTCCCAGGAATGTTGGAGCGAGCGTGTATCGCACCGATACACGCGAATCGTCATCGCCCTGTCCCCGCAGGTCCCCGCCTGTCCCCCACCGATACACGACCGGCATACGTCCGAACACGGCATAAACACGGTCCGCTATGCTCCGGCGCTGGGAGATGTTCGCCCGCTTCGTCGACGACGGCCGCATCCGCCTAACGAATAAGCCGCTGAAAGGGCGCTCAGGGGGATCGCCCCGGTCGGGAAGTCATGGCTGTTCTGCGGCTCGGATCGCGGCCGCGTCCGTCCGGCGGCGGCGATGTATACGCCGATCGGCACCGCCAAGCTCAATAATGTCGACCCGCAGGCCTGGCTCGCCTACGTCCTCGCCCGCATCGCAGAGATGCCGCAGACCCGCCTGCCCGAGCTCCTGCCCTGGCTATGGAAGGCCGAACCGCAACAAGTCCTCGCCGCGTAGCCGGCTGTTTCCACTCGAACCTTGCCAAGCGTCCCACCGAGAGAATGACCACGCAGCGTGGGGCGCGGCCTTCGCCACATGGTCACTGTCGAGTAGGAGAGTCACAATGATCCCGGTCGCCAGGAACCGCAGCCGACACAACCACAGCCAATTGCGACCTGGGGAGTCCACGATTCAGCTTGAGCCAGGAGACCAGCTTGCCCTTGACGATCGGATACCCCGCCATGAAACGATACGTCTCGACCGCCGCCCTCGCGGCTACCGTCCTCGCGACCGCCTCCCTCGCGAGCGCCCAGGAACGGAGCGCCGCGATCGAGTGGCCGTCTGTCGGAGGCGGGCAGGCGCAAACAAAATACTCGGCCGCTGCCGAGATCACGGCCGTCAACGTCGGCGACCTGGAGGTGGCCTGGCAGTGGGACCCGAAGGAGAGGCCGCTCGAGCGATACGGCACCCGCCCGGGCCCGTTCCAGGCAACGCCGATCATGGTCGACAATGTGCTTTACCTCTCGACCATGTACACGCGGGTCGTGGCCCTCGATGCGGAGACGGGCGCCGAACTGTGGAGCTTCGATCCCAAGGTCTATGAAGGCGGACCCAAGGGCGCGGGCCCGAGAGGATTCAAGCATCGGGGCGTGGCCTGGTGGAGCGACGGGGACGAGCGCCGCATTTTCCTCAACAGCCGCGACCGGCTCTACGCAATCGACGCCGCGACCGGGAAGCTGGACGCGGGCTTCGGCGAGGGCGGGAGCGTCCTGCTGACCGACGCTTTCCCCCGCCCGGTGACCCGCTACGAGTTCGACCAGACCTCGCCGCCGGTCGTCTTCGAGGACCTTGTGATCGTGGGCAGCCGCATTCCCGACCGCCTGCAGCGCAAGTTCGACCCGCCGGGAACCGTGCAGGCGTTCGACGCTCGGACCGGCGAGCGCCGCTGGGTGTTCTTCACCGTCCCGCAATCTGCCGGGGACGTCGGCGCGGATACCTGGGAGAACGAGTCCTGGCGCTTCACCGGCCACGCCAATGTGTGGGGGCTGATGTCGCTCGACGTCGAACGTGGGCTCCTTTACGCGCCCACGAGCACGCCGAGCAGCGACTATTGGGGCGGCCGCCGCCCCGGCGCCAACCTTTTTGCAGAATCGCTCGTGTGCCTCGATGCCCGCACGGGCGAGCGCAAATGGCACTTCCAGACGGTGCATCACGGCGTTTGGGACTACGACCTCGC
>FZLR01000135.1 GCA_900197615.1 Rhodospirillaceae bacterium Spongia-Bin9
GAACGGGCTGTGCCAGTGCGGCTCTTCCGGCATCTCCGCCAGGAATTCGTGAAACCTGGGGTCTTGCGAATGGTCCAATTCGCCCAACCCGAGGTTGCCGTCTCCGAGGCGGGCGGCAACGAAGGTCTTCAGGTTGGGGTCGAAGAAAGATACCGATCTGATCTGCGGAACGCCTGCGAGGGCACCGGTCAGCAGGAGGCCGAACGTCGCGCGGTCGTGCGGGTCGATGCTGCCTTCGGCGATCTGGCGGGCGATGAAACGGGCCTTGTCCTCGGCCGGGCGCAGGTGCAGTTCGATTCGCCCGACCGTATCGGCGAGGTTCCGGTTGCCGTTTTCGCTGAGAAGCGAGAGCGTGTTCCTTGCCGCGAGCCAGACGCCGGTGCCGAGCACGCTCCCGACCGACAGGAGAACGAGCAGCGATATCGCGGTCGCCAGCGTGACCGTGATCGATAGCTGCCCGTTACATCGGGCCGGGAAAGGCCGGCCTGGCATACCGGACTTGACTGACATGGCGAATACCGGCTTCCGATCCGAATGCGGATCCGAGCGTCGGGGCGCAATATCCCGAAGCTCGGCTTATCGGGTGTAACGTGTGATTTTCTTTGCTCTTTTCCGTCGCCAACCCAGGCGAGCGATCAGCACAGCGAGTCAACTCTAGATCGACCACCGTGGCAGCAAGTACCGGGCCGTGTGGGCGGATTTGATCAAGATGAACGAGGCGGCGAGTGCAACGAAGGATCCAAAGTTCGTGGCGGAGAAACCGTCAACGAGTTTACGCCCGAGGCGGATCGGTCAGTGGGGGACGCCACATCGACAATCTTAATGACGAGTTGAGGACCGCACCATGACCCTTCCGTCGTTTCCACTACGAGCGGTTCGGGCCCTGTTCGCCAGCCTGTCGGCCGCCTTGCTGCTTATCGCGGGCGCGCCGGAGCCGGCGAATACTCATGACTTCCGAGATCGGACCCCGCGCGTCGCCGTGGTCTCCGCCTTCGCCCCGGAGTTGGATATTCTCAAGGGGGAATTGCAGGGCAGGTCGGAGCATTCGGCAAACGGCGTGAACTTCGCAACCGGTACGCTGGAAGGACACAAGGGCGCATAACCTGCGGCGCCGGCCATTGAGCGCAGGCTCCAATGCGTGCCGTCGGGCGGCGTCTCTTCCAAGGTGCGCACGATGACCGTCGCAACGTCCTCGTCGCCGATCTTGCGCGGAGCCCCGGGCCGAAGCTCGTTGTCCTGTTTTCGACCGATGAAGCGGCGCGGGAATGGTTCGAGGCGAAAATGTAGCCGATCGGCCGGCATTTCCCGCGCTGCGGATCGACCGAGACCACCGAATGCACCGGCACGCCGCCGATGCCCTATTGGTGCCCGGCCTGCAAGCGGCATTTCTCAGTTCGCGTTGGCTCCGTCATGGAGCGGTCGCCGATCCCGTTCAGAAAATCGGTCTATGCGATCTATCTGCACCTGAACGGGCTGAAGGGCGTCAGTTCCATGGAGCTGCACCGCGACCTGGGCGTGACGCAGAAAACCGCGTGGTTCATGCTCCAGCGTATCCGCAAGGCGTTCGACAACGACGACGAGCCGCCGTTCGGCGGGCCTGCGGAAGCTGATGAGACGTGGTTCGGCGGCAAGCGCGCGAACATGTCCAAGAGCAAGCGCAAGGCGCTTTCGGGCCGCGGCAGCGCCGGGAAAGACGCCGCTGTCGGCATTCGGGACCGGGCGACGGGCCGCGTGGCCGCGCACGTCACGTCCGCCGGGCCGACACGCCGCACGTCGCGCTTCGTCGCCGAGCGGGTCCGCCCGGGCGCCAAGCTCCACACGGACGAAGCGCGGGCCTACCGCCCGCGGACGGCTCGGTACGACCATGAGGCCGTCAATCACTCGGTCGGTGAGTTCGTGCGGGACCAGGCGCACACCAACGGGATCGAGTCCTTCTGGTCGATCCTGAAGCGGGCGCACAAGGGCGTGTTCCACAAGATCAGCCCGAAACACCTGCATCGGTACGTCGCGGAATTTGCCGTGCGTCACAACGTGCGGGACTGTGATACGATTGCGCAGATGGTGGCGCTGGCGGGCGGCATGGCCGGAAAACGGCTCACCTACAAGGCGCTGATCGCAGAAAATGGACTGGCACCTGGCGCAGGGGCCTGACAGAAAAGCCCCGCGCGGTTGCGTGACCGGCGCGGGGCAGAACACATCCAGGAAGAGTCAATGCACGCCCGCCTTATAACGGGGAGTGCATGAAGTGTCAATCAGCGCAGCAAGACGTTCAAATGCGGTTGAAGTCCCTGAACAAGCCGACGCTCTATTGCCTCCCGCATTTCCGCGTCGTCCTCTCGCCGAGCATGAACGCGTGTCGCTTCCAGCCGCACCGCCTCCGGCCAATTTTCGTGAGTGGGAATCCGTCGGGCGAAACTGGTCGTCTGACCCACCTATACGGCGCGCCATGAACGAACTTCTGGATAGCCTCACACCGGAGCAGCGAACACGTATAGACTGGGAATTGCAGTCCAGCCGTCGTCATGACGATACACGCCAAATTCCCATTGAAGCCAGTTGACGACTTCGACCATTCCATCGTCGGTCATCGAATCCCCCATTATGCGGCCATGTGGCCACCCTTTTGTTTTCCCGGCGCAATCCCGACAGCGTGTAGATATTTCTCTTGAGCCGATTGCGCGGGGCGCAGAGCAGGATGCGGTTGCCGATGTGATTCAGGCCGCCGTCGGATCGCGGGATATTGTGATCCAGTTCCAAGTACCGCGGATCGTCGAACACGCGGTCGCACCCCTGACACTTCGCGCCCTGGCGAGCAAAACTTTGTACATCTGCACCCGGCTCATGCGCAGGCCGGGCGGTTCGGCCTGTGACTATTGCAGCTTGCCGACGGATAGGGATCGCGCGCTCCACCTACTACCACAAACCCAAGGGCTCGGCAGACGACACCGCCCTGGTCGAGGTCATACACGCGATCAAGGACGAGTTCGAGGCATACGGCTGGCGCCGCATGGACGAATGGCTGGCAAGAGCGAATGCCAGTCCGGAACGCGGCATGGTCCCGGATGCCCGGCCTGTTCGCGGTCTTGCGGCGGCGACTGGAATGGACCGTTGAAGCTGACCGACCGCACCGACTACGCCTTCCGCGAGCTGATGTACCTCGCCGTAAACGGTGGGCGCCTCGCCACCGTCGCAGAGATCGCGGCGCGCTACGGGATTTCGCACAGCCATCTGACCAGGGTCGTCTGGGCGCGCGGCCGCGCCGGGTTCGTCGAGATCGTGCGCGGCAAGGGCAGCGGGCTGCGACTGGCGCGGCCGGCAGAAGCGATCGCCGTCGGCGCGGTGGCGCGGTCGATGGAAAGGGGCATCCCGCTCGCCGAGTGCTTTCCGGGCGGTGCCGGCGGTTGCCGGATCGAGACGTGCTGCGCCCTCAAGGGGGCTCTCGCCGAAGCCGAGGCGGCGTTCTTTGCCGTCCTCGACCGCTTCAGCGTCGACGACCTGGTGCAAGGCAACCGGGAACTGCGCGCGTTCGTCCTCGCCTGGCCGGCAGGCGATCCGCCTACGGATGCACGCTCGGAGGGTTGATTGATCGAACGGTCGGGAATGGCGCGACCTGGATGAATTGCCCGGCACCGGCGATCTCGCTATAGGACTCGGATCGCCAATCCCAATTGGAACGCAGGAGATGCCAATGAACAGATCGGAACTCGGCAACCGGGTCGCGGAACGGACGGGGCTCGGGTCGTCCGACGCGAAAGGCGCGGTGGACGCGGTATTCGAGGTCATCTCCGATGCTCTCGCCAACGGGGAAGACGTGAGGATCGCAGGCTTCGGGGCCTTCGGCACGAGAAAGCGTACCGCCCGTACCGGGCGCAACCCCCGGACAGGCGAGACCGTGTCGATAGAGGCCTCGACGGCTCCGACGTTCAAGCCGGGAAAGCCGTTGAGGGACGGGGTGAATACGGACACGCAGGACTGAGTGACGGGTTCGGCACCTCCTCCACGTCCGAAGCAGCGCCAGGGATCGGGAGATCGATTCCGGGCGGTAACGCTCCGATGACGGCTTTGGGGCATTGTCCACCGCTATCGCCGGAAAACGCGGAAAACCGGGGAATGGCGGCCGATCCGCCGCCGGCAATCCCTTCGAATCGCCCAAGGGCCTGAAGGTGGTGAAAGGCATCTCCGTGAAAAGCCTCCGCGGCGCGCGATGAGGAGAGTCTGCGCGCTGACCCGCGGGCGGGAACTGCATTGGTAGGATTGCATGAGGACATTGCCTGACAGTGTTTGCGAGTACGCCAGGACCCGCGAGTTCTCCGAGGCGTCGATCCCGGCCAACCTGCTGAAGCGTCACCGTACCCGGGCGGGCGCTTGGGCAAGAATCGTCGTTCTGCAAGGCAGGCTTCGGTATCGCATCCTCGAGCCAGCGGTCGAGGAGGTCGAGCTTTGTCCGGGCAAGCACGGGATTGTCGAACCTAGAGTCGCACACGAGGTGGAGCTCGTCGGCCGGGTCCGCTTCCACGTCGAGTTCTGGCGTTGACGGTAACGCCCCGCCGCGCCATCGACTCCCGTGGCACTCACGTCGCGCACCGGTCGGGCGGATTGTCGAAGCCCCTGCGACCGCGGCCACGCACCGCCCGGAGTGCATCGCGATGAAACCCAAGAATCGCCTGTTTGCCGCCTTGGCTCTGGCGTGCGCGCTATCCACCTGTCCTGCCACGGCCGCCGATCCGGTTATCGGCCTGATCGTAGAGACCGACGCCAACCCGTTTTTCGTGGCCATGAAACAGGCCGCGCTTGCGAAAGCCCGCGCGCTCGGCGTCGAGATGCGCACCTTCTCGGGCACCTACGACGGGGACACGCGGACCCGGATCGAGGCGATGGAGACACTGGTGGACGCGGGCGCGAAGGGCATCCTCATCGCGCCTTCGGATTCGGCGGCGCTCGCGGATGTGGTCGCGAGGGCGCGGAAAGCGGGTGCGATGGTGATCGCGCTGGACACCCCGTTCGATCCGGCGGGGTCGGTTGACGCGACCTTCGCGACCGACAACTTCAGGGCCGGCGAGTTGGTCGGCCTGTGGGTGAGAGCACGGCTCGGGGATGCGGCGAAGCGTGCGCGGATCGCCACGCTGGACGTGCTGCGCAACCAGGGGTTCCTCAACGGCTTCGGCTTCGGCGTCGACATCCGTGACCCTGGAACGAAGCATGACGAGGACGACCCCCGGAACGTCTACAGCGGCACGACGGGGGGCACGGAGGCAGGCGGATGGGTCGCCATGGACGCCTTGCTGCGCGACCTCCCCGACATCGACGTGGTCTACGCGATCAACGAGCCCGCCGCGGCCGGCGCCCATGCCGCGCTCAAGTCGCTGGGCAAGCCCCGGCCAAGTCTCCGGCCTCTTGCAGGCGTCGTGGTACGGCATCAGGCATAAGGCGAAGGACAGGGAGCACCTGCTCGGATTGCTCGCCTCGCTCAAGGCCGTCGTCCTCAACGCGGCGAGGCCGCGATGAACCGCAAACACGGCATCACGCAATGGCGTCGCACGACCCTGGACTATCGTGTCCGACGCGGCCGTTCAGGGCCCTGGCGCGCATCGACGAGAGGCGCCGGGTGATATCCTCCTGATCAACCGGATGATGGACGTCGAGTATAAGCGCCGGGCCGGTTGCAACGTCGTCGTCCTTACCAAGGACGTGATCGGTAAGGAGGCCGGGTGACTTTCGGGACATGCCCGATATATCGGAAATACTTATAGGTGATCTAACAAATGGGAATTATCCGCACTACTTAACGTTGGGGAGGGGCGCTGATACGGTGGGCAGATGGAATCCATTGATATATTTGCTGGCTCTTGGGCTTGGTTCGGGCGAGAAATCGCGGAGTTCGGTGCCCGCTGGGTCATAATCGCCATATTTGCACTCGGATTCGGCGGCTGGTTCGGCAAGCGCTACCGGGGCACGAAACGTGAGGTCGCCGAGCTAAAGCGGGCCATCGAAGCACAGTCTGCCGCGGCAGTACAAGCTGGCACCAGCATCACAATCCACGGTGGCATCACGATTACCCACAGCCATTTTGTAGACGGTCGGCATCTTGTAGGAATCGAGGGCAAGGGTGAGATTGTTTCACCAACTCCAATCTACGTTCAGTCGCTCCGTGCGGAGCTCAGTTTAGGCGGGCCGGAATCCGTTGCTTGAGCGGGTGCCACGGAAGAGCGATGGCGAGCCAGCCCCAACGCCGGCAGAAACACGACGGAAGCAATAGCAAAGGCTCCGACTCTGGACGATGCGCGGGCGATATGGGCCGCATACCAGAGCGCGCCAAACCGCACAGACGCGAATTGGGCCTATTGGGCATTCATCTCCCGCCTCGAAGATGCCGGGTACCGATCATGCGTCGCCATCACTATACCGGTCCGCACGTTGCCGACATGTGGATCAATGATGAACTTCGCAACAGCGAACCGACTTGGTGCGATACCGAGGGCTGGACCTATCACGGATTAAAGCCGGTGCCGCGCGGTGTGATTCCGGACCTGGTGCACTGGATGTACGGGAACGCCTGATATTGCAAGAAAAAACAGCCCGCCGTGCGAGGTCGGCAACGGCGAAGAGCCGGACGAGATCTGCCTGTCTCAGCGCGACGTGAACTATCGGGGCGAGGAAGCGCGAATTCTTCTTTCTCCCCGGCAGGCGCGCAATCTGGTAAACAGGCTCTGCGATCGACTGAACCTCGAGCGGCCGAAGCCGAAATGCCCCCCGACCGCATGCGCGAAATCCGCAAGTCGCTGGGCCTGTCTCAGCGCCAGATGTCCGCCCTGTTGCGCCTGAGGGGGCGCGACGGGCGGGCGATCCGACAATATGAACGCAGCGACCACCCGCCCTCGGGACCGGATGCGCTGATCTACGAGCTTTTGGAAACGGCCCTCAGCAGCCGGGGCGACCAGTCGCTGAACGAATGGGCGGCTGCGGCCGTCGCGGGCGCCAGGACCGAGGATCGGTGACGTCGCCCAGGCGACCCATAACCACCCGGGAGAGGATCAGACTCATGCCAAAGAAAACAGCGATCCTTCTGTGTGCCGTCGCAGCGCTGGCCATAAGCGGCTGTACCCGAAGCCAGATGGCAGAAGACGAAGGCCGTATCACATACACCAGGAATTCGGAATTTCAGGGGCCTCATCTGCGGGTGTTCCTGACGTTGGAAAACGGCCGCCCGGTATCCGTCAACACGGCCGACGACGCCGTCGACACGCGGCCCGCCGAGACGCCTGTTCCCGGTCATCGAGCGCGGGACTGGACGTTCGTGAAGGAGACCGAGGAAGGAACGTCGGTCGTGTATGCCCTGGCCAGCTGGGACGACGACAACCCGGCCGACTACCTGATGGCAGGGTGGTGGGCGGAGTTTCCCGGCCAGCACCTGCCGGAGCTTTCTTTCGAGGGCTCGATTCGGTACGGCATCGTCGACGGCCCGGAGATCGACCCGGCTAATCCCCCCGCGTTGCCTACCGAGGGGCAAGCGACATACGTCGGGCAGGCCGGGGGCATCTACAGCTATGCTCCGGGAACCGACCGGGGAGAAGACGAAAGGGTTGCCGTGCTGGACGAGTATTTTGGCACGGTGACGCTCGCGGCGAACTTCTCCGATGGCACCTTGAGCGGCTGCATCGGGTGCACCGGGGATCTGGAGACGAAACGCTCCCATTTCGGGATTTTCCTCGGGAATGAGATTCGCGACGTGCAATCCGTCACCAAAGACTATGAAATTCACCTTGAAAAGACGGCCATTCAGGGAAACGGCAATTTCGAGCACGAGGGCGTGACGGTGAGGCACCCCACGCGGGGCATTGTGTCATCGGGCGGTTTCTGGGGCGGCGCCATGTCGAGCATTCCCGACCGCGACGGCAACCCTCGGCTGGCGGCCGGATTCAACCATGCTGAATTCGAGGAGGCCGATGGCGCCAAGGGCAGCTTCCTCGGCGCGTTCGTCGCCCTGAGCGATAGATTCCGAAAGTCTGAAGAACGACCACGAGGCGGACAGTGATCGCAACCAAATTAATAGGCTGATTGGAATCATGTTTCACCCAAGCATGACCCGCTGGTTCCGTCTTCTGCTTCTGCGCCGGCGAGCTTTGGTGCTCGGGACGCTGCTCCTGAAGACGATTCAGTAAGGGCCCCCGACCGGTGGATCCCTTCTTCGTCTTCTTGATCCTGTGCGCCGTGATCTGGGTAATCTTTTGGGTCAGCGCGAAGTGGTCGGACTCGGAGCGCCGGAACCGTAACCGCAACTTCCGATCGCCCTGGCGCTGGGATGATGACGATTGACGGAGCCAGTTTTCGACCGCTAACGCCTGTCCCGCTTCGCGCCAAACGCCCCGGTAATCCGATTTCGTTCGAAAACGCCGCCGGCCTCGTGGTGGATGTCACCATAGAACCGGCCGGAGATTTTCCCCGCAGAGAACGCGCCGTTTCGGACCTCAATCCCGTTCCAGGTAATGTCGGGTCGCGCAGCGTTGGTCCCCGCCTCCCGAATCCGGTTAAACAGGATGTCTATCGAAGGATCGTCAAAGTCCTGCGGGGAAATGGTGGCATTGCCGGTGAGAGCGGCAGCCGGCGCAGTGCTCACATCGATCGCCGACATAAACCCGCGCCACGTCGCACCGCCATCCAGCGGTCTCGGGTTGGTGGCAGGGAAATGCTCGGCGATCGACACCGCCATGAGAATCTCGGCGACCGGAACGGTTCCGCCGACGGCAACGACAAATCCGCTCTCCTGCAACCAATGGCCCAAGCCAGCGAACTCTGTCCCATCATCAGCTACCGTGTAGGACGCGATCGGCCCTTCCGACTGGTCGCCCGGCAAGAGTTCCGCAGCCGAAATCGTTGTCGAACTGCCAGCAACGTCGAGCGTACAGGTTGCCAGATTGCAGGAGGTCATTGCCTGCGTCGGTACGCCGAAGACGAAGACAACCGCATCCGAAGCCAGAATGCTCGGCGACAGCGGCGACAACCGCGCACCGGCGCGCCATGACCAAGGCGGTATGAAGCGGCCCGCGTGCATGCCTGCCTTTGATTCCCGGGCTTCATCTTCCGCCGCGGAGTAATCGGGACCGTAGCGGGAGTCATTGAGCGCCAGGCCCGCCCGGACAAGCACCTGGCCCAAATCGGCACCACCGGCAGAACAGGACGAAACAGACCGCCCGTAGATGTCCCCGCCCGAACTGGAGCAGGCCACGGGCCCGGAACCGATCAGCTCTTTGACTCTTTCGGATGCCGCTCGGCCGCACGCCCAGGGTGCGCCGTCCGCATCGATACAGGTCTGGTGCCTTTCCGGAGCATCGATCCCCGCGAGGCGGTGGCGAGTGCCATTGATGTCCACCGTGTCGCCGTCGACCACTCGAAGCGTTGCCGGCGGCATCTCTGGGGCATCCTGGGCTTCCGGTCTATCGCTTCCTCCTCCGCCCCCGCAGGCGGCCAGGAACAACAAAGAAACTATCAGGACAGCCCTGTTTTCGCTTCTCATATGAAGCCTCCCAGCCTGAACACTTCGACCTCGCCGGCGCGCCCCTTGACGCGGTGCTTGCCGGCCGGCTTCGGATCGAAGTCCGGTCCCAGACCCGCTGCCGTCGCACCGCTGATCAGGATCGCCGTTTCGCTGCCTTCGGGGAACAGCGTCTTGCCGAGCTGTTCGAGGCGCGCACCGACATTCACCGTATCGCCGATGATCGTATAGTTGACGCGGCCCGGTGAGCCGATGTTGCCGACGGTAGCGCTGCCGGTATGGATGCCGATGCGGATACCGAGCAGCGCTTCGCCTTCGGAACGGCGCCGGGCATTTTCCGCCCGGATACCGTCTGCGATTGCCAGCGCGGCGCGGCAGGCCCGCTCGGCGGCATCGACCTGGGCGTCCGGCGCACCCCAGAAC
>FZLR01000305.1 GCA_900197615.1 Rhodospirillaceae bacterium Spongia-Bin9
AGTGCAGCGCCGAGGCGTGCGAGCGGTTGACCTCGGACAGCCTGAGCCCGCCCAGATCCGGCAGGATGTGCAGATCGAGCAGGGACCGGTACTGCTCCACCGTCCCGGGGCGGCAGTTCACCTCGACATGCGCCGTCATGTAGCGCT
>FZLR01000136.1 GCA_900197615.1 Rhodospirillaceae bacterium Spongia-Bin9
CGGTCGGTCGAAATGACGGGTGTTGGGGAGTCGGCAAGTCGCTCCTACTCCAGATCGCCCGCCAGGGCCGCCTGCACGGCCCCGGACATCACTGCCATGTGGGCATAGTTCGGGTGGCCGACGCCGACGATGGCCTCGCCCGGACCGGACTTGCCCGCCTTGAACGCCGCCGCCTGGGCATCGGTAAAGGGGAAATGGACGAACTGGACGGAGGAGGCCTTGCCGTCTGCCGTCGTGCGGTCGAGGTCGTCCTCGGGCATACCCATGACCTCGTGTCCGCCGAAGCGGATGAACATGGTCTCCTCGAAGCCGCCGAGCCGGCCCAGGACCGTACGCCGCCGGCGCTCGTCGTCGATCTCGATCATCACCGTCGCAACCAGCTCGCGGCCGTTCGGGATCAGCGGATTGTAGGCCGCCAGTTCGTCGGCGATCTGCGCTTCGCCGCCCTTCTCGATGAACAGCATCTCGTGGATCTGGTGCCACATGGTGGCGCGGTTCTCGAAATAGAAGGTCGCGACGGGGCCGACCTCGACCCGGCGGTTCCTCTTGATCTGCGAGATCTCGCGGCGCTTTTCCCTGCGCACCGCCTCATAGTCAGCCATCGCCATGATGTCGGCGCGCGTCAGCACGTTCATGTTCGGCCCGCTCCGTATTAGTTTAGAGTAATTCTAATATAAGGCCGGGCGTCAGTTCGGCAAGGGCGCGATGCCACCGGCGACTTCCAGGGTCGCCTGCACCAGGGCATAGCCGGCGTCCGGGTCGATGCACAGCCGCGGGCCGTCCGCCGTCATCTCCCGCCACGGCATGGCCCGGGGCGGCTTCCGGCCGGCGGCGCGGGCCAGCGCATCGGCCACGGTCGCGCTCTGCGCCAGGTCCATCAGGTTCAGCCGGGTGGCGAAATAGAGCGAATATTTCCGGTCCCGGTCGGCGGCGTCGATAACCTGCTGCGGCCGGGTCCACAGGCCGTGCACCGTCTCGCTGCCGTCGTGGCTCAGCGTCTGGTCCGGCGGGACGGCGGCGAGGAAGAACATTGTGTCGAAGCGCTTGGGCCGGAACGTCGGCGTCACCCAGCGGGAAAAGGGCGCCAGACCGGCCAGATCGAGGCGCAGGCCGTGGTCGGCGAGGAAACGGGCGAACGGAATCCGGTTGCGGCCGATCGCTTCCCGGAACCCGGCAAGCGGCGTCAGTTCGGCGTCGGTCAGCGTGGCGCCACCGCGATGGGCGAGCAGCACACCGCATTCCTCGAAGGCTTCGCGCACCGAGGAGACGGCGAATCCGAAGGCCTCGTCGTCCAGGCTGTCGCCATTGTCGGCCAACGCGCGCAAATCGGCGGAAGAATCCTCGGGCGCCACCTTGCCGCCCGGAAACACCATCGCGCCGGCAAAGGCGCCGACCCGGCCGCTGCGCTCGACCATAAAAACTTCCAGCCCGTCCGCGCCGTCGCGCAGCAGCAGCACAGTGGCGGACGGCAGGGGCGCAGAAATCTCCGCCGGGTCCATGCCCGCATCCATGCCGCGGGCTTCCATGACCCTCATTCTTGCGGGGATCCTTGCGGGAGCCTCATGGGTATGTGCGGAAGCTGACCGTGCCGTCGCGTGCGATCTGCTCGACCAGCGCAACCTCCCACACCAGATACTCTTCCATCTTCGCCCGGACTTCCTCGCCCGTTCTTTTGGGGGTGTCGTAGGGCTTGTGCCAGACGTCGTTCGGCTCCGTCGTCGCCAGGGTCATCCTGCCGCTGTCCGGCTCGGCCGGTTTGCCCGCGGCGCGCCAGGCGTCGAGCCCGCCGGCCAGCACGACGATCTCGTTGTCGATCTCGAGGCCGGACATCTCCGCGGCCGCCAGATGGGCCATCCGGTCGTCATCGGCGTACAAGACAATCCGTTCGTCGTCCGGCAGCAACGCCTCGTCGAGCCGCGTGCGCAGGCCCCACCAGGCGCCGGGGATATGGCCGCGGCGGTAGGTCAGGCTGTCGGACAGGTCGAGGATGTAGTCGTCTTCCGCCACATCGCCGGGGCCGATCGTGTCCCACTGTTCGATGTCCGGCGCTTCCGGCGCGCGCGGGCCGGTCTCGACCGGCCAGTCGGCGATCGCACCATCGTAGACATGGACATCCCGCCAGCCGAGCTGGATCAGCCAGGAGGCGGTCATGACCGCGCGCACCCGCTCGCTATCGAACAGGACGATCCGGGCATGGCGGGGCGCGACATATTCGTCGGTCGCCTGCACGAGCTGGCCGCCCGGCGCATGGCGGGCGCCTGCGGCATGGCCGGCGGCGAATTCTTCCGGCGTACGTACGTCCAGAAGATAAAGCGTACGTACATCGGTCCCGGCCTGCCATTTCTCGACCGCCGCCCTGCCGGCGAAGGGCACCTCGAAGCGCCGGGCGACCGCCGCGGCCCGTTCCTGCGCCACCGCCACGGCGTCCGGCGACGGATCGGCGCCGAAGCGTTCCGAGCCGTGCTCGCAGGTAAAGCCGGCCAGTTCCCAGCCCATGGTGCCGTCCTTCAGCGCGGCGACCTCGTTCGGGATGCCGGCGTTGATCAGGCTCTGGGCGCCGATGATGCTGCGCGTCCGCCCGGCGCAGTTGACGACCACCAGCGTCTCCGGGTCGGGCGCGATCTCGTGCACCCGGTAGACCAGTTCGGCGCCCGGCACGTCGATGCCGCCCGGAATGTTCATGCGCCGGTATTCCTCTACGGGCCTGCTGTCGAGGATCACCATGTCCCGGCCCGAGCGTACGGTTTCGTTCAGTTCCTCCGGCGGCAGCCGGGGCGTGTCGTAGGCGTGTTCGACGAATTCGCCGAACGCCTTGGACGGCACATTGACGCCGGAATAGAGCTCGTAGCCGGCCTCGGCCCAGGCGGCCGTGCCGCCTTCGAGGATGCGGACGTCGCTGTAGCCGAGCGCGCCCAGCACCTCCATCGCCGCGCCGGCGAGGCCGGACGGTCCGTCGTCGCACAGCACGAGCCGCACAGACTTGCGCGGCACGAGGTCCAGAACCTGAAGCTCCAGGCGCGACAGGGGAATGCAGACCGCCCAGAACAGGTGCGAATGGTAGAAGACGCCCTGTTCGCGGACATCGATCAGGGCGAGTTCGCCGCCGTCCTGCAGGGCGGCGTGAAGGTCCGCCGGGGAAATGTAGAGGCTCATGGTTCGATCCGCGAAATGTTCCGGGGATATCAGGCGCCGCGCGCCTCGATGATGTCCTGCTGGGCCGGAAAATTGCGCCAGCTGCGGTCTTCGGCCCGGTAATAGTCCCGCGCGTGCAGATGGTCGAGCGCCAGGCCGTACATGTGGAAATTGATGACCCGGTCGTCGCGCTCGACATGGATGGAATGCAACTCGTCCGGCAGGAAGGCGACGGCCGTTCCCTGCCGCACGACATGCCGGCCGGTCTCGGCCACGCCGCCGTCCGCCGTGCGCTCGTAGAAGCGGTTCAGCTCGTCGCCCCTGATGCCGGCGATGACCGCCCAGGTGGTGTGGTTGTGCGCCGGCGTTTCGAGGGCGCCGCGCGACGACTGGACATAGAGGGCGAAGCGGTGGTCGTCGTCCTCGGCGATCCGGTAGATGTTGGCGGGAAAGTCGACTCCGGCCTCCGGCGGCGGGAAATCCTCTGCCGGGAAAAGGTCGGCCCGTTCGGCCAGTTCCAGCAGCCGCCGCTTAATCCGGGCGAGGCCGTCCGGCGTCACCCCGCTGTCGCGTTCGATGGCGCGGATGTCCGCCACCGCCGCCTCTACCGCCCGCCGCCGTTCGTCCCGGCGCGCCGCCGCATTTTCCGTCATATCGCTTTTCCTCCCTCCGGACAGGCCCGTCACGCCGTCATATACCAGCTTAGGGCCGATGCCGAACAGGCGCACTTAGGCCGCGATCGAAATGACCGGGCCGGCCATTTGGCGCCTGGCCGGGATCCCGCGACGGCGGTTCCTGCCGCTTGAAACATTCCGGAAGCTGGGCTGACGGGCTGTCAAATCCGGAATCGGCGTCATTTCCGCCCCCGTCAGGCCAGCAGGCCCGTCATGCCGTCGTAGACCAGCTTGATGCCGATGCCGAACAGCAGGACATAGGCCGCAATGAAGAAGAGGCGGTCGGAAATCCGGGTGTGCAGCCACACGCCGAGCAGCGTCCCGGCCACGGCCAGCGGGAACAGGGCCGCCGATACGGTCAGGTTGGTCGCCGGAAACTGCCCGAGCAGCCAGTAGGGCACCAGCTTGACATAGTTGATCGAGGCGAAGAATACGACGGTCGTCGCCTGGTACAGCGTCTTGTCCAGCTTCTGCGGCAGCAGGTAGACCGCAACCGGCGGCCCGCCATTGTGGGAGACGAAGCTGGTGAAGCCGGCGACCGCGCCCCACAGGCCGCCGCGCAGGACATTCGGCGCGCTCGCCGGCCGGTCGCCCTGGCGGGCGCCGAGCCAGGTGCGCAGCGCGAACAGGATGGCGATGACGCCGATCAGCACCCGGATGGCGTCGGCGTCCAGATGCCGGAAGGTCAGCGCGCCGGCCAGAATGCCGATCATCGCGGCGGCGATCAGGATGCGCATGTTGCGCCGGTGCCAGCGGCCCCAGTAAGCCTTCAGCGACATCAGGTCGATCAGGCAGAGCACCGGCAGCAGCACCGCCGCGGCGATGCGCGGATCGACGACCAGGGAGAGGATCGGCACGCCGACGGTCCCCAGCCCGCCGCCGACCCCGCCCTTCGAGATGCCGACGATCAGCACGGCCGGAACCGCCGCCGCCCAGAACCAGGGGTTCTCGATAAGCATGACCGGGGCATAGCCGCCGCCGCGCCGCGCGGGAAGGGCGTTCGCTGCAGGCCAGCATTGCAGGAGGGCGGCCTGCGGGCGCTCAGGTCCCCTCGACCGGCCGGTCCGGAACCGTCAGGATGCGTCGCGTACCGTCACGCCTTGCCGAGCCCCCGCCATGCCCCGCTTCTCCGCCAATATCTCGATGCTGTTTGCCGAGCGCGACTGGCTGGACCGGCCGGCTGCCGCCGCGGCGGCCGGGTTCGGGGCGATCGAGATCCAGTTCCCCTACGACCGGCCAGCCGGCGACTGGCAGCGGGCCATCGAGGCGGCGGAACTCGCGGTCTCGGTCATCAACATCCCGGTCGGCGACATGCTGGACGGCGGGCCGGGCCTCGCTGCGACGCCGGGCCGGCAGGCCGAGTTCCGCCGGGCGGCGGAGACTGCGCGGGACGTGGCGGCGGCGCTCCGGCCGCGCAACGTCAACGTGCTGTCCGGATGTCCCGAACTGCATGGCTATGCGCGGGAACGCTGTCTGGCGACGCTCGCGGAAAATCTGCGCGTTGCGGCAGACCTGATGGGCGGGATCGGCATCGGCGCGGTGGTCGAGGCGGTCAACACCGTGGACCGGCCCGGTTTCCTGCTCTCGACCAGCGGCCAGGCGCTCGAGGCCATCGACCGGGCCGGCCATCCGAACCTGTCGCTCGAGCACGACCTGTATCACATGGAGATCATGGAGGGCCGGCTGATCGCCCGGCTGGAGGAAATCCTGCCGCGCATCGGCCATATCCAGTTCGCCGACCGTCCCGGCAGGCACGAACCCGGCACCGGGACCATCGACTATCCTGCCGTCTTCGCCGCGCTCGACCGGCTGGGCTACGACGGCTGGGCCGCCGCGGAGTATGTCCCGAGCCGGGTCACGGAAGAGACGCTGGGGTGGATGGCGTGAACGGAAGGGAACTGCCGGCAGTCCATGCAAGCCTGCCGCCAGTCCTCACTTGCCGGAACCGGAGCACCAGCTCTTGCGCCGCTTGCCGTCGTAGGGTCTGCCGTGGCCGGCTGCGATCAACTCGTCCGAGAGGGATTTTCCGTCCAGCACCAGATCGGCGATCACGCGTCCGCCGTACTTGCCCCAGGCAGGATCGCGCACCACGATCCGCGCAGCCTTGCTTATCTGCGTTTTCGTAAAGGCTGTCGCCTTCCGGCCCAATTTAATCTCTTCCGCACATCTCGCGCGCCGGCCTCTTTCGGGCGTGTCCACGCCGTGCAGCCGCACCGCCAGCCTGGAAAGTTCCGGCGGCAAATCCGACCTGGCGTTGACGACCACCGTGTCGCCGTCGATCACCCGGGTTACCGGCCAGCTGTAGTCCGCGGCCCCGGCGGGCGCGGTGCAGAGCGCGGCGGTCAGCGCTATTGCGCCGACCGCCGGTGTCGCCCGCACATTCAAGCGAAAAAAGACGTTTCGCTTGACTAAGGTCAATGCCAATCCCCTCCGGCCAGGCCATATTCCGGCCGGCCCCGGCGGGGGCGCCGGGCCATTGTGACCAACTCGCAGAGAATGCAGAGATGTCCCGCCTATTCGCCTGAACGCGAGAAGCTATCCCGCGTCGGGCATCAGGCTCTTCTATTCGGCGGGTGACCCGACCTAGCAGGGCCTGCGAGCGATCACGGCACGGATGCTTTACTAAATCGATTCCGCTGTCAAGCCGCCCATACCCCTTCGTGAGATGAGCAGGGGGCGAATCCGGCTACCCGGGGCGCGGCTGCGCCGGGTCGGATCGGGATATGTCTGCCCGTCGAAGCGCACTGGAGCAGCTCCGGACAAGAAATTCATAATAAATTCCTATATTCCCGACCGGCAGCGTAATTTTTGCATGCCGGCAGGGTCGAAAATTTATAATTTTCTGCAAATTCATGAAAAATATTACGGGTTTCCGTCGAGTGCCGAATTATCCTGCCGGGTGGGCAGCACTTCGGGAAATATTTCCAATTCGGGGCGGAGACATTGCGCCGCAGGCAGAAAAATACCGCCATGCGGCCGTTCGGGGCGCATCGAACGGACAGCCGGCGGCGATGAACGGGCCATGCCGGCGGCAGCATCCGGGGGATGCCCGCAGCGCATTCGAAACGGTCGGCGGCGCTCTTGAAGTAAATCGATTTATTTTATATTGGTTTCCGGCCCGCTCACCATGCCGTCGGACGGCGCCGTACAATGCTGTACCGAACTGCCGTCTGCATCCCTTTGTTTTGGCTTGTGTGGCTCTCGGCAACCTCCGAGGCTGCGGCCCATCTTTGTACGCCGCGTCCGCTGCCGGACCGCTGCCTCGAACCGCTGCCGCCGCAGCATTGGCGCCAGACCCACCGGCTGAAGCGGTTCGACCCTGCGCGGTCCCTGGAGGCGGCGGAAAACTGCAAGGCGCCCATCCGGCGAAACCCGAAAAACACGTCGCTGCGGGTGGCCGTTGCCACCGTCCTGTTCAATGCCGGGAAGGAGGAGGAAGCAGCCCGGTTGCTCTCGGCGCCGGATTTGGAGAACGACCCGCTCGCCCTCTATATGCGGGCGAACTTCCTCTACCGGACATGGAACGGCCGCGACAAGCTCCCGGAAATGGTGCGGCTGGCCGAACGCGCCGTTGCCGCCGGCAGCCTCGATGCCGTCGTACTGCTCGGCTATGCCTACGAGCAGGATATCGTGCGGTCGCGAAATGAAGGCGCCGCGTTCTCGCTGTACCTGAAAGCGGCGAAAGCCGGCTGCGCAGAAGGCATGGTGAAGGCCGGTATGTATTACCAGTTCGGCACGCATGTGGCGCAAGACTGGGCCAGGGCCCTGAAATGGTTTCTCCGGGCTGCCGAGGCCTGGGATGCCTACGCGATGTTCCGGGCCGGCTATGTCTACGACGAGGGCCCCGACGACCTGCGCAACACGGACAGGGCGATCTACTGGTACCGCCGCAGCGCCAGCCTCGGGGACGGCGATGGAATGCTCAACCTGGGCTGGATGTATCGCCACGGCAAAGGCGTGAAACGCGATTACGGCAAGGCGCTCTACTGGTATCGGAAATCGTATGAGGCCGGAATCGAAGGCGCCGTCAACAATCTGGCCGTCATGTATTTGAACGGCTGGGGCGTCGTAAAGAACAAGCGCCGCGCCGCCGCCTATTTCCTCGGCGCCGCCGCAGACCGGCAGAACGTTACGGCAATGCGCAACCTCGGCAATCTGTACGATGCGAAGAGCGATTTCCCGGTTTCGCACCGCCCTGCGGCCTATTTCTGGCGCTATGCAGCCTATCGGCGAGCCGAAATTCCCGGCGTTCGCGCCGATCTGAGGCTCGATCTGATCGACGACGAACGGACTCTGCACGCAGACGAAGCGCAAAGGATCCGCAACGAGGCCGTGGATTGGCTCAACGGCGGGCCGCTGCCCGTTCGATACCGGAAAGGAATTCCCGAGGTAGCCGCCGTCGGGCCGCCTTAGCCGGACCGTGCCGTTTCCGGAATCCTGCGATCCCCGGGCCGTCGATCCGCTCCTGCACCGAAAGCTTCGGCGGCGGCGCGGATCAGGGCCGGGCCTTCGTAGATCAGGCCCGTGTAAAGCTGGACCAGCGTCGCGCCGGCAGCCCGTTTGGCGGCGGCGTCCGCACCGCTCGCGATGCCGCCGACACCGACGATCGGCAGGTCCGGGCCGAGGCGCTGGCGAAAGGCTTTCAGCACGGCTGTCGAAGGCGCCATGAGGGGCCGGCCGGACAGGCCGCCGGCTTCGCCCGCCAGCGCCGAGCGCAGCGATGCCGGCCGGGCGACGGTCGTGTTGCCGACGATCAACCCATCGAGCAGCGGCCCTTGTGCAACCGCGGCAATATCGTCGATATCCACCGGTTCCAGGTCCGGCGCGACCTTCAACAGCAGCGGCCTCGCGACCGGCATGGCTGCGCGGACGGGCTCCAGCAGCCGGTCCAGCGCCGCCGCGTCCTGCAAGGTGCGCAGGCCGGGCGTGTTGGGAGAGGAGACGTTGACGACGAGATAATCGGCATAGGGCGCCAGCCGGCGCGCGCCGGTCGCATAGTCGGCCGCCCGGTCTTCGCTCGCCTTGTTCGCACCCAGGTTGATCCCGAGCGGGCCGGGCAGCGGATGCCGCCGCAGCCGGCCGAGCCGCCGCTCGGCATAGTCCAGTCCCTTGCTGTTGAAACCGTAGCGGTTGATGACCGCGCCATCCTCCGGCAGGCGGAAAACCCGCGGTCGCGGATTGCCCGGCTGGGCTCGCGGCACGATCGAGCCGACCTCGACGAAACCGAAGCCGAGCCCGAAGGCAGCGCGCACCGCCTCGGCGTCCTTGTCGAACCCGGCGGCGAGCCCGACCGGGTTGGGAAATTCGAGACCGAGAACGCGCCGGGGCGCCAGGCGGTGCGGCCCGCCTTCCAGCGACAGTCCCAACGCCTGTGCGCCGCGCAGCAGCCGGACGGACCAGCGGTGCGCCGCTTCCGGCGGCAGCCGGCCAAGCAGCCGGGCAAAGAGCCGGGCGCTCTGCTCAGACAGGGCCACGGCAGCCCCCCTTTCGCACCGGTACAGCGATCGGCTGCGCCGCTATCCGGCCAGCCCCTCTATCGCCTCGGCCAGCGCGACCAGCCGGTGCGCCTCCTCGACGTGAAGATTCTCAACCAGCCTGCCGTCGACCAGCACGACGCCGGCGCCCTGCGCTTCCGCTTCGGCGTGGGCGGCAATGATCCGGCGCGACCGGTCGATCTCGCCCGCGTCCGGCGC
>FZLR01000137.1 GCA_900197615.1 Rhodospirillaceae bacterium Spongia-Bin9
ATGGCGTCGGGCGGCCGGGCGCCGGTTGCGACATCCTCCAATGTGACATGGCTTCGGCCGACGATGGTCCGGGTCTGGCGGAGGCCGGCGTTGCCGTAAACGGCGACCCTGGCCTCGCGGAAGGCCTCCGGCAGTTCGTGCTTGAACAGGCTGAGCAGCGCATCGACCTGGCGCCTGCCCTCGATCCCGGCCAGCGCCAGCCCGGCCGTTTCCATCGGCGTCTCGACGTGGGTCAGGTTGAGCAGCAGCTTGCGCGTGCCGGGAATGACGAAGACCGGCCCTTCGGCCCGCACCAGGCCGAACTCGTCGCCGTGCTCGCGGATCAGGTCGTGATAGAGCGACCGGGGATAGCCGGCGCACAGGCCGGTATCGACATCTTCCAGAATCGCCATCACCGTGCCGAGCACCGGTCTCTCCGATTCGCGCAACTCCTGTCCGGCCAGCCAGGGCAGGACGGCGTCGCCGGAGGCGTCGACGTAGCGGTTGGCCTCGACCTGGGCGTCGCCGAAGCGGGTGCTGAGCGCGAGCGCCTCGACGATCCCGTCCCGGTGTTCGACCCGGCGGACGATGGCGCCGGGCAGGGGCACGATGCCGGTCTCGGCGATCTGGCGCTCGGCCCAGCGCATCCAGGCGTTCGGCACATAATCGAGGATGAAGGTGCCGCGGACCCGGCGCAGATTGGCGTCGCCCTGGGCGAACAGGGCGTCGAACAGGTCGTCCATGACGCCGTGGGTCAGGCGCCGGGGCGCCGGACCGTTGCGGAACAGGCCGCAGATCGTGCCCAGCGCCGCGCCGACCGCCTGGCCGCCGATGTGGGGTGCGGCATCCACGATCACGACCTTCTGGCCGAGCCGGACCGCTTCGAGCGCCGCCGACAGGCCGCCTGCGCCGGAGCCGACGACGCACAGGTCGCCCCGGTAGACCTGCGCCGGCCGGTCCTGAATCCGCACGGTCTTCATGCCGGGAAAGTCGGCCATGGAAAGTCGCTTTTCCTCGACGCGCCGTGCGTTCTCAGGCCCGCGCCGCGGCGACATGCTGCCAGCCGACGAGCACGAGCACTGCGACGGCGCCGGCGACCCGCACCTCGACGATATCGACCAGCGCCAGGATCGCCGCGGCGGCGAGGGGCACGCGCACGAACCAGGGTACCGCGCGGGTGTAATACCCCTGCAGCGCGATCGCCAGCCCGATAAAGCCGATCACCGCAGTGACGAAGGCGAGCGCGATATTCGCCGGCGCGCCTTCCATCAGCAGGGCAGCATCCGCCACGAAGACGAAGGGCACGACATAGGCGACGATGCCCAGCTTCATGGCGTGCACCGCCGTTTCCATCGGTTTCGACCGGGCGATGGCCGATGCGATATAGACCGCGACGCAGACCGGCGGCGTGATGAAGGACAGGATGGCGAAATAGAAGATGAAGAGATGGGCCGCCATTTCGGGCACGCCCGCCTCGACCAGGGCCGGCGCCGCCAGTACGGCCAGGATGATGTAGGACGCCGTAACCGGCATGCTCATGCCGAGCACGATACTGGCCGCCGCGGTGAGCAACAGCAGCAGGTGCAAGCTGCCGCCCGAGACCGACAGCAGGATTTGGGAGAACACCAGGCCCAGGCCGGTCAGGTTGACGATGCCGACGACAATGGCCGCGACGGCGCCGATCACGCCGATCTCGATCAGCAGCCGCCCGGTATCGTCGAGGCTGGCGATGGCCCGGCGCGGGGTCAGCCAGGTCTCGCGGCGCGCGAAGCCGACGACGACCAGGGCCGCGGTCGCGATCATGGCCGATTTGGACGGGCTCAGGAAGATTACGAACAGGCAGTAGACCAACAGGGCCAGCGGCGCGACGAAAACCCAACCGCGCAGCAGGACGGCGAACAATCGGGGTATCCGGTCGCCGGCAAAGCCCCTGATCCCGGCCTTGGCGGCTTCGAGATCGACCTGCAGGAACAGCGAGACATAGTAGAGGACCGCCGGCAGCAGGGCGGCGATGACGACCTCCCGGTAGGGCACCGACAGGAACTCCGCCATGATGAAGGCGGTCGCGCCCATGATCGGCGGCATCAGCCCGCCGCCGCTCGACGCCACCGATTCGACGGCGGCCGCGACCGACGGCCGGTAGCCGATGCGCGTCATCATCGGAATGGTGATCGAGCCGGTAATCACGACATTGCTGCTCGCGCTGCCGGAGAGGGTGCCGAACAGGCTGCTTGCGACCACCGCGACCTTGGCCGGGCCGCCGCGCCAGCGGCCCATCAGGGCCATGCTGAGATCGGTGAAGAAATCCGCGCCGCCGGTCGCGAAGAGCACCCGGCCGAACAGGATGAAGGCGAAGACCATACCGAACACCACGGCGGCGATCAGGCCGAGCATGCTGTTGGTATCGAGGTAGAGATAGACGGCGAGGCGCGCCCAGTCCTTGCCCCGGCCGCCGAGCGGGCCGGGCAGCATATAGTTGAACTTGGCGTAGAGGATGAAGATGGCGGCCAGGATCACCAGCGGCCAGCCGAAGATGCGCCGGGTCAGCTCCAGGATAATCAGGACCGCAATTGCGCCGAGCGCCGTCTTGAACGGCGTGATGATTCCGGCGGTGAGTACGATCGCCGGATAGGCGATGAAGACATAAAGGCCGATCGCCAGACCGAGCGACGCCAGAACGTAGTCGTACAGGGCGATCCGGTCGCGCGGCGCGCCCTTTGTCGCCGGAAAAACCAGAAATCCGCCGGCGAAGACCAAGCCGTAAAGCAGGCCGAAAAACTGCTCCTTGTAGAAGGTGATGTCGAAGGAGATGAAGATGTCGAGCACATAGGAGAGGGCGACCAGCGCGATCAGGACCGCGACGACCCGGACCAGCTCGCGTTCGGCCGGCCGGCTCAGCGTTCGGCCGCGCTCGATTCCGCCGTCATCGCTCAACGGCCGCCTCCCCGATTTTCCGGCAACGAATTACACCTGCTCGCGCCGCCGTCGCGGCGGCAGAAAAACGGCCCGGCGCCGACCGGCGCCGGGCCGCCTCACCGGTCGTTCGCCGGTGCGGCTACATACCCTTCGTCAGCCCGGCCTGGGCGTCTTCCATCTGCTTGGTCCAGGCGCCCTTCTCCTTGTAGAGCCGGATCGCGCCCGGATGGTAGGGCAGGATCGCCTGGGGATCGGCGAAGTTTCCGCGATCCCAGCTGCGGGTGCGCTTGTGCGCTTTCTTGAGTGCGTCGTTATTATCCCACAGAGCCTTCGCCACCTCGTAGACCACGTCGGCGCTGACATTCTTCTGGGTGATCAGATAGACCGGCAGGCGGACCAGCCACATGTCCTCCCGGATGCCGGGAGGTCCGGCTTTCACCTTGGTGACGACGACCGGGTAGACCTTGTTCATGCGGGTCACAGCCTCGGGCGCGGGGTCGACGCCGAGGAAACGGATGCCGATGGTCGAATCCAGTTCTCGGGTGACGCCCGAGCCGACCGAGGCGTAGAACACCTCGAGCCGCTTTTCCTTCACATCGTTGCGCTGGCCGGCATAGAGCGAGGTGCGCGGCACGCATTTGAGGTCGCTCCACCCAAAGCCGGGATTGGCGATCTCGGCCTCGGCATAGGTGTGGATCACCGGGCTGCCGGCATATTTGCAGCCGATCCGCTTGCCCTCGATGTCCTTGCGCGATTCGATCGGCGAATCGTTGCGGACATACAAGCCGACATTGATACCGCCGCCGACCAGCACGAGGCGGACATCGTATTTGCGCGGAAACGGCTTGCGCCCGACGCTCGCGACCCAGCCCTGGTAGTGGGAGACCAGGCCGACGTCGGCTTCCTTGTTCTCCATCATGGGCAGCCAGACGCCGGCGCCGGCGACAGAGAGCACCTTGCCGGTCTTGCCGGTGGCCTTGGTGAGCACGCCGGCGATGGCGGCGGCATAGGTGTAGAAGGACGATCCCGGCTCCTTGGCGCCGATCACGATATCCTTCTGCGCGGCAGCCGGCAGGGCGGCCAGCATCAGCCCGCCTGCCGCCAGCGACGCGACCGCCGCGCCGCGGCGCAGGCTTCGATGGGTTTTCCCGGTTAAGGTCATAGGGGTTCCTCCTCTTTTTCGATTCCGGCGATTGTCCGGTCCGGCAGCAGTCGAACGCCGGTAACAGACCGTGAAATACACCCGTTCACCCTAACACGACGCGGAATGGCTTGACCAATGCCGGTTCGAGCCGGACTTGGCAGCCGGCAGCCTGTCGCGAACGCCGCACCGACCGGGGATGCGGTGAAAAACCGTATCGCCGCCCGGTCGTGACGAACCTTCAGGCACGGCCGCAGCATGTTTTTCCTCGATGGGAATTGCACATTCGTCTTTTGCCGAATTGAGGCGCGCGAAACTAATGTTCGAGAAGAAAGCGCCTTCCCGCCATTTGGCGTCGGCTCGATTTCCCGGGCTACGCTGCTCAAAGGAGAGTTTCGATTGACTGGCAGGCAGGCAGCGGCAGTCTCGACCCGATGTTAGAACAATGACAACTCGAAAGAAATGTCCGGCAGATAGCAATTTCGGTCCTGGCCGCGAACCTGCCCGGATGTTCCGCTATACTCGACCCGCTCTTGCCGCACTCTAATTTCCAATCGATCGGTTGTCGAAAGGATGTGCCTGTTTCGATTACCCTGGAGCAATTTCAATAATTCGACCGCCGGCGGGGTTAGAGGAATTCCGGTCGATGCGCCGGTTGAGTGGGAAGGGGCCGTTCGAGACGCCGGCTGCGTTCCGTCGACGAACACAATGGCCGGACCCGACCGAGTACGCCGGCCCACTTGAAAAGAACTGCGGCAGGACCCGGTTTCGGACCACTCGCTGCGCGGTCGCTCCGGCAGTCGAAACGGGCCGGATCGGCGAAAGAAAAGATGTCGCGGCCCGCGAGCGCCCGCGACGAACCCGACTCACCGCAGGCTTTACCGGCGAGAGAAATCCTACGGGTCGCGATGCGTCCCCGGCTCCGGCCGCCGGCGTCCGCCATCGGCGCAGGACCGGTCGTCAGCGCCTGCGCCCGCACCGTGCAATCGAATTTCGGAGGCGGCTCGCCGAGTGCTGCGCCGGGGCGGTCCCGACGGCGGGGCAATCGAACGGTCAAAGAGCGCCCCGCTACAGCGGAGCGCTCCGAAACCGGTCCATGGAAAGGTTCCCGCTCTACGAGCCGGCCGGTTCGACGATAATCCTGCCGCGCCCGCGCCGGACCCTGTAGCCGCCGCGCGGGATCCGCAGGCTGCCGTCCTGGACGAGGGGCCAGAGCGTATCGGCAATGAGTTCTGCACTGCTGTCGCCATCCTCCGCCGATTGCGAAGACAACCATTCGACGAAGGCACGTTCGCCGATCTCGTGGCCGACAGATTTGCAGAGCGCATTGAGTTTGCGGAGCTGCCCTTTCGTCAGGCCGCTCTGGTCGATTGAATGCGAAGACATACTTTTTTTCTCCTTGCGGTTTACGGCACTATACGGCGAACTGCCGTTTTCGACCGCCCGATGGTCGATTTCAGCACAGGCTAAAATTATATTCCATTTACCGATTGGGTACTTGCTCCGGTCAACAGCAATCCCGACGACCGGCCAAATCTGCACGAAGCGCGCAGGTAACAACAGTACGCCATCCGGCAACACCGCCCTAACCTAAGTCAAATCGAAAAACAAGACATAGTTTCGGCGCAGCGAAAAGCACGAATGTCGTCCAGTTTTGGCTGATTTCCTCTCCGCGTGGGATCTGCACTCTGCAACCGGCGGGTCCCGCAACCCGCGAATGTATGCCGTCAAGTCAATGCAAATTACCCGTCCGCGAACGCGAAAGATAAAAATTCGCCGGCCGGAGACTCAAGAAAAGGCAACGGCGGAACGGTCGCTGCAATATCGGCCCTGGAGAACTGGCGTTCGACGTCGCGCCGGCAATTTTCGACGAATGGAGCCGCAGGCGCGGGCGGCGATCGGCAGCCGGTTTCCGACGTTCGGCGGCCGGGGCAGCACGGCCGCAGGAAACGTATCGCACGCTCGAAACCGGTTGCGGGATCGGGATCGGCGCCGGCGGCCGCACCATCCTTGCGGCAATTTTCCGTGACGGATTCTTGCGCCAATGGCGGTACTGGAAGACCGGTTCCCCGTCCGCCGGAATTCGGCAGCGGCGACCGGGGCGGCCATATGGGAGAACCCATGGACTACGACCGTTTCTTCCAGCAGCAGATCGGGAATCTGCATCGGGAAGGCCGCTACCGCGTGTTCGCGGACATCGAGCGGCATGCGGGCGATTTCCCGAAAGCGACGCGGCGCAAGGACGGCGGCGAGAGCGAAGTCACGGTCTGGTGCTCGAACGACTACCTCGGCATGGGCCAGCATCCGGATGTGCTGCGCGCGATGCACGAGGCTATCGACCGTTGCGGCGCCGGCGCCGGCGGCACGCGCAACATTGCCGGCACGAACCATTTCCATGTCCTGCTCGAGCGGGAATTGCGCGACCTGCACGGCAAGGAAGCGTCCCTGGTCTGCACTTCCGGCTATGTCGCCAACCTCGCCGCGCTGAGTACCCTGGCCGCGAAACTGCCGGGCTGCATCGTCTTCTCCGACGCATTGAACCACGCGTCGATGATCGAAGGCATCCGCCAGTCGCGCGCCGAGAAGCGCATCTTCGAGCACAACGATGCCGACGATCTCGAAAGGCTGCTCGCGGAGGCCGATCCCGGCCGGCCCAAGCTGATTGCGTTCGAATCGGTCTATTCGATGGATGGCGATATTGCGCCGATCGCGCGCTATTGCGACCTGGCGGAAAAATACGGCGCGCTGACCTATCTGGACGAGGTGCATGCCGTCGGCATGTACGGCCCGCGCGGCGGCGGCATCGCCGAGCGGGATGGCGTCATGGACCGGGTCGATATCGTCGAAGGGACCCTGGCGAAGGCCTTCGGCTGCGTCGGCGGCTACATCGCGGCTTCGGCCGCCATCGTCGATTTCGTGCGCAGCTACGCCTCGGCCTTCATCTTCACCACCGCTCTGCCGCCGGGCGTCGCAGCCGCGGCGATCGCGAGCATCCGGCATCTGAAGCGGAGCGATGCCGAGCGGCACAAGCAGCGCAGCACGGTTGCCAGGGTCCGCAAGCGGCTGAGCGACCACGGCATCCGCCATATGGACAATTCCAGCCACATCGTGCCGGTGACGGTGGGCGATCCCGTGGTCTGCAAGCAGATCTCGGACCTGCTGCTGGACGACTACGGGGTCTATGTCCAGCCGATCAACTTTCCGACCGTGCCGCGCGGCACGGAACGGCTACGCATCACGCCGTCGCCCCTGCACACGGACGCCGACATCGAGCATCTGGCGGCGTCGCTGTCGTCGGTGTGGAGCCGCCTCGCCCTGCAACGCGCGGCCTGAGCGGCGATCCGAGGCCGCAGGCGGCTGGGGCAGCGTACGAACGTCCGGCAAACGGAGAGCGATAACGTGACACCGAAGGCGGCGGCGCCGATCGAAACGGCGCCGGAACACGCGGACGGCTTCTTCCTTCCCGACGCCGACTTTCCCGAACTGGAGTTCGCCGGCATCCGGGCCCAGTATGCTGCGCTCAAGGATGCGATCGCGCCCTGCATCGCGGAGGTCTTCCGCCACGGCCGCTTCATCATGGGCCCGGAGATCGAGGCGCTCGAAGAGGCGCTGTGCGCCTTCTGCGGCGCCCGGGAGGCAGTAGCGGTCTCGAGCGGCACGGATGCGCTGGTGGCGCCGCTGATGGCGCTTGGCGTCGGGCCGGGCGATGCCGTTTTCGTGCCGTCCTTCACCTTCACGGCAACCGCCGAGGTGGCGCTGCTGCTCGGCGCTTCTCCGGTCTTCGTCGATGTCGAAGAGCGCAGCTTCAACATCGATCCGGACGACCTGCGCCGGCACATCGCGCAGGTTCGGGCGGACGGCGCCCTGACGCCGAAAGCGGTTATCGCCGTCGACCTGTTCGGCCTGCCCGCCGACTACGAAGCGCTCGCCGCCATCTCGGAAGAGGAAGGCCTCAGCCTTATCGGCGACGCTGCCCAGAGTTTCGGCGGCCGGCGCGGCAACCGCAAGGTCGGCACGCTGGCGCCGGTGACGACCACCAGCTTCTATCCGGCCAAGCCGCTCGGCTGCTACGGCGACGGCGGCGCGGTGTTCACCGACGACCCGGAGATGGCGGAACTGCTGCGCTCGATCCGGGTACACGGCCAGGGCAGCGTGCAATACGCCGTCGAGCGGGTCGGCCTGAACGCCCGGCTGGACAGCCTGCAAGCCGCCGTGCTGCTCGGTAAGCTGCCGGCCTTCGAGGGCGAGGTCGCGGCGCGCAACCGGCTGGCGGACCGCTACGACGCCGGCCTCGGCGATGCCGTCGTCACGCCGTTCCGGCCGGACGGCTGCGTCAGCACCTGGGCGCAGTATTCGATACTCGTCGACGATCGCGACGGCGTGCGCGCGCGCCTCGCAGAGGCCGGCATTCCGACCGCGGTTTATTATCCCGCGCCGATGCACCTTCAGCCGGCCTACCGCGACCACGGCGCGGGCGAAGGCTCCCTGCCGGTGAGCGAAGCCCTGTGCGGCCGGGTCCTCAGCCTGCCGATGCACGCCTATATGCAGGACGAATCCGCGGACCGGGTGATCGATGCGGTGCAGGCGGCGGTAGCCTGACTGCGCCGGCTCAGCCGGCCCTGAGCTGGTTGATGCCGTTGCCGGCGAGATAGCCGAGCCAGACGGCGATCAGGCACAGCACGACCGACAGCAGGACATTGCCCCCCGCCCTTATCCACTCGCCGTTTTGCAGCAGGTGCAGCGTCTGCAGGCTGAAGGCGGAAAACGTGGTGTAGCCGCCGCAGAACCCGACCATGATGAAGGCGCGGGCCTCCGGTCCGGGCCAGGGGCGGTCTATCGAGGCGCTGAGCGCCGCGACGACGCCGATAATCAGCGAGCCGACCACATTGACCAGGAGCGTGCCCCAGGGGAATTCCGGCCCCAGCCGTGCCGTGACCAGTCCGTTGCACCAGTATCGGCCCATGCCGCCGATGGCGCTACCGAGCGCGATCCAGAAATAGGTCATGCAAGCGTCGCCGGGGCACCGGCGCAAAGTTCCCGTGGATTTTCGGAAGGCGGCAGGCCCGGTTCCCGGCCGGAATTCAGTGCCCGATCATCCACGGGCGCGAGCCCTTGTGGACGTGAGCCTTGCCATGGCTGTGGCCGTGATGGCTGTGATCGTGTTTCTTGACGTCCCCGACCCTGGGTTCGTGGGCGCTCTTTTCGTTGCGCTGGTGTGCGACCCGGTTGTGCGGGTCCATGTTGGCGAGAAACGGTGCGCTGATGCCGCGTGGGGCAGTTTGTTCGCAGGACGGGCAGGGCTTGGGCTCCGAGGCTCTGGCCATCTTTTCCATTTCCGTGAACGGCCCGCAATCCTGGCAAATATATTCATAAATGGGCATCGCGCCCTCCTTTTTCGCCGCGCCGTTATAGCAGGAAAAGAAGCGTGTAGGCCCCTGAAAAAACA
>FZLR01000117.1 GCA_900197615.1 Rhodospirillaceae bacterium Spongia-Bin9
CCGCTGGCGCCGCCATGGCTCGCGCAGGCGGCCAAAGACATGGCCACAGCCGCCAGCAGGCTCCGTCCTGTTGCTGCACCCACGCAACACCCCCTTCTGCGCCACCCCGCCGCCGTGTTTCCTTTCGGTCTTGCGGTGCGCGCCGAAGCACCCGGTTAGCATACTGCTAGGCCTATTTCTACATCGCAACGACGCAGGTTCGGCATCGAATTGCCCTGTTTACAGCCATTTGCGGCTATTTTGCGACCGGAGCGCGAGAAACCGCCCGGTTGAGATCGGTCGATCGATTCCGGAATCCGGCAGGAAACGCTGCGGACGGTACGTCACAGGGATATTCCCGCAGGTTGTAACCATTTCCGGAAATATGACCTTCCGGTCAACAAGCTGAGAAGCCGACCGGCTCGGCCGGGGAAGCGGAACGGACGGGTGCGCACGACCGTCCGGCATACCGGCCGGGGTTGGAAAATGAGCACAAAGCTGCTGATTGCGGTTCTGATCGGGCTTCTGGCGCTTTCCGGGGCCGCGGCCTGGCGTGTCTGGTCTGGGCTCGACGGCGCGGAGATGACGGTTCACGGCTATATCGCGCTGGCGGCAGGGGTGGCGCTTTCGCTTGTCGTCGGCGGCGGCCTGATGGCGCTTGTCTTCTTCAGCGCGCGCAAGGGTTATGACCGGATCGACGACCCGTCGCGGGACGATCGCTAGCCCGGATTTTCCGCCGGGGTTGCGTCGGCAGCGGGCGGCGTGGCATCTGAGGCCGGCCCGTCCGAACCCTGTCCGGGTTCTGCCACCGGGCGCCCTTCAGCCGTAGCAGCCCCGACCCATGTCAGCATCGGAAAGTCCGCGCCGGACCTCGCCGGGCCCGCGTCTCGATATTCGCCGGAACGAACGGCCGGTCGTGCACCGGTCCGCCGTACAGCCGGAATGGATCGACTACAACGGCCATATGAATGTCGCCTACTACCTCCTGGCCTTCGACGAGGCGCTTGACGCACTGTTCGACCGGATCGGCCTGACCCGGCCCTACCGCAGGCAACATGCGGTCTCGACCTTCGCGCTCGAAGTCCACCTCTGCTACATCCGCGAGGTCAATCTGGAAGATCCGCTGCGATTCGAGGTCCAGATGCTCGATCTGGACGAAAAGCGGTTTCACCTTCTCATCCTTATGATCGACGACGACGCGGACGAGCTTTGCGCCACCGCCGAATGGATCAGCGCGCATATGGATATGACAACCCGCAGGATGGCGCCCTTTCGCGCCGACCTCATGGCGCCGCTCGAGGAAATCCGGGCCGCCCATGAAAACATGGCCTGGCCGGAGCAGGCCGGCCGCAAGATCGGGATCCGGCGCCGCAAAGCACCCTGAGCGTTCCGCCCGCCGGACCGGGGGCGGTTGCCGGCCCTGGTCGAACGGCGCCGTCATCGGCATCCCGGCTGGCATCGCCGCCGCCGCCATGCGATACCGCGACGATGGCCGCGAACCGCAATAACAGGATCGGCCGGACGGAACATCCGGTCTCCGACGGACCGGGCAATGCCGCGCAGGGAGGCCGCTTGCGCCGGGCTGTCGCCAGCGAAACGCGGGTGCGTGCCGGCCAGCTCGTCCAGGCGGTGCGCGGCGAAGATATTCGCATCGCTCTCCTGGCCCTCCTGGTCGGCGGACTCGCCGGCTATGCCGCGGCCGGCTTTCGCTTCCTGATCGGCTGGATCCAGTACCTGTTCTACGGCGCAGAGGCGGAGAAACTTTACTCGACGGCGCTCACCCTGCCCTGGTGGCAGGTGCTTCTGGCGCCGGCGGCCTGCGGCCTGTTGGTCGGCCTGTTTATCCGCTACGCGATGCCGAACGGCCGGCCCCAGGGCGTCGCCGACGTTATGGAGAGCGCGGCCCTGCACGAGGGGCGGATGCCGCTGCGCCACGTCGCGCTCGCCTCGCTCGCCAATGCAGCGTCGATCGGCGGCGGCGCTTCGGTCGGGCGGGAAGGGCCGGTCGTCCTCCTGGGCGCGGGCCTGGCCTCGGCCGTAGGCAGGCGGCTGAATTTGAACCGGGGCAACATGCTGACCCTGCTGGGATGCGGGGTGGCGTCCGCCGTAGCGGCATCGTTCAATGCGCCGCTCGCCGGCGCCCTGTTCGCACTCGAGGTCGTAGTCGGCCACTACCGGCTGAAGGCCTTCGCGCCCGTCGTGATGGCGTCGGTGACCGGGACGATCGTCTCGCGAATCCATTTCGGCGACTTTCCGGCATTTATCAAACCTCAATACACTCTCGTTTCTTTCTGGGAATTTCCGGCTTTTGCGCTGCTGGGCGTCACCGCCGCCGTTGCCGCGATCGCAATGATGGGGGCGATCATCGCGGTGCACCACGGTGCGCGGCACAGCCGGGTGCCGGCCTGGGGCCGTCCCGCGGTTGCCGGCCTCGCGGTCGGCGCCATCGCGCTGCTGTTTCCGCAGGTGCTCGGGGTCGGCTACGAAGCGACGGACCGGGCGCTGAACGGCGAATTCGGCCTCTGGCTCCTGTTCGGCATCATCGTCGCGAAGATCGCCGCGACCGGCCTTTCGATCGGCGGCGGTTTCGGCGGCGGCGTGTTCAGCCCGTCGCTGATGCTCGGCGCCATGGTCGGCGCCGCCTTCGGCACCGTGGCGGCGTCGATTTTCCCCGAACTCGCCTCCGACCGCGGCGCCTACACTCTTGTCGGCATGGGCGCGGTCTCCGGCGCGGTCCTGGGCGCACCGATCTCGACCATCCTGATCATTTTCGAGCTGACCGGCGACTACAAGGTCACACTGGGCGTGATGTTCGCAGTGGTGATCGCTTCGGTCATCGCGCGGGCGGTCTTCGGGCGGTCATTCTTCCACTGGCAGCTTCGCCAGCGCGGCGTCATTGCGGAGATGGACCATGCCGCGCAAACCGTCCGCAGAACGACCATGGCGGATCTGGCGCAGACCGCCGTTCCGGTCATGAACGGCGCCTGTTCGGTGGCCGATGCCCGGTCGATGCTGATCGAGGTTCCGGACCGGCCGGTCTATGTGGTGGACGACGACGGACGGTTGCGCGGCTGGGTCGGACTGCCCGAGCTGTTTGCGTTCGGATTCGACGCAACGCCGGGCGCAGGAGAATCGGTGGAGAATGCGATGCGCACGCCGCCGTTCCTGCTCGAATCCGACAATGTCGACGAGGCCATGCAAGTGTTTTCGCGCGCTGCGGAAGCCTTGCTGCCGGTCGTCAGCGATCCGGCCGAAAGGACGCTGCGGGGCGAGGTTCGGCAGCGCGACGTCATGGTCGCCTATCGCGACGCCCATGAAGCCGCCCGCGAAGATTGATTAAGGAAATTCGGAATATACAGAAAAAAAGTTATTGGAATATACACCATGGTTGCTCGCCGATTGCCGAATACGCGGACCGACTCCCGAATTTCGACCACAAGGTTATCAACAGTCCGAATAGGACCGTAAATGCGTGTGAATGGCCCCGTTCGGATGGTCGGGAATGTTGTCTGAACGAACTTTCCGGCCCCTGTCGACGCTCGTGCAGGGCTCGAACGGAACTTAGCGAGGCAGTCAGGAGCGGGGAAAATCCACATTTATCAAAGCGTTGCGCTTGGATTTTGGATTGGTTTTCGATGAGGAGCACGGCGACCGTAAATGGACGACGCTACAGGCCCGGTCGCTGCGGGGCATTTCTTTCAGTCTCAAGAGAAAACATCGACGGCCGCGAACCCGGTGGCGGCGAACCAGTGCTCTTCGAGGTTCTTCCCGGGTCCGCCGCGGTCGATCGCCAGGAAATCCTGCGGTTGCAGAACGAGCAGCGGATGATGCCAGGTATTGGGCCGGTAGTTGACTCCCTGTTCGCCGGACGCCCGGAAGCAGCGCAGGGTCGCCGCCTCCGGCGCCGCCGCGCCATGGCAGACGACGACCAGCCAATCGTGCGGCGCCAGCGGATAGAAGGCCTGGGAGCCGAGCGGGTGGCGCTCCATCATGCGGATGGCGATCGGCCGCGGGCGCGGCGTCGCCCGGAAGATCGAGATCAGGGGATGGCCGCCGTCGCGGCCGACATCGACTGCCGCCAGATCGTGAAACCGGACCGTCGTGCCTTCGTTTATGAGCAATCGTTCGGCATCGGCCCGCTGGATCACGTCGCCGAAAGGCGCGAAAGCCTCTACGGTCAGCGGCTCGACCGGCAGGTTGACGGGCGTCAACGATCGAGCCGGCCGAAGACCCGGAAGCGGGAGACACCGCCGTCCGGATAAATGTTGAAGCGAACCGTATCGACCGGCCCGGCCGACGCCAGGTCCGCCGCCTCGAACACATGGATCGAATCGGCTGCCAATTTCTTCTGCTCCAGCAGGAACGGCCAATCGCCGGCGGCCTCCATCTTCGCCGGATCGCTGCCGTCGCCGCTGCCGCCGGCGACGGCGCCCTGGACCGAGCAGCGGTCGGGGTAGTTGCCCTTGAAGTGGGCGGTATCGACCTCGATCCGCTCGATCCGACCCCGATGGCCGAGTGCGATAACGATCCAGTCGTGGCCCGGTTCGCGCCGGCGGCGGGTTTCCCAGCCATCGCCCATCGTTTTACCGCGACCTTCGGTCAGCAGCGCCCGGACATCGCCGTAATGCGCGTCGCTGTAGCCGACAATGCGGCCGCCCTTCTTGAGCGCGGACAACTCGACGATGGCGGCGTCGGCGAACGAGGCCCAGTCGATCACCGGCTCGCCGAAGACGCGCAGCCGCGCTACGCCGCCGTCCGGATAGATGTTGAGGCGTAGCCAGTTCACCGGCGCCGCGGCAATCGAATCCGCATAATTGCTGCATGACGAGCCGAGCGCGCAGCGCGGCACCACGGGCGTCCATTCGGTGGCGTCGCCCGGCTCGGCTTCGCTTCGGCAGCCTTCGAGCATCGCCTCGGGCGGATAGTTGCCGGTGAAATGCGTCGTGTCGATATCGACGCCGCGGACAACGCCCGGCACACCGAGCCGGATCAGGCACCAGTCGTGGCCGGGCGTGCGCTTGCGTCGGCTTTCCCAGCCGTCCATCCACTTGCCGCGGTCATCGTATTTTCCGGTAATCCAGACCGGGTCGCCATCTTGCAGCATCCGTGCCATCGGCGCGAAGAAATCGTCCGAACAAGCGACGGCTTCCGTCCCCATCTTCGGCGACGCGAGATTGACGAAGCGGGTGGCGAATGCGGGCGTCTCGGTCATGCGGCCTCTTCGGGCGGAAATTGGGCGATCCAATGGCGGGCGATATCGATGCGACGCGCGACCCAGACCCGGTCGTGGGACAGGACATAGTCGACAAGGCGCCTGAGCGCCGCGAAACGGCCCGGCCGCCCGACCAGCCGGCAGTGCAGGCCGATCGACATCATTTTCGGCGCCGCCGAGCCCTCGTCGTAGAGCGTATCGAAGGCGTCCTTCAGGTAAGCGTAGAACTGGTCGCCGCTGTTGAAGCCCTGGGCCACGGCGAAGCGCATGTCGTTGGCGTCGAGCGTATAGGGCACGACGAGATGCGGCTTGCCGACCACCCGGCTCCAGAACGGCAGGTCGTCGGAATAATCGTCGGAGTCGTAGATGAAGCCGCCCTCCTCGGCGACCAGGCGCCGGGTGTTGGCGCTGGTCCGGCCGGTGTACCAGCCGAGAGGCCGCTCGCCGGCGATCCGGGTCTGGATTTCGATGGCGCGGGCCATATGCTCGCGCTCCACCGCCTCCGGCACGTCGCGATAGTCGATCCAGCGATAGCCGTGGGAGCAGATTTCGTGGCCGTCCTTCAGCACCTCTTCGGCGACGTCGGGATGACGTTCCAGCGCCATGGCGACGGCGAAGACGGTGAGCGGGATCTGCCGGTCGCGGAACAGGTTGAGGATGCGCCAGACCCCGGCGCGCGAGCCGTATTCGTAAATCGACTCCATCGACATGTGGCGCGCGCCCTCGAACCGCGCGGCGCCGATGATCTCCGACAGGAAGGTCTCCGAAGCGGGATCGCCGTGCAGGATGCAGTTCTCGCCGCCCTCCTCATAGTTGAGCACGAACTGGACGGCGACCCTGGCATCGCCCGGCCATTGCGCGGCCGGCGGCGTGCGGCCGTAGCCGATCAGGTCTCGATCGTATCCGTTCGGCCCTGTCATTCGGCGGGTTCCTTGTTCCGCCCTTCGACCCAGGCGGCGATCTGCCGTCGCTCGGCCAGTGTCATACCGCTGACATTGTTGGGCGGCATCGCCGTCGTCAGCACCGAGTGCAGGTAGATCGACCGGGCGTGGCGAGCGACCGCTTCGGGCGTATCCAGCAAGATGCCGTTCGGCGGCATCCCGACACGCGGATAGCTGGTTTGGGTCGCGTGACACATGCTGCAGCGGCCGGCAACGATATCGGTTATCTCGTCCGGCGCAGCGGCCATCTCGACCGGCACCCCGCTATCGATCTTCGGCACGATCGCCAGCGCCTGCCGGCCGAGCGGCGTCGAGGACAGGCTGATCGCCGCGGCGGCGGCGAGGCAAAGGGCGGCGACGCCCCAGGTCCACCACAGATCGCCCTTCCCGGCGTTGCGGTGGTTGAAATAGACCCGGATCAGCGCGCCCGCGATCAGCACCAGGGCGACGATCGCGAAGGCGTAGGGCGTCGAGAAGGTCAGCGGATAGTGCCCCGACAACATCAGGAACAGCACCGGCAGGGTGAGATAGTTGTTATGCGCCGAGCGCTGCTTGGCCTGCTCGCCCAGGGCCGGGTCCGGCGCGCGGCCGGCGACCAGATCGGCGACGACGACCCGCTGGTTCGGGATGATGACGAAAAACACGTTGGCCGACATGATGGTCGCCATGAAGGCGCCGGTGTGGATCAGCGCGCCCCGCCCGCTGAACACGGACTGGAAGCCGTAGGCCGCCGCGACGACCAGCACAAAGCAGGCGATGGAAAGATGCGTGTCGTTCGCGCCCAGGCCGGACTTGCACAACTGGTCGTAGATCAGCCAGCCGGCGGCCAGCCCCGCCATGCTCAGCCCGGCGGCAACCCAGGGCGACATCGCCATGACGTCGGGGTCGATCAGGTAGAGGTCGGCGCTCAGATAGTAGATCCAGACCAGCAGGAAGAAGCCGGTGATCCAGGTCGCATAGGCTTCCCATTTGTGCCAGATCAGACGGTCTGGCAGGAAATCCGGCGCCACCAGGTATTTGCGCACCTGGTAGAAGCCGCCGCCATGGACCTCCCACGCCTCGCCGCCCTTGTCGGCCGGCAGCTCCGGCGTCGCGCGAAGCGCAGCGTCCATATGCATGAAATAGAAGGACGAGCCGATCCAGGCGATGCCCGCGATGATATGGGCCCACCGGATCAGCAACCCGCCCCATTCGAGGATGGCCGCTTCGATCATCTGTCGCTTTGCCGGCTGAGCGGCCGTTGAACGCCCTTGCCGATGACGGCGGAATCCCAGGCATCGCGGGCAAAGACTTCGCGCACCATCGGCGCGAAATGTTCGAGCGGCGGGGTATCGTAGTCGGGGTCGAAGGAGGCCTGGTCCCAGCGCTCGCAGAACTCGACGCAGGCCGGGTAGTGTGGGTTGCCGCGGTAGCGCTCGCGCGCATGGGAATCGAGGCCGATATAGTGGCCGTAGTAGATCATCTGGAACGCGCCGTGATGGCGCACGACCCAGCTGCACTCCTCGCGCACGTAGGGTTCGACGACCGACGCCGCAAGCTGCGAATGGTTGTGCGGCGCCAGCGCATCGCCGATGTCGTGCAGAAGGGCGCTGAAGATCCAGTCGATATCCGCGCCGTCGCGCTCCGCCCGCGCCGCGCTCTGCAGCGAATGATCCAGGCGGGAAACCCGGTAGCCGCCCATGCTGTCTTCCAGCGCGCGCAGGCCGGCCAACACGCGCTCGGCCGTGCCCGCCGCGAAGGCAGCCTCTTCGCGTTGCAGAAAGGCGTATTCCTCAGCCGTGCCGTCCTTCATCCGGACGAAATCGACCGCGGTTCGTTCATCGAGCATGGGCAGTCCCCCGGTGCGCGGCGCCGGCCGCGCTAGAGGTCGGAAAGCCAGTCGACGGCATACGCCACTTGCCGGCAATCGGCAAACCTTGAGATACGGTCCAATACGCCCTCCAGCGCCTGCCGCCGCCCCGCGCCGAGCCGCACGCCCGGCTCCAGCCACAGCTTGCGGACGTTGAGCATGCCGGCGGACCGGTCGGCGGTCATGTCGATCCGCCCGACCATGCGGTCGCCTTCGAGCAACGGAAAGACATAATAGCCGTATTGCCGCTGCGCTTCCGCCACAAAAATTTCTATGCGGTAGTCGAATCCGAAAAGATGCTTCAATCGCTTGCGGTCGCGCACCAGCGGATCGAACGGGCTGAGCAGGCGCAGGCCCGCGGGCGGATCGGCCGCCGCCGCGAGCCGCGCCTCCAGGTCGGCGCGCGCTAAGAGCCTGCGCGGGCGGCTGTCCCGGTCGGCGGCTGCGACGCTGGCTTCGACAACCTCCCGGCCCAGCCGGGCCTTTGCCCACGCAGCGGCCTCCTGCGTCGTCACCAGGTTCCAGTAGCCGGCGATCTCGCCCGCCGTGCCGAAGCCGAGCCGGTCGAGGGCCGAGCGGCAGGCCCAGTCGATGAAGGCCGGCGCATCCGGCAGGTTGTCGAAGGCGCCGGAGGGCAGTACGCGCCGGCTGAGGTCGTAGAACTTCTGGAAATTCTCGCGCCGCGTTATCGCCAGTTCGCCGGTGCGCCAGAGGAATTCCAGCGCCGTCTTGCCGGCGTGCCAGTCCCACCAGCCGCGCGGGTTGCGCGCCGGCCGCCTTTCCAGGTCGCGGGCGCGCACCGGGCCCTCTCTGGCGATCAGGTCGAGCAGCGGCCCGGTTTCGGCTTCGAAGTCGGGGCCGTGCCAGCGCCGGTATTTCTCGCGCAGCACCGCCGCCTCGCGGCGGAACTTGTGCCGCCACACCGGGTAGAGGGCCGTCGGGATGACCGAGGCGTCGTGGGTCCAGTGTTCGAACAGGCTGCGGTCGCGCTCCAGCAGGCGGTCCAGCATCGCCGGCCGGTAGGTCCGGTTGCGGCTGTGCAGGATGGTGTGATGGGCGCGCGCGACCGTTTGGATGCTGTCGACCTGGACGAAGCCCATGCGCGTAATCAACTCCAATGGGCCGCCGCTCCCGAACCGCCGGTGCGGCGGATCGGCCAGGCCCTGCAGGTCGAGGATCAGACGGCGGGCCCGGGCGGCGCTGACGGGAAGCGGCGTCACGACAGGCTGTCCGAATGCACGGAACGGCCGCGCTCTGCCCGGCCGCTTGCATCCGGCGGCGCGCCGGGCTTTTGTAGCGCGGGGCGGAAATCCGGCCTCCTGGACAACATTTTCATCGGATGGAAAGCATGACGGAAACGGGTGGCCGCGTCGCCGGCAAGGTTGCAATCGTCACCGGCGCGGCCTCGGGCCTCGGTAAACGCACGGCCGAGATGCTGGCCGGCGAGGGCGCGAAGGTCGTCCTCACCGACATCGACCTGGCGGGCGCGCAGGAGGTCGCCGCCGGGATCGGAGACGGCGCGCTCGCGCTGGAGCAGGACGTGACCGACGAAGCGCGCTGGCAGGCCGCGATCGCCGAAACGGTCGGGACATTCGGCGGGCTGCATATCCTGGTCAACAATGCCGGCATCGGCACGCCGGGCACGGTCGAGGAGACGAGTTTCGAAGACTGGCGGCAGGTCCATGCGGTCGATCTCGATTCGGTGTTCCTGGGCTGCAAATACGCCTGCCGCCCGATGGCGGACAGCGTGCGCGATACCGGCAAAACCGGCTCGATCGTCAACATTTCTTCGGTCGCAGGCATCATCGCCGCAGCCAATCTCGCGGCCTACAATTCGGCCAAGGCGGCGGTCCGGCATCTGACCAAATCCGTGGCGCTGCACTGCGCGCGCCAGAGTTATAACATTCGTTGTAACTCCATCCACCCAGCCTTCGTCGACACGCCGATCCTGAACCAGGTGAGCGGCCGGCACACGACAGAAGAGACCAAGGCCAAGATGGCCCGGCAGCTGCCGCTCGGCCATATCGGCGATCCCAGCGACGTCGGCTATGCCGTGCTCTACCTGGCCTCGGAGGAGTCCCGCTTCATGACCGGCGCCGAAATCGTCATAGACGGCGGGGTCAGCGCCATGTGAGCGGCATCCGCCGGCCCGCCGTCACCGCGTGCCGTAGCCCGCCATGATGGAGTCGACGAGGCCCTCGTAGTCGTCCCAGGGGACGTGGCGGAAATTGTAGTCGCGGACGATGAAGCGCGGGCCGACATAGAATTTCTCGTACTGGTCGTGGCGCATGGCGAATTCCGAGCCCAGCAGGTCCCAGGCGAGGTGGAAGAGCTTCATGCGCTCGGTTGCGGTTTCGTCCAACGTCGACCAGTAGTCCTCGAAGATCGGCCCGAGCGCCGGGTCCCCGGCCACGTCGATGCTCGCCGGCATCTGGAACACCCCGCCGCCCATCAGCGTGCGGACCCGGTCGCAGATCGTGCTGTAATGCTCGACCGCATAATTGATCGCCGCATACATGTAGCGCTGGTTGACGTGGACATAGCCGTCGCCGGTCTCGCCGAAGGCCTGGAGCTGGCCGTCGACGATGCCGGCATAGGCCGCCTCCATCGAGGCGAGATCGGCCAGCACCTCGCGCACCGCCGGGATGTCGCGCGCGCCGTTCGAGCGGGCGATCTTCGAAGCGAGTCCGACCAGCAGCCGGAGCTTGGCGGCGAAGCGCACGTTCGACTGGTGGTTCGACATGTAGTGCGCCGGCGTCTCGACATAGATGTCGCGCGACAGCGCCGGGTTGTCGTGCACGAAGACGCGCTCCCAGGGCACATGCACCTCGTCGAACACGATCATCGAATCCGATTCGTCGAAGCGGTGGGAGAGCGGGTTGTGGAACTCGATCCCCTGCGCCGCGCCGAACGGCTTGCGCGCCCACAGCGCAACGCCGGGGGCGTTGACCGGCACCGCGCAGGTCACCGATTCCTTCACCTGGCTCGGCGCCAGCGGGATGATGTTGCCGATCCAGAGCTCGTCGGCGAACACCGCACCGGTCGCCAGCATCTTCATCCCGTTGAGCACCACGCCCGTGCTGTCCTCCGCCGTCACGCGCAGCGTCGGCGGGTTGCGGTCGGCGCTCTGGTAAAGCTCGGGCTTGCGCGCGCCCTGGGGCGGCAGGATCGCGTAGGCGAGGTAGAGATCGCGCGTTCGCGCGTGCTCGTAATAGGCCTCGATCCGCTCCGAGAACCCGCCGCCGTCGCGGTCGAACACGGACGATCCGATGGCGAGCCCGGTAATCGACGACGCCACATGGTCCGGCGAGCGCCCGAGCAGGCCGTGCGAGAAGGCGGCGATGGCGCGGTGCACGGCGGTGCGGATCTCGAGGTCGCGGCGGTTGCGCGGTTTCAGGAACCAGGCCGGGAAGCGCTCGCCGCCGTCCTCGACCCAGAGCACGTCGCGCATGTCGTCGGCGCGCTTGAGGTCGTACATCGCGGCGTACATCCGGGCCGCATTGGCGAAGGCAGGATGGTCGGTGACGTCGGCCACCCGCTCCTTGCCGATATAGACCGCCCGCCCGTCGCGGATGCCTTCGAGATACTCCTCACCCGAGCGCAGCATCGGCGTTGCCATCCCATCGAACCGTCGCCGGGCAATGGTCGCACCCCCCCCCCGCCGGCGCCCCAGCCCCGGCCCGCGGG
>FZLR01000138.1 GCA_900197615.1 Rhodospirillaceae bacterium Spongia-Bin9
TGAGGTTTCCGGGCGGTTGCGGCTGTCGATGTCATCGATCCTGATCCTCAGTTTCGGTTCGCTGATTTCCGTCGCCTTGTTGCTCGTCCTCGGCTTCACCCTCGTCGGCGCGACCCGCAATACGGTCAATCTGTTGCAGGAACGGGCGGAGCTCGGCATTACCCTGATCGCGAAGGAGGTCGACAGCCATCTTAACTCGGCCCGCAACCAGGCGGCCTATATCGCGCGCTTTCTGGAGAGCGGCCTGGTCGAGGTCGGGGACCGGGACCGGCTGCGCACACTGATGTCAGGCGCCATGGCGGCCGACCCGGCGATCGGTGCCCTGGTCTTCGTCTATCCCGACGGGGAAACCGCGGTGGTCGATCGCCGGGACGAGCCTGTCCGGTCCTACCGGGCCCGGCTCGGCGCGGACCCGGTCGTCCGCCGCGCCCTGATCCACGGCCGGGGCGGGGGCGGCCCGATCTGGATCCCGCCGACCTACAGGCCGGAGTACCGTGAGACGATCGTCACTCTGGAATGGCCGGTCCGGCGCGACGGAAAATTTCTCGGCGTGCTGGCATCTGTCATCGGAATCGGCGATCTGTCCGAACACCTGAAGCACGCATTCGAGGATTTCGCCAGCAACGTCTTCGTGCTGTACGGCAAGGACAGGGTCCTGGCTCACACCCTGATGGCCGGCAGCTATCCCGGCCTGTCGCTCGCCAATCCCCTGCCTTCGATTGCGACCTTCAACGATCCCGTCCTCGCCCGTATGTGGGACCGGGAGTCGATCCGGCCCCTGCGGATCGAACTTGCCGCTCCGCTGGAAGGCCACGCCATCGAAGTAGACGGCGCGGACCATGTTTTCGTGTACCGGAAGATCGATTCCTACACCGCTGCGCCGCTCTATGCGGGCGCCCATTTCAAGAGCCATGCGGTGGCGACCGAACTGGAACGCCTGCGCGATTCCATCATCGTCGGGCTGGCCGCCGTCGCCATTTCGATTCTCCTCGCCGTCTTCATCGGCCGGCGCCTCGCCCGGCCTGTGACACGCCTGTCCGCGGCGGCCCGGCTGATCGGCCAGATGAACCTGGACGAGATCCGCGACCTGCCGCCCAGCCGGGTGCGCGAGCTCGACCAGCAATCGAGCGCCTTCAACGCCATGAACGGGGCGTTGCGCTGGTTCCAGGCCTATGTCCCGCGACCTCTGGTGCGCCAGTTGCTCACGGCGGGGAACCTGGCGGGCCTGGAATCGGACCGGCGCAACATCACAGTGATGTTCACGGATATAGCCGGATATTCGACCGTTTCGGAAGGCAAGAACGCCGCCGAGATCGCCGATCTTCTCAACAGTCATTTTTCGCTTGTGACCGAGGAGATAGAGGCGGAAGGCGGCACCGTCGACAAGTTCATCGGCGACAGCGTGATGGCCTTCTGGGGCGCGCCGGAAAAGCAAAAGAACCGCGCCGCCCATGCCTGCCGCGCGGCGCTGGCCATTCGGAGCCGCATCGCCGCGGACAACGAACTGCGCGCCGCCGGCGGCGAATCGCCCGTCCGGGTCCGCATCGGCATCCAGTCCGGCGAAGCGACGGCCGGCAACATCGGCAGCCGGAGCCGGCTCAACTACACCGTGATCGGCGATACCGTGAACATCGCCCAGCGGCTGGAACAGCTCGGCAAAGAGGTCTCGCCCGATACCGAGGTCGCCATCGTCGTCGGCGCCGCGACGGCCGCAGACGCCGGCGCGGACTTCGCTTTCGAGCCGGTCGGCGAGATGGCCGTGAAGGGCCGCGCCGCGCCGGTCGAGGTGTTCCGGCTCCTCGGCGCGCAGGGGTGATCCGCGCGGCGGGCGGCGCATCCGGCAAGTTTGCGCAAGCGCCCGGCCGTCCCGTCCCGCCCCGGGAAATGTGTGCGTGCAATGAACGGGCCGGTCCATTACACTCGGAAATGTCGATCTTGCGCATGGTGGCGGCGGTCGACGGCTGCATGCAGCGCAGGAATCGGCCCATAGCGCTTATCTGTGGGAGGGAACCATGCGCGCAATTCGTTTGTCCGGAATATCGATTTTAGCCTCGGCCGGTCTGTTGGCGGCAAACCTGTGGGCGCCGGCGATGGCAGCAGAAGCCGAACTGCGGTTCGTGTCCAACTGGGGCAAGAACCTCTACTCGGTGAAACGCACCATCGAGTGGACCCAGGAATTCAACAAGAGCGCCGCGGCCAAGGCGGCGAAAATCAGCATCAAATATATCGGCGGGCGGGAGGTGACGCCGCCATTGCAACAGCTGACCGCGCTGCGCAAGGGCGTGTTCGACATGCTGTTCGGCGCCGCCGGCTACTATCTCGGCGCGGTGCCGGAGGCCTTCGCCATCTACGGTTCCAAGATCACGCCGATGGACGCGCGCAAGAACGGCGGTCTCGAACTGCTCAACCGCATCTATCGCAAGAAGGCCAACGCCCACGTGCTCGGCTGGGTCGCCGGCGGGGTCGGCGTCAACCTGTGGCTCAAGAAAAAGCCCAAGGTCAAGGCCGACGGCACGCCGGACCTGAGCGGGATGAAGATCCGCGGCATCGCCGGCCTGCACCGGGAATGGCTCAAGGCCATGGGCGCGACCCAGATTCACGTCCCGGCGCCCGGCATTTACAATGCGCTCGAACGCAACCTTGTCGATGGCGCCGCATGGCCCGGCCTGGGCATTATGGGCTTCGGTTTCCAGAAGTTCGTCAGCTACCGGGTCGACCCGATGGTCTGGCAGTTCGACAACCTGATCTGGATCAATCTCGACAAGTGGAACGGGCTGACCCAGGCGCAGCGCGACGCCCTGACGACGTCGGTGATCGCCTACGAGCCGATTGCTCACGTTTTTTACGAGAAGCTGGTTGCCGAGCGATGGGCCAAGATCGGCAAACAGGGCGTCAAGTCGTTCGAACTCACGGGCGCCGCGGCCCGGCGCTACATCGCGGCGGCCGAGAAGGTGCAGTGGGACCAGGTGAAAAAGCTGGTGCCGAACGAATACGACGAACTGCGCAAGAAGTTCCCGCCGTCGCCGGTCAACTAGACGGCGAAGCAACGCCGAAGTCTTGCAGCGGGCGTGCGCCACCTCGTCCGGCTCTATGACAGGCTGATCGTGGCGCTGGCGGCCGTCGCCGGCGCCATGCTTGCCGGCGTGTTCGTCATGATCGTCTACGACGTGACGGTGCGCGCGCTCGGCTTTCAGCCGCCGGCGCACACCAGCGCGCTCAGCGAATACGCCATGCTCTACTCGACCCTGCTGGCCGCGCCGTGGGTGCTGCGCAACAAGGGCCATGTCTTCGTCGAGTTCCTGGCCGGCAGCCTGCCCGGCCAGGTGCGGCGGATGCTCCAGCGGGGCATCTATGTGCTCTGCATTGTTATCTGCCTGGGGCTGGCCTACTATGGCCTGCTCGCCGCGCTCGACTACTGGGAGCGCGGCGAGCTCGATATCAGGTCCATCGTGATCGCCAAATGGGCGTTCTATGCGCCCCTGCCGCTCGGCTTTTCGCTGTGCGCCGTTGAGTTCGCCCGCTTCCTGTTCGGCGTCGACGACATGTACGACCGCGGCGCGGACATCGATACGGAAGGCATTTGACCTTCTGATGGAGTGGTACTGGATCGCGGCCCTCGCCATCGGCCTCATCGTCGTGCTGATGGGGCTGTCCGTTCCGGTCGCGATCGCCTTTTTCACGGTCAGCGCGCTGGGCGCCGTCTGGGTTTCCGGCGAGCCGGGGCTGGAGCAGATCGCCGATAACGCGCCGGCCTCGATTTCCTCCTACGCCTTCGTGCCGATCCCGCTGTTCCTGCTGATGGGGGAGCTGTTTTTCCATACCGGGGTGGCCACCCGGGTGTTCGACGCTTTCGACGCCCTGTTCGGGCGTCTGCCCGGCCGCCTTTCCTACGTCACCGTGGCGAGCGGCACCGCCTTCGCCGCGCTTTCCGGCAACTCCATGGGCAATACGGCCATGCTCGGCTCGTTGCTGGTGCCCGAAATGACCCGGCGCGGCTACAAGAAGCACATGTCGATGGGCCCGATCCTCGGCGTCGGCGGGCTGGCGATGATCATTCCGCCGTCCGGCCTGGGCGTGCTGCTCGGCAGCCTCGCCAAGGTCGATATCGGCAAGCTGCTGATCGCCGGCGTCTTTCCGGGGCTGATCCTGGCCTCCCTCTACGCGCTGCTGATCTATATCCAGGTCCGGATCGACCCGGAAGCGGCGCCGCAATACGAGGTCGAGCCGGTGTCGCTCGGCCGCAAGCTCCGGCTGATCGCCAGTCAGCTCCTGCCGATGGGCGTCGTCATCTTCGCGGTGATCGGGCTGATCGTACTCGGCATCGCCACGCCGGAAGAATCGGCGGCCTTCGGCGTGCTCGGGGTGCTGGTGCTGGCCGCCGTCTTCCGCACGCTCACGCTGCGGTCCGTGATCCGGGCGCTGACCGGCGCGCTGCGCGTCACCTGCATGGTGCTCTTCATTGTGATCGCGTCCTACGCCTTCACCCAGATTCTCGCCCTGTCCGGCGCGACGCGCAGCCTGGTCGACTCGGTCGCCACGATCGAATTGGCGCCGCTGCTCCTGCTGCTGATCATGTTTCTGATCCTGCTCGTTATGGGCATGTTCATGGACGTGGTCTCGATCATGCTGCTGACGATCCCGATCTTTTTCCCGCTCGCCCAGTCGCTCGGCTACGACCCGGTCTGGTTCGGCCTGGTCATGCTGCTGACCCTGGAAATCAGCATGGTCACGCCGCCCTTCGGCCTCGGCCTGTTCGTCATGCTGGGCGTGGCGCCGCGGGGCACGACCCTGGGCGATGTCTCGAAGGCCGCGGCTCCCTACGTCGTCTGCGACCTGATTCTCTTCTCCCTGCTGGTCGTTTTCCCGTCGATCGCCCTGTTCCTGCCGGGTCTGATGGACTGATCGGGCAGGCGGCTCAATCCGCCTCCAGCAAGAGCGAAGCTGCCGCCGTCCAGTCCGGCTCGAAGCCGAGGATGCGGACATCGTCGGAGAGCTGCGTGTTGAACAACCGGTTGTGCCACAGGGTGTTGCGGTAGGCCGGCTCGTCCGGCGTCATCGCGCGCACGGCGCAGGGCAGGCGGTAGGACTGGCTGAACTGGTGGAAGTCGAGGCGGCAAGCCCCAAGTTGCACCAGCAGGGCGGCCAGCCGGGAATCCGGCAGGAACAGGGCGGTCATCTCGTCGGAGAACCGGTTGGCGCGGTGGTAATGGGTCGATTGCAGGTAGGTCAGCCCTTTCTGGTAGACCTCGTTGGGATCGTGGTTTTTCTTGACCTGGAATTCGAAAAAATCCGTACTCTCCGCCGGGTCGCTGCGCACCAGCAGAGCGATCGTGCCTTCGGAGAGCGTCCGCCCGTCCGCCGACAGGATTTTCGGACGCATGCCTTCGGCCGGCCGGCCGCCGTCCTCGCGCATGGCGATCTGGCGGATGCGGCACTGCCAGAGGAGAAACTGTTGGCGCAGGGTTTCCGGGGTCACGGTACTCGGCCCATTTCGTTTGCCGGCAGGGACGTTAAACCGGATTTCCCAAGATTGTCACGGCCTGCGCCTCTATTCCTCCGGCACGAAGATATGTGTCCTGCAGAGCCGGGTCGGCGGCGAGGCGGTGCTGGCGACGGTGGGCCGGCACGGGGCGATCACCGCCGACGAGGCGCGCCGCCGGGCGGTCGCTCCACAATCGCGCGGCGTTCCGACCGACTTATCGACCTGTCCGATTTTAAGGCGCCACCTCAAACTACGCGTGGCGGCCTTTGAGGACTCGTTGTTTGTGCGGCGATGGCGAACGGCGGCAAAATGAGCAAGCACACGCGGAATGTAGATCGCATCCGCTTGCGTATTGCTTGCGGAACAATCCAACGGAGACCGAGGAACCTTCTCATTGCAGGCAGAGATCGAATATTATAACGATTTCTCAGTTAGTTAGCGACACAATATCGGGCAGTGTCGGCTCTGGTTCTTTCTTGGGTGCCGAATCATGACATTTCCTGACACATCGTGACCCACCCCGATATCATCGTCGTCGGCGCCGGGAACGCCGCCTTCTGTGCGGCGCTGGCGGCGCGCGAGGCCGGCGTGTCGGTGCTGATGCTGGAGCGCGCGCCCGAGGCGGAAAACGGCGGCAACTCGCGCTTTACCGCCGGGGCCTTCCGCTTCGCCTACGACGGCGTGGACGATATCCGCGCCCTGTGCCCGGACCTGCCGGAAGCACAGGTCGCCATCACCGATTTCGGCGACTATCCGGAGGAGCGCTTCTACGACGACATGTTCCGCCTGACCCGCTACCGCACCGACCCGGACCTGTGCGAGCGGCTGGTCACCGAATCGCGCGAGACCATGCAGTGGCTGCACGGCAAGGGCATCCGCTTCATGCCGATTTACAGGCGCCAGGCCTTCGAGATCGACGGCCGCTTCCGCTTCTGGGGCGGGCTCACGCTGGAGGCCTGGGGCGGCGGTCCGGGCCTGGTCGACAGCCACACCGGGATTGCCCGGGCTGCCGGAATCGATATCCGCTACGGCGCGCGGGTGCTGGACCCGATCCATGACGGACACACGGTGAGCGGCGTCCGCTTCAAGCACGATGGCCGGATCGAGACCGTGCCGGCGAAAGCGGTGGTGCTCGCCGCCGGCGGCTTCCAGGCCAACCCCGAATGGCGCACCCGCTATCTCGGCCCCGGCTGGGAGCTGGCCAAGGTGCGCGGCAGCCGTTTCAACACCGGCGACGGCATCCGCATGGCATTGGAGATCGGCGCGGCGGCCTACGGCAACTGGTCGGGCGGCCACGCCGTCGGCTGGGACTACAACGCGCCGGAGTTCGGCGATCTGGCGGTCGGCGACGGCTTCCAGAAGCACAGCTACCCCTGGGGCGTCATGGTCAACGCCACCGGCCGGCGCTTCGTCGACGAGGGCGCGGATTTCCGCAACTACACCTATGCCCGCTACGGCCGCACGATCCTGGAGCAGCCCGACGGCTTTGCCTGGCAGGTCTTCGACGCCCAGGTGGCGCATCTCCTGCGCGACGAGTACCGGATCAGGCAGGTGACGAAGGCGAAGGCCGATACGCTGGAGGAACTGGCCGGCCGGCTGGACGGCGTGGACCGGGACGGCTTCCTTGCCGAAATGGCGGCCTACAATGGGGCGGTGGACACCGCAACGCCGTTCGACCCGACGGTGAAGGATGGGCGCGCTACAAGCGGGCTGGCAGTGAACAAGACCAACTGGGCGAACCGGATCGCCGAGCCGCCCTTCGAGGCCTACCGGGTCGGCTGCGGCCTCACCTTCACCTTCGGCGGCCTGCGCATCGACCCGGCCAGCGCCAGGGTGCTCGACAGCGACCTCGCGCCGATCCCCGGCCTCTACGCCGCCGGCGAACTCGTCGGCGGCCTGTTCTGGTTCAATTATCCGGGCGGCACGGGCCTCACCAACGGCGCCGTCTTCGGCCGCCTCGCGGGGCGTTCGGCAGCGGCGGTCGTGTAAGGCGGATCATTCGGGCATCCACGGTTCGCGAATCATCAGGCCCTTTGCGGTAAATCCGCCGTCCACGCTCAAGGTCTGCCCGGTGATATGGCTGCTGTCCGGGCCACAAAAAAACAGGATTGCCGCCGCAACATCGTCCACCGTGCCATAACGCTGAATCGGCATCGCATTCATCCACGCGGTCGTTCGCTCGATCGGATGGTGCGCGCTCATCGGCGTCGTGACGGGGCCGGGAGCGATGGCATTAACCGTGATGCCGTGCTCGGCGAATTCAACCGCCATCACCCGGGTGACCGCGAGCATTCCCGCCTTCGACGCCGCATACGCGACCTGGCCCGTACCACCCAGGAGCGCCGCATGGGACGAGATATTGACGATTCGCCCGTCTGCCCGCAGGGAGATCATCTCTCTCGCCACGGCCTGCGAGCAAAAGAAACAGGTGTCCAGGTTGGTCTTCAGGACACGTTCCCAGAACTCTCGATCCGTTTCGAGGGCGGGGCGGTTCGCACCGATGCCTGCATTGTTTACCAGTATGTCGAGGCCGCCGAAGGTCTCGACTGCCTTTCTCGGGATGCTGCCATAATCCAGGGCGTCATCTAGATCGACGATATACGCCACAGTTGTGCATCTATTTACACTAAACCACCGTTATTATTGATGTTTTTCTTCTTCACTCCAAACCCGTCAACAAATAGTCACCGGATTGAAACATAATCCTGACAGGACAGGTCCCGACAGGTGCCGACAAAACGTCACGCGACCGTCCCAAGTCCGTTCTTCGCCACCAGCGTCAGGAGCTTCAACGAAGCGCCACGCGGGCGCTTCTCGCCACGCTCCCACTGACTCACCAGGCCTGTCGTCACGTTGAGGTAGCGGGCAAACACCGCCTGGCTCGCATTCTCCCCCAGCCGAATCTCCCGGATCCGCTCCGGCGCAAGCTCCTCGACCGGGGTGAGGCACATCTCGTCGAAGACCTTCATCGTCTTCTTCTCCATCACGCCCGCCTCCATCATGCCGAGCGCGGTCTCATGCACCGATGCCAGCACTTCGCTCCGGTACTGCTTAGCCATCGCAATTCACCTCGCTGATCGTCCCGTTCGCCAGCATCGCCTCAAGACCGGGTTCGTCCATCCCGAACAACTCTCTTGCCAGTTCGCGCAGCGCCCCGATCTCGCCGCGCCGAAGGTTCTCCCGATCGCTCTTCGCGAACCCATGGACGAAGAACGAGCGGTCGCTCCGGCGAATCAGCACGATGACGCGGAACCCTCCGGAGCGGCCCTGTCCCTGTCGGGCAACGCGCTGCTTGAGGACGCCACCGCCGAGGTCGGCATCGACCTGGCCTCGTCCGGCGCGCAAAACCGCATCGCACAGGGCTGCATCCGGCACTCCCGCGCGCCTGGCGAAGCGCGCGAAGGGCTTGGTCTTGAACGTGCGCAATCCTCACCCCGCGGGCGGCTTCCATCATGCTGGGTGATATAGCACTCCGTGTAACAGCATTCAAGTCTCGCCCCGCCGTTTCGCAATACGGACAACCGGCCGCAACCCACTCATGGGTGCATCACTGGCCATAGCCCGGAAGGAGGATCCCCACGCCTGCCGGCAAACCCAGCGTCTTTCCCGCCGCAATCATCACTTTGTCCAGGCTGTAGATCGCCTCCGCCCCGTGGTTCCCCGCAATGGCGAGGTGCAGCGCGTCGCCGGCTCTCAGACCGGTGTCGAAACGGTTGAGCCAGTCCCTGGCCTGGTCGAAGTCGTCGCGGTTCGGCAACAGGACGACAAAGGACTCTTCGACCATCCGCTCGAAACGTGAGCCCGCCTCGTGCGCCGCCGCGGCTTCCAAATTGCCCATGCGAACCTCGCGGGCAAGCAGCGAGGCGAACTCGACCCGGGTCCAATGGCTCACCGCCAGAT
>FZLR01000292.1 GCA_900197615.1 Rhodospirillaceae bacterium Spongia-Bin9
CTGCTGGCCCGGGCGATCGCGGGCGAGGCGAGCGCGCCCTTCTTCTCCATCTCGGGGTCCGACTTCGTCGAGATGTTCGTCGGCGTCGGCGCCAGCCGGGTGCGCGATCTCTTCGAGCAGGGCAAGAAGAACGCCCCCTGCATCATCTTCATCGACGAGATCGACGCGGTCGGCCGTCATCGCGGCGCCGGCCTCGGCGGCGGGCACGACGAGCGCGAGCAAACCCTGAACCAGTTGCTGGTCGAGATGGACGGCTTCGAGACGAACGAGGGCGTGATCCTGATCGCCGCGACGAACCGTCCCGACGTGCTCGACCCGGCGCTGCTTCGGCC
>FZLR01000238.1 GCA_900197615.1 Rhodospirillaceae bacterium Spongia-Bin9
GGGGGGGGGGGGGGGGGGGCGCGCTCCCCCCTGCGCCACCCCGCCCCCCCCCCCGCCGCATCCGAAGGTCGGTGAGATAGCGATGCGGCGGCATGCCGGTCGACGCCTTGAAGGCGCGGGCGAAATGGAACGGACTGAGGCAGGCTTCGGCGGCCAGCGCCCCGATGCTCAGGTCTTCGCCAAGGTTGGTCTCGATGAAGTCCCTGACCCGCTTCAGGCGCCGGGAATCGAGCGCGCCGCGCACGCTCGGCAGCGTCACGGAGGCCGGCTCCAGGTTGGAATGATGGCGCAAGATCTGAACGACCAGAGCCGAGGCCAGGGTCTCGACCAGCGTTTTCCCGCCCGGCGCCGGACGGATCATCTCCGATTTGATTTCCCGGGCGATCCGCTCGATCAGGGGATCGCGAAATCCGCCGTTGTAGTGGAGGCCGATCCTGTCGGGATCGATATTGAGCTCCTCGATGGCCGTCCCCGCCAAGGGCGACGCCGGCAGATACATGTGGAGGCTGTCGGGAATATCGCCGTACAGCCGGACCATGTCCTCGCTGACGCCGGCCGGAACCAGCCAGACCATGCCGGAAGCGGCGTCGTGATGCTGCAGCCTGCCATCGCCGCGCCGCCGGATATGCAAACGGCCTTCAAGCATGACGATGACTTCGGTCTCGCGCGGCCGGACCTCACCGAGATCGCCTTCCGAATGGCTCCAGCGTTCGACGAGCATACCGTCCCATCCGAGCTCGCGGCTCGTCCCGAGCAGCGTGCCGGTCGTGTATTTCGCCCGCCCATGTCCCGCCAAATTCGCCATACTGCCCCTTCCCGTCGAAGCTTATTGCCTAGAAGTGCGGCGCCGACCCTGACACCGTGCCAGCCGGCGCGTCAACGAATTTAGCGGGGGCATAATTCGAATTAATCTAAACAAGACAATGGGTTAGAAAAACACTGCCATGCGAGACCGCACCGGTGCCAAGGTCCCCTCGACAGGCTCGGGACAGGCTTTCGATACTCTGCCCTCCGAATGACCCGCTACGTTTCCGACCCAATCGGACAAGCTCTAGCCGCACCCTTCCCTGTACGCGCCCGGCGTCGTGCCGACGAGGCGCTTGAACCAGTAGGTGAAATGCGGCTGGGAGGAAAAACCGCAAATCCCGGCTATTTCGGCAAGCGGCAGCCGGCCGTCGGCCAGCAACGCCCTGGCGCGGCCGATGCGGCGGTCGGTGAGATAGCGGTGCGGCGCCTCCCCGGTCGCCGCCTTAAAGGCGCGGGCGAAATGGAACGGGCTGAGGCAGGCCACGCCGGCGAGCGCCTCGATCGTCAGGTCTTCTGCGAGATGGGTCTCTATATAATCGACGACGCGCCGCAGACGCCGGGCATCGAGCGCGCCCCGGACGCCCGGCAGCGAGACCGACGCCGGCTCCAGGTTCGAATGGCGGCGGAGGATCTGAACGCCCAGAGCCAAGGCCAGGGTCTCTGCCAGCATCTTCCCGCCGGGCGACGAATCGACCATCTCGGTGTAGACCGCCCGCGCGATATTTTCGATCACGGGATCGCGAAAGCCGCCGTCGTAATGCAGGCCGACCGCGCCGGGATCGATATCTAGTTCGCGCAGCGCCGTCGCCGACAGCGGCGGCGCCGGCAGGTAGATATGGACGGTTTCGGGGATCTCGCCATAGATGCGGATCATGTCCTCGGGAATGCCGGCGGGGCACAGCCAGACCGTGCCGGGCACCGCATCGTGATGCTGCAGCCGGCCGTCGCCGCGGCGCCGGACGTGGGCGCGGCCCGCCAGCATGACGACGATTTCGGTCTCGCGCGGCCGGACTTCGCCGAGATCGCCTTCCGAATGGCTCCAGCGTTCGGCGAGCAGCCCGCTCCAGCCCCGGTCGCGGCTGCTGCCGAGCAACCTTCCGGTGGTGTATTTCGCCCGGCCGTGTCCGACCAATCCGACCACGCTGCCTCCTCTCGGAACGGATCGACGCAATGAGGCACTGGATCGGGGAAAAGCTTGGCATTGCGCCAAAAAGCCGGTCAACAAAATTGCTGAAATACACGGCAACAAGAGCAAGAGAATGTAACGCGACAGCAAAGCCCCGTAATGCAGGAGCGGGCCGGGGCGCGTTAGCATTTGGCGGCTAATTTGCTGCGAAGAGGCGATTTGCGCCCGGTTTATGGAGAAGTCAAATGGCCGAGAAAACAGTCTTCAGCGCCTGTCCGCACGATTGTCCCGACACCTGCGCCATGCTGACCACCGTCGTCGACGGCGAGGTCGTGAACGTGCGCGGCAACCCGGACCACCCGTTCACCCAGGGCGGCCTGTGCGTCAAGGTCAACGATTACGAAAACCGGGTCTACAGCGAGAACCGCGTGCTGACCCCGCTGCGCCGCACCGGCGCCAAGGGCGACGGCAAATTCGAGCCGATCGGCTGGGACGAGGCGCTTGAAGAAATTTCCGGCCGCTGGCGGGACATCGTCGACCGCGACGGGCCGGCTGCGATCCTGCCCTACAGCTACCTCGGCACCGAGGGCATCCTGAACGGCCTGAACGCCGGCGACGCCTTCTTCAACCGGCTGGGCGCGACGGTGGCCGAGCGCACCTTCTGCGATTCGGCCGCCATCACCGCCTTTTTCATGACCTGCGGCCCGACGCCGGCGGTCGATCCGGAAAGCTTCGTCCACTCCCGCTACATCGTCCTGTGGGCGATCAACACGATCAGCACCAACCTGCACCACTGGCCGTTCATCGCCGAGGCCCAGCGCCGCGGCGCCAAGGTCGTGGTCATCGATCCGGTCGCGACCCGGACGGCAAAGCAGGCCGACTGGCACCTCGCCATTAAGCCGGGCACCAACGCCGCCCTGGCGCTCGGGATGATCAACGTGATTATCGCCGAGGACCTGGTCGACCATGACTATGTCGGGAAATACACCGTCGGATTTGAGGATCTGAAAGCCCGCGCGGCCGGCTTCACGCCCGACCGGGTGGCCGGCATCACCGGCCTCTCCGCCAACGACATCCGGACGCTCGCCCGCGAATTCGCCGTCACGCAGCCGTCGGTCATCCGCCTGGGCGGGGCCATCCAGCGCAAT
>FZLR01000145.1 GCA_900197615.1 Rhodospirillaceae bacterium Spongia-Bin9
CATTGGAGGATGGCGCAACCGGCGCCCGGCCGCCCGACGCCATCGCGCGGACGACCTGGCCGATCGAACTGCACGGCGACATGGCCGGCGCCGACTGGACCGTGTTCGACGAGGACCACATCCACTACATCCCGTTCGGCGCGATGCTGCCGGAGGGCCTGCACAATGTCGTCGTCGCCGGGCGCTGCATCGACGCCGAACCGGCGGCGCTGGCCAGTTTGCGGGTCATGGGCCCCTGTTTCGCCATGGGCCGGGCCGCTGCGGCGGCGACCTGGCTGAACGCCAGCGGCTCCCTGCACCAGATCGACATCGCCGCCCTGCAGGACGCGGTCAAAGATAACCTCACCCGCGAGACCGCCGACCCATGGGCCGGCGACATCGTCCGCGAAACCGGCCCGGAAGCGGAGGGAAAGGGGGCGTAGGGAACCCGCGCCCATGAACCAGATCGAGCCGGACTTCTGGCAGAGCCGCATCCACCGGTCGGGGATCCTGAACAGCCATGCCTGTTACCTGACCCGGCCGGCCGGCAACGTGCTGTTCTACAACACGGGCGACGAGGGCGATCTGGCGCAGATCGAAGGGCTGGGCGGCGTTTGAAGCGGTCATCCCGATAGTGCGCGGCCGGCCGCGATTCCCGTAGCGCCGTACGCCGCTCAGAAATCGATCCGGTATTGGCCGGACACTCTTGCCCGCCCCGGATTTACTTGCGATCTTTTGCGGCTATTGCCGCAATCATTCCATTTCCATTGCATATTGCTATTCGCATTCCGTCCGGTTTGGCCCTATTCAGGCGCCGGGCCAGAATGTCCGGCCGCATCGATGTGGAGAGCACAGTATGAACGACCTGCCGACACGCGCTTCCGCGATACATTCCGGCATGGCTGCCCCGTCGATGGCGGGGCTGCACGGCGCGGCTGCGCGTGAGACGGCAGACAACGGCCCCAGCGCCGGCAACATCATCGTGCTCGGCAACGAAAAAGGCGGGACGGGCAAGTCGACGACGGCGATGCATCTGATCGTCGCCCTGCTGCGCGACGGCCGGTCGGTGGCGAGCGTCGATCTCGACGGCCATCAGGGCACGCTCACCCGCTATATCGAGAACCGCCGCAGTTTCGCCGAAAGCGAGGGCATGGGCCTGCAACTGCCGGACCACCACCGCATCGCCGGCGGCGAGGCGGAGATATCCGAAGCCGACGCCCTGATCGACCGGCTCGCCGCATCCCGCGACTATGTCGTCCTCGATTGCCCCGGCACCGACAATCCGCTTGCCCGCCACGCCATTTCCCGCGCCGATATCCTGATCACGCCGGTCAACGACAGCTTCATCGATCTCGACCTGCTCGCCCGGATCGGCGGCACGCCGCCGCGCGTCCTGGGGCCCAGCGTCTACAGCCAGACCGTCTGGGAAGGCCGCCAGCGCCGCGCCATGAGCGGCGGCCGGCCGATCGACTGGATCGTCCTGCGCAACCGGCTCAGCCCGCTCGACTCGCGCAACAAGAAGAATGTCGGCCTGACCCTGGACGAACTGGCCCGGCGCATCGGCTGCCGCTGCCTCGACGGCTTCCACGAACGGGTCATCTTCCGCCAGCTCTTCCTGCAGGGCCTGACCGTGCTCGACCTGCGCGAAGAAGGCGCCGGCGTGACGCTCAACATGTCCCACGTCGCCGCCCGGCAGGAAATCCGCCGGCTGGCGGATGCCGTGTTGGGCCGCGGTGCGGGCGAGGCAAGGGCCGGGTCCCCTGCGAAAGCCGGCCCCGGCAGCACCGACCCCATGCTGGCAGGGCTGTAGGCAGCCGCCTTACGCCTCGGGATCGCCGTGTGTCAGGTAGGCCCACATCCGTTCGACGACTCCGCCGCCGGTACCCGAACGCGCCTCGACTTCCTCGGGTGACAGCGGGACGGCGTCGCCGGCGCAATCCGATCCGATCAGGAACGACTCGATGCGCGCGGCATCCTCCAGGAACCAGGCCCAGGTCACCGCGGCTTCCAGGCTGTCACCGGCTGTTACAGCGCCGTTGCCGCGCATGACTACGGCCTTGGCGTTGCCCAGCGTTTCGGCAATACCGCCGGCGATGGTATCGTCACGCGCCAGCAAGGGCGAATCCCACAAGGGCGGCGACGGCGCGAAAAAGGCGGCATTGCCGTGCCACGGCCGGGGCGTGCGCCGCAGCAAGGAGAGCGCCATGATCGCCGGCGGCATGATGCGGCAGACGCCGCCCACCTCCGACCGGCGCGCGTAGATTTGCTGGTGAATGCGCACTTCGCCCAGCACACCTTCGGGCAGCGGCCCCGATACCGGCACGACGACACCGGATTCGCCCGGCGCGATGATACCCATCGGCTTCGCGGCACAGACCAGGAAGCGACCGGCATCGAGCCGCGCGCTGCAATGGCCGTAGGCATGAACGAGGCCGGCACCGGCGAGGGCGCGCGCCGCCAGCCTGACTCGGCGCTGGATTTCGGCACGAGCGCAGGTCACGTCGGTCATGGCAAACGCGTTCGTTTGTCGGTGCGGGCAGCAGCCAGGTAATTGACCAGCATGTCGCGCCAGAGCAGGTGGAGACGCTCGAAACGGGCCGGCTCGTCCTGCCAAAAGGCGCGGATCGCCAGGCCGCGGATCATGCTGATGGTCAGCCATAGAATGTCTTCCGCCAGATGCTCGGGGATATCGGCGGTGCGCAGCACATCGAGCCAGGCCCGTTCCACCGGCAATCGGTGGGCGCGGGCGATCGCCTGCACCTGCGAGCGAATCGCCGGATCCTTGCCGGCGGACATCAGAATGTCGAGCGCGACGAGAAAATGGTCGCCGAAAAAAAATGCCTCGCTGTCGCGGATGATCTCCTCAATCGGGTCGGCGGCGTCGGCGAGGTCGCGCGCGCGGCTTTCGGCTTCGGCCCGCGATGCGGCGAAAGCATATTCGAGCGCCGCCAGCGCCAGAGCCTCCTTGGTCGGGAAATAGTGCAGCAGCGCGCCGCGCGACACGCCGGCCACCTCCTGCGCCTCGGCGATCCGGAACCCGGAATAGCCGCGCCTGCGAATCACGTCGAAAGCGGCGAGGATAATGCGCTCGCTGGTTTCCTCCCGGTGCTCCTGCCGGGTCCGGCGGCGCTTCGTCGTTACGGTCATGGCGACGCCGCTCCGCCCGAATCGATGTAAACGGCGTCGATGTAGACGGAGTCGCCGATAACGGTGACCGGCCAGGTCTTCAGCGGCTCGCGGCAGGGCATCTGGATGGCTTCCCCCGTCGTGACGTCGAAGGCGCCGAAATGCCAGCCGCATTCGACGATCCTGCCGTTCAGCATGCCTTCCTCGCTCAGCGAGGATTGGCCGTGAGTGCAGAGATCGTCGGTGACATGGAATTCGCCGTCGACATTGTAGACCGCAAGCCGGTGTCCACCGGGCAATTCCGCCTGGCGTATGTCGCCGGATTCCAGGCCGGCCGTATCGCACAGTCTGACCAGATCGCCCATGCGGCTATAACATCGTGCTGCCGCCGTTGACCCCGATCACCTGCCCGTTGACGAAGGCGGCCTCGGCCGAGGCGAGATAGGACACCATTGAGGCAACCTCCGCCATCTCGGCGGGCCGACCGACGGGAATGATGTCGATGAACTTCTGCGCCACCTCCGGCGCCTTGTCGAAATAGTCGTCCAGCTGCGGCGTGCGCGTGGCGCAGGGCGCAATGGCGTTGACGGTGATGCCCTGCGGCGCGAACTCGCGGGCGAGGCCCGTGGTCAGCCCGTGCATGCCGCCCTTCGCGGCGTTGTAGGCAGCGTGGTCCCACAGCCCGTTGCGCACCGAATCCGCGCCGATATTGACGATACGGCCGTAACCCTGCTCCGCCATGGTCGGCAGCGCAGCCCGACTGCACCAGATTGCCGTCCACAGGTTCCGGTCTATTGTGGCCTTGAGGGTTTCCGGCGTGTGATCGAGGAATGGGCGGATGACGCCGCCTCCGGCATTGTTGACCAGAATATCGATCCGGCCGAACCCGTCGCGGGCGGCCGCGATCAGGTCGCGGGCGTTGTCTTCTTCCGCAAGATCGCCGGCGACAGCAGCAACCTCGTGGCCGGACAGCGTCGCCAACCTGTCCGCCGCCGCTTCGAGCCCGGCTTCGTCGAGATCGCCCAGCGCCACCCTCGCGCCATCCCTTGCGAGGCGTTCGGCGATCGCATAGCCGATGCCGTTGGCGCCGCCCGTGACGACGGCGACGCGACCGTCGTGCCACGCCTTCGAGAAGCCGAAAGCGGCGCCGGGATCGGCGATCATGCCGCTGCCTCGAACCGGCCGACTTTGGCGAAGTCGAGGCTGGGCAGGCCGCCCCAGAAATCGAGCGATTCGGGCACCGGCGGCAAGGTTCGCGGCGCCCGGGCGCCGGTTTCCGCAAACTCTTCCATGCCGAAGCTGTATTCCACCGTCATGCCGTCCGGATCGAGGAAATAGAGGAAGATGCTGCCGGACGGTGGATGGCGGCCCGGCCCGTAGACGATCTCGACACCGTTCTTCTTGAGCCGGTTGAGCGCCTTGCCGATATCGTCGACGTCGGTCACCATGAAATTGACATGGTGCAGCCGGTTCTCGTCGGCCCGCGCAATCCCCAGCGAGTGGTGGAACCGGTTCGGGAAGCAGCGCAGGAAAGAGACAAGGCCGTCGACCTCGTCGGACAGCAGAAAACCGAGGTCGCGGATCAGGCAATCCCGCATCGCCGGCATGTCCGGCGTCGAGACGACGACATGGCCGAGCCGGGCGATCCTGGCGAGGCGCGCCTCGAACGGGTCGGCCATCTGCTCCATGCCGGCGAAATATTCGAGCGGGAGCCCGGTGCCGGGATGGCGGAAGCGCAGGCTTCGGCCCTGGCGGAGCGCGGCGGTCTCCTCCGCATCGACCCATGCCGGACCGTAGCCGCACCGCTCCAGATAGCCGAAGGCGCGCTCCAGGTCGTCTCCGGATTCGAGCTCGAAGCCGATCCGTTTCAGACCGGGTTCGGGCGCCCGGTTCAGCAGGATATTGTGATGGTCCGGCCCGCAGCGCAGCGCCGCCTGCGCCTCCGTCACCTCGGTCGTGTCGAGGCCGACGATATCGGTATAGAAGGCGAGGGTGCGGGCAAGGTCGGTGACGTTGAGCGCTACATAACCCAGCCGGCTGTAGCGATAATCCGCGCTCATCGGGGCCGCCTCACAGCAGAATGCTGATACGGCCCTGGGGGCGCAGGCCTTCCATATCCAGGAAGCACCATTTCTCGGCAATCTTGAGTGCGCCGTTCGGCCGGACCAGCTTGTAGCGCGTGCTGCCGATATAGGTGTCGGTGACGCCGTCCTTGGACCGGAACGTGGCAAAAGCGGCGGTCACCGTCGCCGATTCGTCGTCGATCTTCCGTATCCGCACGTTGCTGACCAGGTGCCGCGTCTTCGAGCGCGGAAACTCGGCATGCGCGGTTTTCTTCTTCAGCCGGGTCACCCGCTCCTCAAGCCGCGTCCTGTCGTCGGCGATATAGAACAGGTTGTCGGCAGCCTTCGCCGATTTGTCGAGGTCGGTCGACGGCACGTTGTAGACCGCGTCGTCCGCAAACAGATCGAGCCAGGCCTCCAGGTCCCAATCGTCGAGGAATTCGGCCTCGGCGAAGACAAACTCCTCGGCCTCGTCGCGAGTCAGTCGAAAGGTCATTTCCGGCCCTCCCCTCAGGCCGCGAGGCCGAAGCCATCGGCGCGGGATATTCGCGACTGCCATTCGGTCCAGAACGCCCGCATCTGCGCTTCGTCGTCGAACGACGGCTCGGCCTTGCCTATGCCCTTCGAAATGTCGTTCCATCGGGCTTCCTTGAGGTTCCGGTAGCCCATCTGGCACTTCTCCATGGCCTCGACATCGTCCGGCGTGGCAAACCCGCCCGGTCCGAGAAATTCCAGGAAATTGTACAGGCGGTATTGGCGCGCCCAGTCCGCTTCGCGGCGCGGCGCCAGCGCCCAGGCGTTCACATTCATGAAGTCCGGCGCGTCGGGATAGTAGGTGCGCACGGTGATCGCCATGATGTCGTTGACAATCAGGTTCGGGAAGATCAGCAGATTGCGGTTGTAATGCGCGATTCGGTCGGCCTTGTCCGGCCCCAGCCGCTCGACCAGCTCCGCCTTGACGTCCTCGAGCTGCGCCTTGACCTCCTCGCCCCACATCGGAATCCACTGGGCGATGGTCCGGCCCCAGGGCGCCTTGTATTCGAGCACCGCGTGGCCGTTGCCCAGATCGAATGCCCGCCCGACCAGGGGCTGCTTGATCAGCCCGCCGCTGACATTCATCAGATAGTCGAGATAGGTGGCGTGGGTCGATTCGGCGTGATAGCCGTCTACGCTGTTTTCGGTCAGCAGCTTCCAGTTGGATCGGATCGCGTATTCCTGCGTTCCGCCGACGATCTCCATGCCGTGTTTCGAATGCAGCGAGAGCAGTTCGATATAGGGCATCGCGGCGCCCAGATAGTCGTCCAGAGAAGGTCCGTCGGGGTCGAAGCAGACGAACCAGAAGCCGGCGCAGTTATCCAGCTTCGGCACCGGGGTGAGATCGCCGCCGCCGCTTTCGCGGAAATTCTCGCCGTAGGAGTCTTCGCCGGGCAGATGCTTAAGCCGTCCGTCGTTTCCGAAGACCCAGCCGTGGTACATGCACTGGAAGGATTTGGCCGAGCCGCTGCGCTCGCGGCAAACCGAAGCGCCGCGATGGGGGCAGGTGTTGAGATAGGCGCGGAACTCCCCGTCGGCCTGACGGGCAAAGAGAATATTCCGCCGGGCGACCGTGCGCGTCAGGAAGTCGTTGGGCTGATCCAGCTCCGATTCATGGCCGAGATAGAGCCAGCATTTGTCGAAGATTTCCCGGTATTCGGCGTCCGTGACCGCCGGATCGACGAAGGCGCGCCGGGACACCTTGAATGTCTTCAGATCCTCGTCGATCCGTACATAGGCGCCGTTGGTTCCGCTCATCCGCTTCCTCCCGATTCCTGTCCCGCAGCCCACTTTTTTGCGCTACAGTCCGTCCGGACGGTTTATATTTCTCGCACGCGGAAAGTCAAGCGCGACCTGCGCTTCGCCTAACCGCCGTCCTCGAGAAAGGCGATGGCCTCGATCTCGACCTTGTACTCCGGCCCGGCCAGCGCGCTGACGCCGATCAGGGTCGATGCCGGCATGCGGCCGTCGAAGAATTCCTTCCGGGCGCGGCCGATCTCCGGCCGGTCGGCCATGTCGGTCAGATAGATCGTCAGCTTGGCGACATCGGCGAGCGAGCCGCCGGCAGCCTCGACCAGCTTTTCGATCTTCGCGAAACAGGCGCGCGCCTGCTCATAGGCCGAATCGCCGCCGATGACGCCGCCGTTATCGTCGGACGCCACCATGCCGGACAGGACGGCCTGGTTGCCGGCTTTCAGGCAGTTGGAAAAGATGTTGCCCGGAAACTCCGGCGCCTCCGGCGCCGTAACTTGCTCGAACCTGACCGATGTCGGCATTTTCAGCTCCTTTCGATTTCCGGCCTATCCGGCCGGCGCTTCGCCGCCGTTTTCCTCTGCGCCCTGCTGCGCTACCAGCGCCTTCGCCTGCCGCAGCGCCTCGCGCGCCATCAGGCTTCGGACCCGGGTGAGGCCGAGATCGTGGCTGTAGAGATGTTCGCCCGCGTCGGCGTCGGCGGCTATGGTCTCCATGACCAGCCGGTCCTGCTCCAGAACGTGCCAGTGCCGTTCCTCCAGCCGGGTCCGGTAGAGGAACTGCCAGGCATCGGCCTGCCAGCCGCTCACCTTGCGGTGGCGCCAGAAGAAGCAGGCGGACGTTTCCGCATCGATCGGCGTGACGTGGAAGACGATGCCGAAATTGCCGCCCGGTCCGCCGGTCGCCGGATAGGGAATTTCGAGGCAGACCGCCTGGAAATTGCGGTCGTACCATTCGCTCCAGTCGAAATTCAGGTCCTTCTGGCCGGTCTTCTCGAACACGAAGCCGGTGTCGGTGTCGCGGGTGCGGAACTCTGCCTGCCGGGAGCCCTGCTGCATCGAATGGGCGGTCGTGTGCAGATAGGCGCCGTGCATCGGGTCCATGTTGTTGTCGATCAGGAAACGGTAGGGGCAGCGCCATTCGGTGTAGCAGAGGATTGCCCGGTAGGCCCCGTTCGCCAGACGATCGGGCGGCGCGAAGGCGGGCGGCGGGGCCTCCGGGTCGGACCCGTACCAGGCATAGACCGCGCCGCGGTGCTCGCACGCCGGATAGCAGCGCACGGCGCGCTTGCCGACCAATTGGCAGCCGGGCTCTCCCGGCACCGCCGCCACCGTGCCGTCGCCGAGGATCTGGGCGCCGTGATAGACGCAGACCAGCCGGTCGCCATCGTTACGGGCGAGCGAAAGCGGCGCGCCGCGGTGCGGGCAGCGGTCGTCCTGGAGATGGACCGCGCCGTCCCGGCTACGCCAGGCGACCAGATTGCGGCCCCAGCGTTTGAGCGCCACCGGGCGCTCGCCGATCCGGTCGGACGGGCAGATGCCGTACCAGCGGTCGTACAGGCCGGTCGCCAGGATGGCCTGGGCCGCATCGCCGGCCCGCGGCCTCGGAGCCGGGTCGTTCATTGCGCCGCTGCCGGTCATTCCCGTCACCCGGCCCCGGCCGGATCGCCGAGCCGCTGCATGGCGGGCGGGAAATTGTCCGCCGTCCACGCCTCTCCGTCCGGCGTGTGCAGGCCGGCGCCGTTCAGGGCCGCGGCCAGGGCCGGCAATTCGTGGATGCCCTCGGCGAAGGCCGCTTCCAGGGCCGCGCTCAGCCGGTCCTCGTAGTCCGTCGGCGCCGCCGTGCGGAACTGCCACGGTTCGATCGACAGGCCGTTATGGGGCAGGCGCGGATGGTCGCCGCCGCCGGCGCCGCTCGAAACCGGCGCCTCGGCTTCAGCATCCGAAGCTGGCGGCCGATCTTCGCCAACTCCGCCGGCTTCGCCCCGCGCCGCCGATTCCCGCGCCAGGCGTTCGCGCACCCCGACGAAATCGTAGGAAACGAAGACCTCGGTGCGGAACACGCCCCAGGCCGAGCGCTCCAGCTCGACATTGACCGCCTGGAGCCGGTCCGGCGGCAGGCGCAGGGTCACGATCTGGCCGAGGCCCATGGCGACGGTCCACGACACGATCTCGACCCCCTCGGGCGGAAAGCGCCGCCACCAGTCG
>FZLR01000277.1 GCA_900197615.1 Rhodospirillaceae bacterium Spongia-Bin9
AAACAATTCCATGGGGCTGGCGCACGATGTGGGTAATCGCGATGTTTCACCTGCCCACCGATACGCCGAAGGCGCGCAAGGCCTATACACGATTTCGAAAGGATCTGCTCAACGACGGCTTCACGATGATGCAGTACTCGGTCTACATTCGGCACTGTGCATCGATCGAGAATGCCAAGGTTCACGCGACCAGAATGGGTCGCCGCGTTCCGTCCGCGGGAGAGGTTCGATTCCTGACGATCACCGACAAACAGTTCGGCCGAATGGAGACCTATGTCGGAAAAACCCGCAAGGCGCCGTCGAATCCGCCCGCCCAGCTGGAATTTTTCTGACCAGTGGGCGGACGAAAACAACGTTCTTTCAACACCCTATGTCGCGGGCAACTGTAGCAAATCGAGAAGCGGCCGCAATCCGCAGCCGCGGCCAGTGTCGCCAAGGCGGTTGTCACACTGTAGCAAATCGAGAAGCGGCCGCAATCCGCAGCGTGATGCCGGAGGCGGAGCGGGGGGCACCAACTGTAGCAAATCGAGAAGCGGCCGCAATCCGCAGCCCGCTAGCGCTCGCCCTCGCCCTCGCGATCACTGTAGCAAATCGAGAAGCGGCCGCAATCCGCAGCCACACCCTGCCTCTGC
>FZLR01000240.1 GCA_900197615.1 Rhodospirillaceae bacterium Spongia-Bin9
CTCGAATGCTGGACGCCGACCGGCGTGTCGGCCCAAGCCCGCCGTTCCAGGGCGTATTCGCCGGAGCGACCGACGGCATTCCTGCCGCAGGCCTGCGCCGGCTCCGGGGATCGTACTCCGGCCTTATCGGTGCGGGCGGCGAAGCGAGTCTCCAAAAGCACCTCAGGGTTGCCGGGGTGAGGAATGTTCAGATCGCGCGGCGACGGTTCGAAGCCGGCGGCGAGCGATTCGATTCCGACTTCATTCTTCAACACCGCTTTATACCGAGGAAAATCGGGCGCCGTACGGAATATGTTCTTGTAAGAAATTACCCTGGCGATAACGCCATACTGGACGTAAAAACCGGCCCAAATGCCGGACCGAGAAAGAATCAACGCATCGGTCATGCCGCAACCTCGGAAGATAATCCGGCAATAACCATTAGCAGAAGAGCTGAAGTAATCGAGGCGAAATACGCTCAATTCCTCAAGCAGGGCTTCCATGAGACGCATCTAGCGTCCTTCCAACAGGGCGCCCGGGAGTTTCTTGCACGGCAAGGCGTCTTGTCTAGCGGCCAGATAGACCGGGTTATGAATAATCTGGCCGTTTTCCACCAAGCAAGTGGCACCATCCAGCCTATCTCAATCGCTCAAGCGATCGCATTTATGCAGATCTCGGCAGGTCTGATGGCGGAGCGACGAAAAGAATCGTCACGGTCTGCATCCCATCCCGCTGACCGTAACCGCTAGATAGCGATATCGAGCACCTTTGCGAGCTTGCGGGCCTGATCGGCCAATTGGACGGCGTTTCCCTTCGCCCTTTCCACATTTTGCTGCAGGTGCTCAAGGACAGCAGGGTCTGACTGTCTAAGTCCTTTAGCATAATATGGGTCATCCGCCGTGAAAAATAGTGCTATCTCCCGCTCATCCATATTCTCGAAACGAATAGTATCGAGCAGATAGCGCCGCGCCATATCGATGTCCCCGGCCAGATAGTTGAAAATGATGGCATAGTCGTCAAAAAATTTCTTGCCTAACCTATCTAATCCATAATTTTTCTGGGCAATTTTCAACAGGGAAAGCTCGTCATTTATTCCCTTTTTCCAAACAAATTCGATCCAAAGGTTGCTCATTATTTTCGCAACCTCTTCGAGAAATTCACCTCTAGGGTGCCAATAAGGGCTATTGTAGTATACTCCAAAATGTCGGGTTCTGCTTTCCAGATAATGTTTCTTAGCGAAAAAATTCGGTCTGATCGAATAAAATATCGACCAAAAAATGGAGTCTCTCTTCCTGATATATTCCGTTAACTCGGACATGGAATCGATACCCCCAATAAATCTGGTCAGATACACCCGGCCGCCGTAATGAATCGTCATGCGCCGGCCGAACGCCTCCCGGTAAATTTCGTCCGCGCCGGGAACGACCAGGCCGAACCCTTCGCGGAACGAGCCGGGGACGCTGGGCAGTCCGCGGTAAGTGAACTGTTCCCAAGTGATCCCGTCGCCCTCCAGCCGGTAGAGCCGGGGCGAGACCCTGCGGAAGCCGTGCGCCTCCAGCGTCGCGCCGAAGCCCGCCTCCATCACCTGGACCCAGAGGGATTTCTCCTTCGCCGCCATCGCTCCGCACCGACTAGGAACAATTAGGGAACTAACACACGGCAAGGGGCCGGCTCAAGAATTTTCGGGCGTACTGAACCACCGATACCCAAAGACCCTATCCGACCCGCGCCTCGCGCACCGGTACCTGGCGGTGATCGACCGGCTGGCCGTGCTGAGCGAACGGCGAAACCGAAGACCTGAACCGCCCTGCAAACGGACGGCAGCGCCCGGGCTCTCAATCCAGGTCCAGATCGAAAGCCCGGGCCATCTTCCTCGCTTGTCGGACCCGTCGGGCGGTGTTTTCGATAAATTGTTGCGCTGTTTCTTTTTTTTCTTTGTCGCTCCTCCCTCTAGCAATAGGCTTGTCAAAAAAATCGACCTCTTCGAGCCACGCCAGTTCTTCTTCCAGTGTCGGCACCTTTTGGTTTACCGCTGCCCGGAGCCGGCGCCGGCAATAGTCGAGGTCGCCGACGATATAGTGGGCGTAGATATCCAGATCTTCGTTATAGGTCTTGTCGGGATTGTCGCGCGTGTACATGGGCAGGGAAAGGAGGTCCTGCGCCGTCATCCCGGATTCGACTTTCGGGCGGATCCAGGCCTCCCAGCGCCGGGTCAGCCGCGCGGCGACCTCTTCGACGCCGAGTTCGGTCGTGTTCCACCATCCGCCATTATAGCTGTTCTTGCTGCGGGCCGCCGGCTCGACATCCTCAAGCTCGTCGTAGTGCGGCGGGGAGAAAAGTCCCGTCCATTCCTTGAAACTGTCCCACCAGGACCAGTTCGCCTCCCTCCGTTCCGCCGCCTCGTAGAACGAAGCGTAGTGAAACTCGAGCCAGATCGAGTAGGGCCCATGGACCTTCACATTCCGGCGGATCATCGGATACATCCACCGGAATTTCTCGTCCGGTTCGACCTTGCGGATCAGATCGTCCAGCCCGACGAGTTCGAAGCCGGTCTCGTCGGCGAAGCAGCCGGCCATCAGCCGGTCCAATGCGCCCTCCTCGAACCGGTCTGGATGGGCGTCCTCAAACAACATGTTTCTCAGAACATCTTTCGGCGCCGGGCCGAGCAGGGTGCGCCAGATCACGCCGTCGCCGTCGAGCCGCCAGTGCGCCGGGCTGACCTGCTTCCAGCCAAGTTCCTCCAGCCGGTCGCCGAACCCGGCCTCCGCCACCTGCACCCAGACCGGTTTGTTCGCCGCCGCCATGCGCCGCTGTCCTAACATTAGTGGAACATTACAGGAACTAACACGCGCAGTACGGCAGGCTCAAGCGTATTCTGCGGTTGTAAGCCGAGGCAGCACCGGCCCCGCGGCCGCGCCGCCGCGGGGGGGGCGCCCCGGTTCCCCGCGCGGG
>FZLR01000139.1 GCA_900197615.1 Rhodospirillaceae bacterium Spongia-Bin9
ATCCGGACGCTTGCCCGCGAATTCGCCACGGTCCAGCCGTCGGTCATCCGCATGGGCGTCGCGATCGAGCGCAATGCCTCGGGCGGCAATGCCGTGCGCGCCATGGCCTGCCTGCCCGGGCTGGTCGGCTCGTGGCGCCATTGCGGCGGTGGTATCCTGCACATGCCGATCTGGGCCTTCCCGCTGAAATGGGACGATCTCAGCCGGCCCGACTGGATTCCCGAAGGCACGCCGGTCATCAACCAATGGCGCATCGGCCCGGCGCTGACCGGCGAACTGGAGCAGAAGATCAGCTCGCTGTTCGTCTACAACTCCAACCCCGCCGTGGTCGCGCCGGAGCAGGAGAAGGTGCTGCGCGGCCTGGCGCGCGAAGACCTGTTCACGGTAGTCAGCGAGCATTTCATCACCGATACGGCGCGCTACGCCGATATCGTCCTGCCGGCGACGACCCAGCTCGAACAGTTCGATATCATGTTCTCCTGGGGCCACCTCTATCTCACCCTGAACGAGCCGGCGATCGAACCGCGCGGCGAGGCGGTTCCCAACACCGAGCTGTTCCGGCGCCTCGCCGGCGCCATGGGCTTCGACGACCCCTACTGGCAGCGCACCGACGAGGAAATGGCCCTGGATGCGCTCGACTGGGAGAACCCGGTGCTCGACGGCATCGATCTCGACGGCCTGCGCAAGACCGGTTACGCGCGCCTCAAGGTCGGCTCGCCGGACGATTTCGTGCCCCATCGCGAGGGCAATTTCCCGACCCCATCCGGCAAGGTCGAGTTCAAGTCCTCCATGGCCGCGGGCGGCAACATGGTGCTGCCCCTGTTCCGCCAGGGCTATCTGGCCGAGCAGTCTGGCGAGCCGCTGGATCCGCTGCCGGACTTCATCCCGCAGAATGAGTCGCCCGATACCAACCCGGCGCTCGCGGCCCGTTACCCGCTCAACATGATCTCGCCCAAGAGCCACGCCTTCCTGAATTCGACCTACGGCAACCTGCGCACCCAGCTGCACCGCGCCGGCGAGCAGACGGTGCTCATCCATCCGGATGACGCAGATGCAAGGGGCATCGCCGGCGGCAGCGAGGTCCGGGTGTTCAACGACCGCGGCGATTTCCATGCGGTGGCCGAGGTCAGCGAGGACGCCCGGCCGGGCCTTGTCGTCGTGCCCATGGGCCATTGGGCGAAGGGCAGCCGCAATGGCTGCACGGTGAACGCCATCACCCCGCCGGCCTTCGCCGACTACGGCAACGCGCCGACATTCTCGGATACGCTGGTCGAGGTCGCGGCGGCGTGAGGCGCTATTCTTCGTCGGGGTAGACCGGCGGGACCAGCGTCTGGTCGGAAAACGGCGGCCGCACATAGGCGCCGGCCTCTGCGCGCTCCGGAAGCTCGATCGGCTCCGGCGTCAGGTCCTCATAGGGGATCATGCTCAGCAGATGGCTGATACAGTTCAGCCGCGCGTGCTTTTTCACGTCCGCATTGACGACGTACCACGGCGCCTGCTTGATATCCGTATGCGCGAAGTTCTCGTCCTTCGCCCTGGAGTATTCGACCCACCGGCGCCGCGACTCCAGATCCATCGGGCTCAGCTTCCAGCGTTTGTGATCCTGTTCGAGCCGGCTCTGGAACCGCTTTTCCTGCTCTTCGTCGGAGACGGAAAACCAGTATTTGATCAGCTTGATGCCGGATCGAACGAGCATGCGCTCGAATTCCGGGCAGGAGCGCAGGAATTCCCGGTGCTCCTCTTCGGTGCAAAAGCCCATCACCCGCTCGACGCCGGCCCGGTTGTACCAGCTCCGGTCGAACAGGACCATTTCGCCGGCGGCGGGCAGGTGGGGCACATAGCGCTGGAAGTACCACTGGGTCTGCTCGCGCTCGGTCGGTGCGGGCAGGGCGACCACCCGGCAGATGCGGGGACTCAGGTGCTGGGTGATGCGCTTTATGACGCCGCCCTTGCCGGCCGCGTCCCGCCCCTCGAAGATGACCACGACCTTGAGGCCCTCGTGCTTGATCCATTCGAGCATCTTCACGAGTTCGAGCTGGAGCCGGAACAGCTCCTGCTCGTAGCGTTTGTTATTGATTTTCCGGGGGCGGCCCTGCGCTTCGGCGGCGGCCGATTGCGATGTGGTCTTGCCGGTCGTCTTCTTCGACTTGTCCATGTCTTCCTCCTCGAACGCGGCCCTGGAACGCCGCAGGGCGGACCGGTTCGACCTCCGCGACTCATGCAGCAAACCGGAATGCGTTGCCACACCTTTTTTCGGCGTGAACCTGGCCGGCAGACGCGTCAGCCGACTACGGCGACGCGCCGACCTTCTCCGACACCCTGGCCGAGGCTGCGGCGCCCTGAACCTTTGAATCCCTCCCCGACAGCCACTGGCGTCTGCCCCCGATTGCGCCTACTGTGGACGAACCGCAAACCGGGGGTGCGCAATCGTGGTCAGCCTGTCGGAAATCGGGATGCTGAGGCGGTCGGTCGGGCCCATCTTGAAGCGGGCGGTCCTTACCGGCCAGTTGTTCAAACCCCAGTGCGAACTGACTGAGCCGCATCCCGATATTCTGGCGGAATACGATGCCGGGGTTCCGCTCGACGACGGGACAACCCTTACGGCGAATGTGTTTCGCTCGAAGAGCGCGCAGGAGAGCGGCGCGAAGCTGCCGGTCGTCATGTGCGCGCATCCCTATGACAACAGCCTGCTGCCGGCGCTCAAGAAAACACCGTTCGGCGGCCCGCCCAAGCAGTATCGTCTGATCCCGCAGGAGGGCCGGCCGCGTTTCTCGACCCAGACGAGCTGGGAATCGCCCGATCCCAACTTCTGGGTGCCGGCGGGCTACGCCGTGGTTAACCTGAACCTGCCGGGCTTCGCGAGCAGCGGCGGCAAGCCCTCGCTCTTCACGGCCGGACAGTCCGAAGCGTTCGCAAAGGCCATCGACTGGATCGGCGCGCAGGACTGGTGCACCGGCGCGGTCGGCCTCAACGGCGTCAGCTTTCTCGCGATCAGCCAGTATGGCGTGGCGGCCGGCGATTTTCCCTATGGCGTCCCCAAATGCCTCAAGGCGATCTGCCCCTGGGAGGGCTTGAGCGATCCCTACCGGGACATGTTCCGGGAAGGCGGCCTGGAGGAAAAGGGCTTCCCGATCATGTGGTGGCACATGGAGGTCAAGGAGACGATCAACTGCACGGCCGCGGAATTCGCCGCGATCGAAGGGCAGCTGCCGCAACATATCGGGACGCGCCATCCGTTCTACGACGACTACTGGAAGAGCAAGGCGGCGCAGCTGGAAAGGATCGAGGTTCCGGCGCTGGTTTGTGCCAGCTTTTCGGATCAGGGCCTGCACACGCAGGGCAGCTTCCGAGTCTTCCGGCAGGCTTCGTCCGGACACAAATGGGTCTACACGCACCGGCGCGGCAAGTGGGACAGCTACTACTCGGCCGAAGTGCAGAACCTCACGAAGGCCTTCTTCGACTGTTTCCTGAAAGGCGAAACCGATAACGGGTTTCTGGAGACCGATCCGCTGCGCCTCGAAGTACGCGCCTCCCGCGATACGATCCACGAAGTCCGCAGCGAACCGGCCTGGCCGCTCGAGAACACGGAATATCGCAAGCTCTTCCTGCGCGAGGACAACCGGCTCGACCCCGCGCCCGGCGGGCAGACCGAGTTCGTCTACGACGCCCGCAGCGGCGCGCTGCGGTTTTCCCATACTTTCGAGGCGGATACCGAGCTCACCGGCTACATGAAACTGCGGCTGTGGGTCGAAGCCCGGGCTAAAGACGGCCGGAAAGTCCCGCCCGACGATATGGCGCTGTTTGTCGGCGTCGATAAAATCGATGCCGAGGGCCGGCGCGTACCCTTCTACGGCTCCGTCGGCAACAGGGAAGACATGGTGGCGCGCGGCCTGATCGCCGTGTCGCGCCGGGCGCTCGACCCCAAGGCCTCGACCGAATGGGAGCCGGTGCTGCGCAACGAACGCGACGACCGGCTGACGCCCGGCGAGATCGCGCCCGTGGACATCGCGATCAACCCGAGCAGCACCTTTTTCGCCGCCGGCGACGGTATCGAACTGATCGTCTCGCCGAACGAGATCGTTCCCTCACCGCCCTACCGCAAGGACAACGCCTGCAACCGCGGCCTGCATGTCGTCCATGCCGGCGGCGAATGCGATTCGCACCTGTCGATCCCGGTCATTACGGCACGAACGCAGAATTGAGCCAGGTCGACGCGACGGTCCTTCCGTCGAAAACTATTTGAAATCCCGGATATCGCGGCTGTCGGGCAGGATATCGGCGACATCGGGCGCCGACCGGTAAATCCGCTTCTGCGGTGCATCGAAAATATCGAAATCCTTCAGGCAGCGGGTATTGACCGCCCAGCCGTCAAACGGCGCCGACCCGGTATCGATCTCGCCTTGCGTCGGCATGCTGGTCCGGCGGAACGGCAGGATCCCGCAGACCGGGCAGAAATAGTCCCGCCCCGTGTACGACCCCCACCGGTAGAGGCTCAATTCTGAGAGCGGCGTGTGAATCCTGACCGCCTCTTCCGGCACGCGATGAATGAGCGCGCCGCGCGTCCGGCAGATCGAGCAATCGCAGACCCGGACATGGTCGATGTCGGCAGTGACCTCGAACCGGACCCTTCCGCAGTGGCACGCGCCTTCGTAGGTTTTTTTCATAGCGATATTCCAGGATGGTCAGTTGTCCGAATCGTTTGCAGATTGCCGCTTACGGCTCAGCCAGTAGGCCGTAAGCGCCGCGAGACCCAGCAGGGCGAGCGCCACCGGATGGTCGAGCATCACCAGGAAATCGCCGTCGATCAGGGTCAGCGACTGGTTGAGCGACAGCTCGAAACGGTTGCCGAGAAAGAAAGCGATAATAAAGATAACCGTCGAGAACCCGAGGGACGTCATCGCGTAGCCGAGCGCGGCAAAGACCAGCAGAACGGCAACCCCGAACAGGGTGCCGGTCGCCAGATAGACGCCGGCGATGCACAGCACGATGGCGGACGGGAAAATCACCGATTCCGGTGCCCGGATGACGAAGGCCCATAAGCGAAGTCCGACCAGGCCGATCCAGAAATTGCAGAAGTTGGCCATGATCATGGCGCCGAACAGGCCGTAGATCAGCCGCGCCTGCTGTTCGAACAGCAGGGGCCCGGGCTGGATGCCGTGGATGATCAGGGCGCCGATGATGAGCGCGGCCGAAACGCTGCCGGGAATGCCGAGCGTCAGCATCGGGATCATATTGGCGCCCATGACGGCGGAATTGGCGGATTCCGTCGCCGCGATGCCGTGGATGTTGCCCTTGCCGAACGACTCCGGTTCCGTGCTGGTCTGCTTGGTCGACGCATAGCTCATGAAGGACGCCGCCGTCGTGCCGATGCCGGGCGCAGCGCCCAGGAGCGTGCCGATCACCGCACCGCGGGCGATGGTGAACCGGCAGCCCCAGTATTCCGCCCAGCTCACCCGTTTGTCCTCGCGGGGCTGGTTCCGGTCGAACGCGATAGCGGCCGCAATCTTCTTCCGCCTGGCGGCGAGCCGGCGGAAAATCTCCGAGGCGGCCAGCATGCCGATGGCGACCGATGTGATCGGCAGCCCGTCGAACAGGTCCGGCAGGCCGAAAATGAAGCGCGGGCTCGAATGTTCCGGGTCCAGCCCCACGGTTGCGCATAACAGGCCGAAAATTGCGGCGATGATGCCCTTTGCCAGCGACTTCCCGATCAGGCCGGCGATCACGGCGAAGGCGAAGATGAGCAGGCAGACGATCTCGATCGGCCCCATCATCAGGGCGACCAGGGCGAGCGGCGGCGACACCGTGATCAGCACGATGTCGCTGAAGGTATCGCCGGTGACCGACGAATAGAGCGCCATCTTGGCCGCCTTCAACGGTTTGCCCTTGCGGGCGAGCGGATAGCCGTCCAATGCCGTTGCCGCCGCGTCGGGCGTTCCCGGCGTATTGATCAGAATGGCCGGAATGGCGCCGCCGACCAGACCGCCCTTGTTGATCCCGACCAAGAAGGCGATGCCGGTCAGCGGACTGAGCGCAAAGGTGAAGGGAATGGCGAGCGCCATCGTGATCACCGGACCGATGCCGGGAACGGCGCCGACGAACTGGCCGGTAATGACGCCGAGGATCACGAACAGGATGTTGACCGGCGTGATCGCGTCGCCGAGGCCGGCCGCTATGGTCGCGATGTCGAACATCCGGTTGCCGGCGCGTCAGGGAAGCGGGCGTTCGAGCAGGAACTCGAGGATCGCCCAGACACCGACCGGCAAGGCTGCCGTCCAAAGAACGGACCGGCGCCGCTCGCCCATGACCAGCATGATCGTCAGGACCAGAGCCGGCGCCACATAGACGAAACCCACTTCGGAAATCAGGTAGACGCCGGTCCCGACGATTGCCAGGTACAAGACCACCCGCAGCGCTTCGCGGCCGTCGAAAGGCGTGTCGCCCGTCGGAAATACGGCGTGAAAGGCGCCGGCCACCATCAGAACCCAGGCGATTGCCCGAGGGACGGTGGCCGGCTGTATTCCGCTGTCCTCGATCGCTTCGACCTGGTCCGGAATAACGACCAGCAACAGGCAGAGCCCTGCAAGCGCGCAGGCGGCTCCGGTCAGGCGGTTGAGCGACAGCACAATGGCTGGCCGGTCCGGTTATCCGCAACCGGATCTGCAGCTACTTCGTCGATTTCAAGAGGACTTTGATCGTCTTCGAGGTCCCGTACATCATTTTCTCCGTTTCGGCGGGGCCGAGATCGGAAGGCGTGGTTTTCATCGTATTCGCCAGGAACTTGGTGAGCTTCTCCGATTTGACCGCCGCATTGATGGCTTTGGACAGGGCGGCGCGCACGTCCGGTTTCAGGCCCTTCGGCGCCGAAAGGTAGAAATAGGGATCGACGTAGAAATTCATTCCCTGTTCGATCAGCGTCTTGACATCCGGCGCGTAGCCGTGGCGCTGCTTGTTGCCCGAGGCGATAACCTTGATCTTGCCCGCCTTGTAATAGGGAATATGCGAACCGCCGCCGAAACTGGCGTCCACATGGTTGCCCAGGAGCGATTGCATCATGTCGGCGCCGCTCTTGTGCGGCACCAGTTTGACCTTGATGCCGGCGGTCCTTGCGATGGCCGACATGATCATCGCCTGCGGTTTCGTATCGTGTCCGACTGCAACCGGTTTGGCGGCCTTGCGGGCATGCTCCAGGAAACCGGCCATATCGTCGTAGGGAGCGTCTTTCGGCGCAATAATGGCCAGCTGGGCCCAGACGACGGTCCCGAGATAATCGAAGCTGTCGATCCTGAACGGAATCTTGGCCGGCCGGGCGATGAGCTGCAGAACGATGGGCATGTTCACGGCGATGCCGATGTTCAGACCGTCCGGCTTGGCGCGGGCGAGGCTCGCCAGCATGGCGACGCCGCCGCCGCCGGGCCGGTTCTTGACCACGATATTCCAGCCGGTGTCCTTTTTCATCCGGTCGGCGAGCAGGCGGGCCAGCGTGTCGGTCATGCCGCCGGCGCCGAAAGCGACCGAAAGCGTGACCGGCCCGCCCGGCTTCCATTCGGCGGCCTGGGCCGGGCTCGCGGCAAGAGCGGCCAGTACGGCAGCCGCGGTTGCAATTTTAGGCAACATACGCATCGAAATTCCTCCAATAATCCTGCCGTATCGGCTGATCGGTGCATGCGCAACGCGCCAGCGTCGCGTCTCTCCGGTCGGCCGCAGAGATCGATACTGGCCGAAGCCCACACTCACCGGGTCATATCCCAACGCATAATCCCGATCAACGGACCGCGCCGCAATCGGCGGGTTCGGCGGCGATGTGCGGCTAGCCGGCTTCCGCCTTCGCCATCCGCGCAACGATGCGGCGGGCCTGGACGCCGGCGCGGTCGGCGGCGAGGTCGAGGCGCGGGGCGGCCGGATCGAGGTCGAGATTCTCCTGCTGGCCGGCGATGACGGCGAGATCCTGCTGGAACGCCTTGTGGACCAGGGCGAAATCGAGCTCGCTGACGCTCGGGTCGTCGCCGGCGAAATCCTGCGCCTGGGCCCAGAAATAGTGCGAACGGCTCGTCGTCTCCGGCGTGATCGCGTTCAGGTTCCAGGTCGTGACGGCCTTGCTGCGGTCGCCCTCGCGCGCGCCGGAGCCGGCCTCCGCGGCGCCGATATCGATGCGCACGAAGGCCGGCGGCGTGAAAATCGTATTCATCCAGCGGTCGACCCGCGCCTCCCGGCCGAAATCGGCCAGCAGCCGGAAATAGGGCGGCACCGGCGTATCGAGCACCCAGCGGTCGACCCGGATCGTGTCGCCGTCGATCCGGTAGTCGACCGGGATGTCGTTCTCCGGGATCGCCGTATCGGCGAGCGTTGTCCGGTGCAGCGCGGGCAGATGGCTGAGGTCCATCAGGTTCTCGACGACCAGCAAGGCGTTGCCGGCGACCTCCAGGGTCTCGCCGCGCCAGCTCCAGTCCGGATGGTCCATGACGCCGAAATCGGGAATCCGGCTTTCGTCGGCCAGCGCCGGATCGCCTGGCCAGATCCATATCCAGTGGAATTTCTCGGCGACCGGATAGCTGCGCACCCGCGCCGACGGCGGTATCTCCGTCTGGCTCGGGATGTGGACGCAGGCGCCGTCCGGCGCGAAGCGCAGGCCGTGATAGGCGCACTCGATAGCGTCGCCGCGCACCCGGCCGCGCGAGAGCTGGGCATGGCGGTGGCAGCAGCGGTCCTCCAGGGCGACCGGTGCGCCGTCCGACGCCCGGTACAGCACCACGGGCTCGCCGAGCAGGAGCCGGCGCATCGGGTGCAGCCGCCGGACCTCGTGATCCCACGCGGCGACATACCAGCAGTTCCTCGGAAACATCCCGATCTTTCCCTCCAGCCACCGAACGCTCGCGGCGCAGCCTTAGCCGCCGCGGAACCGAAACCGCAACCGATATGTATTATCGGTAGTGCCCCGGTTCGAAGTCCAGCGTCGGTCAGAACGAAAATCCTCTCCGGTAAACCGAATTGCCATCCCGGCCGCACGGCGAGCCGCTGGTGCCGGCGATCGTTTTCTCGATGATCGAGTAGCCCGACCGGCCGCCGCAGGCGCTTCGCGGCCCAACGCCGCGTTGCGCCGGCGCCGGCGCGATCGGCCGCAGGAAGGAGGGGATTTAGCGGGGCAACGCGACCCGCATTCCGGCAATTCGGCGAACGGAATCGGGCAGGGATGTCATGATGTGTCATGATGTGTCATGAAATGTCATGATTCGCGCTCCCGGACGGCCGTTCCGGCCCTCTTGGACAGAACGGTCTAGCTTTCGAAAAAAAATCCCGGCGCATCGGCCTGTTCTGCCTCCTCCCACAGCGGGATTTCGGGTGGGCGCGGAT
>FZLR01000104.1 GCA_900197615.1 Rhodospirillaceae bacterium Spongia-Bin9
CGTGGTCGTCGGCACCGGCGTGGCTTTTGCCTCCTTCTCCATCGTCATCGCCACGTTCGGCCGCAAGGTCAGCCCGGAGAAACGGTCGCTCGCCTTCGGCATCGGCGTTGCCTCTGGCTCGATCGGCCAGCTCACGCTGGTCCCGCTCGCCACATACCTGATCGCCGCCTACAACTGGCAGGTCTCCCTTTACGTCATGGCCGGCTCCCTGTTGCTGATCGTGCCGCTGGCGCTTGCCGTGACCGGCAAAGGGGAGCCGGAAGCCGGACAGCCGGACCAGAGCGTCCGGGACGCGTTTGCCGAAGCCCTCTCCCATCGCAGCTATCTGTTGCTGACTTTCGGCTTCTTCGTGTGCGGCTTCCATATCGCCTTCATCCAGGTCCACCTGCCCAAGCATATCGTGGATGCGAACCTGCCCGCCGCGCTGGGCGGGATATCGCTCGCGCTGATCGGCGGGTTCAATCTGATCGGTGTCGTTGGCGCGGGCTGGCTGGGTGGCAAGTTCAGCAAACGCAGTACGCTGTCCGGCATCTATTTCCTCCGCTCCGCGGCCATCGCGATTTTCGTTCTGGCGCCCATGACGGAATGGACGGTCTATCTGTTCTCTTGCGCCCTGGGCATTCTGTGGCTGTCGACGGTGCCGCTGACCACGGGCCTGGTCGCGCATTTTTTCGGCATGCGATACATGGCCGGCCTGTTCGGCATCGTGTTTTTCGGACACCAGGTCGGCGCGTTCCTGGGCGCCTGGCTGGGCGGCACGCTCTACGACGCCTCCGGCAGCTACGAAGTCGTCTGGTGGATGGCCGCGGCGCTCGGCATCTTCGCCGGCCTGATCCATATGCCGATCCGGGAAGCGCCGGTGCCACGGCTGGCGGGGGCAACCGCTTCCTGACCGGTCGCCCGCCAAGTGGCTGACCGCTGACCTTAACGGGCGCAAAAAATGAAAAGCCCCGGTTCCGAGGAACCGGGGCTCTGTTTGTGCAGGTTGGCCGGCGTCTACTTCGCCGGGCCGAGATTGACGGCCTTGCCGCCCTTTACTTCCCACTTGTTGTATGCGCCGGCGATATCGCCGTCCTTGTCGAAATCGATGTCGCCGGTAGCGCCGGCATAGTCGATCTCCTTGCCCGCCTTGATGGCCGCCAGGGCTTCTTTCCACTGACCGGGCAGAATTTTCATGCCCTTTCCGTTCCCGACGGCGCGCAGGGCGTCGCGCACCTTGGTGCGGTCGGTCGAACCGGCCTTGGCGATCGCCAGCGCAAGAACGAAGGCGGCGTCATAGGTCTGCGGCACAAACAGCCCGCCCGTACTCTTCGGGTAGGCCTTTTTCATCGCTGCATTGAACGCATCGAGCGCCGGCCCCGCAGGCGAAGCCGGACGGGTGTAGAACAGGCCTTCGAGGTTCTTGACCCCGACGGTTTTCCACATCTTTTCGTCATAGATGGCTTCCGGACCGATAAACTTGCCGAACAACCCGCCTTCCAGCGACTGGCGGATGATGACCGGCGCCGAGGACTGCGGATAGGCGACCAGCACCAAATGTTTCGCGCCGCCCTTGCTCAGTGTCGCGAGTTCGGAGCGGTATGAGCTCTTCTTGTCTTCGTGCGCCTGATCGCCGGCAATGGCGCCGCCGCCCTTCGTGAACGCGGCGCGGAAATTGTCGGCCAGTCCCTTGCCGTAGTCGTTCTTCACATAGGTGAGCGCGACCTTCTCGATGCCGCGGGCCAGAACGGCGCGGGCCAGCACCTTGCCCTGGAAGCTGTCGGACGGCGCGACGCGGAAGACGAAGTCCTTGTCCTTGAGTGAGGTGATCGCCGGCGAGGTCGAGGCCGGAGAGATCATGACCACGCCCGCCGGGACCGCGGCGGCATTGGCCGCGCCGATTGTGGCGCCGGAACACAGGGCGCCGACGATGCCGGCAACATTCTCGACGTTGACCAGTTTGTTGGCAGCGCCGACGGAGCTTTGCGGATCGCATTTGGAGTCGCCGAGCACGAGGCTCATCTTGCCGCCCAGGATACCGCCCTGGTCGTTGACCTGTTTCACCGCCAGGCGCGCCGCATCGATGATCGGCGGAACCGCGCCCTGGATCGGACCGGTGATACCGCCGAGAAAGCCGATCTTCGCTCCAGTGGCCATCGCCGGGGCGGACAGGACCGCCACCGCGACGCCGGCGAGCACCAGGCTCCGGCTTGTCTGTATTATCGTCATTCCACTTCCTCCCATTCGGAAAAATTCAAGAGGTGCTACTCGACGGAAGTTTTCCGGCTATCGCGACGAGAGTCGCCGCCCCTGCCGCGCACTTTAGCCGCGAATTGCGCTGCCGCGCAATTGAATGTCCGGCTTACCGACGAACAAGCGGAAACGGACAATAAATCAATTGAAGCGATGCCGGTGGAGAAGTTGACGAACCGGCCCAAGAGCATCGCGCTCCAGGCCCGATCCAACGGATTCGGCGGAAGAAGCGGGATCAGTCGTCCAGCGGCGAAGCGGTGCGCGCCAGAGCCGAGGACAGGTCGTCCAGGTCCAGTTCGGAAAAGCGCGATCTGAGCAACCGCTGCATGTCCGCCACAATCTCGGCCGCATCGGCGGCACAGGCTTCGCCGGCCTCGGTCAGATGCAGCCGGACCCGGCGGCGGTCGTGCGGATCCGGCGCCCGATAGACCAGATTTTCGCTGACCAGCCGGTCCGCCATCCGGGTGAGCGTCGGCCCGCCGATCACCAGGGCGTCCGACAGCTCCGTCATGCTCAGCCCTCCGGCGGCGCTCAACGCATGCAGAACCCGCATTTCATCGACCTGAACTCCCAAGGGTTTCAGGCGAATCCCGAGAGAGCTACTGACCTGGGCGCTCGTCCGCAGGATCAGTTCCGTCAAGGTCTCCGGGGCCGGATCGGCCATATCGGAACGTCGGTCCATCGGGCAGTAATTGCCTTTTTAATATTTTACATTTCAAGGAAAATATGGTTGCATCCCGAAGAGATCAAGCAAAAAGCTGCGCCGTGGCCATGGGCATTGCGGCGACGCACGCCGTGGAGGGCAAATCGGTCCGCCGCCGCGGAGAGGGGGAATCGCTTTGGATCGGCCGGTCTGCACGCTGGACAGTCCGACGAACGACGCCTGGGGTACCGGCCGGGCATCGGCGCCCCCGGGCGACCTGCGCGACCGGAATTTTCCGTCGGAACCGGCCCGCACGGCCGACGGGCAGCGGCTTATCCGTATCGGCCTGTTGCTGCCGATCAGCGGCTCGAGCGGCATGCACGGCCCTCCGGGCCGCTCCTGCGCGCAACTGGCTGTCGAAGAGATCAACGCCCTTGGCGGCATGCTGGGCCGGCGGGTCCAGGTCGTCGTCGCGGATGGTGGCATGTCTTTCGCCGCCTCGGCGCGGGAAGGCGAACGGCTGATCGAGGAAGACGGCGTCGCCGCCGTGATCGGCACCCATCCAAGCGGGGTGCGCGAAATCTTGGGGCCGAAAATCGGCCGCCGGGTGCCCTATGTCTACACGCCGATCTTCGAGGGCGACGGCTACGAGCCCGGCGTCTTCTACCTGGGCGAAACCGCGTATCAGCAGTTGGGGCCGGTGCTGCCCTGGATGAAGGAAAATCTGGGCATCCGACGCTGGTACCTGATCGGCAACGACTTCCGCTGGCCGCGCGACGTTCACCGCATGGCGCGCCGATTGCTCGCCGAACAGCAGGGCGAAATTACCGGCGACCGGCTGGTGCCGCTGGAAACGGAGGATTTCGATGCCATCGTGGAAGAAATCCGCAGCCTCCGGCCCGAAGCCCTGATCGTAACGCTGGTCGGCAGCGACGCCGTGATTTTTCATCGCGCCTTCACCCGCGCCGGCCTCGACGAGCAAATCTGGCGCCTGGGCCTGCTGACCGAGGAAAACACCGTCCTGGGCATCGGCGCCGAATGCAGCCGGCGGCTGCTGTCCAGCGCGGCGTATTTCGCAAGCCTGCCCTATCCCGAAAACGAGAAATTCGTGCGCCGCTACCGGAGCCGTTTCGGGCCGAACGCGCCGGTGCTGAACTCGATCGGCCAGTCCTGCTACGAGGGGCTGATGTTCCTGCACCGGATCGTATCGGCTGCCGGCAGCCTGGACATCGACAAACTGGGCCGGGTTGCGGACGGCCTGGAGATGGCCGGGCCGCGCGGCCGGATGCGCATGGTCGGCCGGCACTTCGTCAAGGACATGCATCTCGCGGAGGCCGAGGGCGTCGAATTCGCGATCCGGCAGTCCTTTCCGCAGGTCAACCCAAACAAAGGGAATCCAACGTGAGCCACCCCACAGATTGGACCGCATCGGAGGCGCTGCGCGAGATCCGCGCCGGGCGTATTTCGCCGCGCGAATATGCCGAAGCGCTGCTCGCCCGATGCGAGGCCGCGGCAGGGTTGAACGCCTTCATCCATCTCGATCCCGAGCAGGTGCTCGCCGCCGCCGACCGGGCGGCCTCCGGGTCCGGCGGCCGCCTCAACGGACTGCCGGTCCCGGTGAAGGACAATTTCGATACCGCCGACATGCCGACGACCGGCGGCACGCCCGGCCTGCGCGACCATCGTCCGACGCGCAACGCACCCGCGGTCCAGCGGCTGATCGACGAGGGCGCCATCCTCATGGGCAAGCTGAACCTGCACGAGCTGGCCTTCGGCATCACCTCGAACAACGGAGCGTTCGGCCCGGCGCGCAACCCATACGACCCGAGCCGGATTCCCGGCGGCAGCAGCGGCGGCTCCGGCGCCGCTGTCGGGGCGCGCATGGCGCCGGCCGCCCTGGGCTCGGATACCGGCGGCTCGGTGCGCATTCCGGCCGCCCTGTGCGGCATCGCCGGCCTACGCCCGACAACCGGGCGCTACAGCCAGGCCGGCATCGTGCCGATCTCCCACACGCGCGACACCGCCGGCCCGCTCGCCCGCTCGGTCGAGGACCTCGCCCTGTTCGACAGCGTCATTGCCGGCGAACCGGACGGTCTTCCGGAAACCGACCTGAAAGGTGTCAGGATCGGCGTGCCGCGCGGGCATTTTCTTGAGAACCTGCATCCGGAAACCGCCCGTGTGGCCGAAGAGGCGCTGGCTGCGCTGGCGGACGCCGGCGCCGTCCCGGTCGAGGCCGACATGCCGGAGGTGCCGAAACTCGACGAAGCAGCCGGGTTCCCGATCGCGCTCTACGAGACCGTCGTCGATCTGAACCGCTATCTGTCGGGCCACGGCCTTTCGATGGACTTCGCCGCTCTGGCGGGCGCCGCCGCGAGCCCGGACGTCGCCGGCCTGCTTCAAAGCCTGACGACGCCGGAGGGCGCAATTCCCGAAGCGGTCTACCGCGAAGCGCTCACCGGGACGCGCCCGGCGCTCCAGGCCGCCTATGCCGACTGGTTCGCGTCGAACCGTGTCGCCGCGGCGATCTTCCCGACGACGCCGCTGCCTGCGGCGCGAATCGGCGAGGACGAGACGGTCGAGCTGAACGGCGAACAGGCGCCGACCTTCCTTACCTTCATCCGCAACACCGGCCCGTCGAGCGTCGCCGGCATCCCCGGCGTCACACTGCCGGCGGGCCTTTCCGCCGACGGCTTGCCGATCGGCATGGAGATCGACGGCCCCGCCGGCAGCGACCGCGCCTTGCTGGCATTGAGCGCGGCCATTGAAGCGATCCTGCCGGCCACCCCGGCTCCGCCTGCCATTCCGGCCGGCTCTTGACCCTTCCCTTGGGCAGACTGAAGACAGAAACCACCAACAGGGAGTGAACCCCATGCTGAAGAACCTCAATCCGATATCGCGCCGCCGCTTCGTGGCCGGCGCCCTCGGCTCTGGCGCGGCGGTTGCCGCACCGGCCGTCCTGACCGGCGCGCAGGCCGCCGGCGAGCTGAAGATGGCAACCTTCTATGCGCTCAGCGGTCCGGGCTCGCTGTTCGGCCCGACGCAGACCGCCTGCACCAAGCTCGCCGTCGACGAGATCAACGCCGGCGGCGGCATCGGCGGCCGCAAGGTTACCGTCATCCCGTCCGACGGCGGCGCGCCGCCGGCCGAAGCCGCCAAGGCGGCGATCCGCCTGATGCTGCGCGACAAGGTCGATATCGTGGTCGGCTCGCACGACAGCGCGGTGCGCGAAGCCATCGTCGCGGCATTGAAGGGCCGGGTGCCCTACGTCTACACGCCGCTCTACGAAGGCGGGGAATGCAACCCCAACGTCTATGTGACAGCCGATACGCCCCAGCAGCAGGTCCAGCCCTCGATCACCTGGCTGGCGAAAACGCTGGGCGCGAAAACCTACTACCTCATTGGCAACGATTATGTCTGGCCGCGCAAGACCAACGAGCAGGCGAAGAAATACATCGCGGCGGCCGGCGGCAAGGTGGTCGGCGAGGAATATGTGCCCCTCGGCGCGCCCAACAAGTTCGAGGATGCCGTCACCCGCATCAAGGCGAAAAACCCCGATCTCGTAGTCATCACCCTGGTCGGCGGCGACAACATCAACTTCAACCGGACCTTCGCCGGCTTCGGCCTCGACAAGTCGATCAAGCGCATCTCCTACCTGCTCGAGGAACAGACCCTGGCCGGCATCGGGGACAAGAGCAGCAACGGCCTGTACAGCGCCATGTCCTATTTCGAGAACGAGAAGAGCGCAGCCAACGCCAAGTTCAAGGCAGCCTACCGGAAGGCTGCCGGCGCCAAGGCGCCGCCGCTCGCCATGATCGGTGTGGACACCTATGGCGGCATCAACTGTGCCAAGGCGCTGATCGAGAAGGCCGGCGGGACCGATGCGGCCAAGCTGATGGCGGCGGCCAACAACCTGCAGTACCGGACTCCGACCGGCACGGGCGTGATGACCAACCGGCACGTCGTCAAGGATATGTACCTCGCCGAGTGCAAGGGCACGAGTTTCGACATCGTCGAGACCTTCAAGGCGGTGGCGCACGGCCAGACCTGCAGCTGATCGCGTTTCCTTTCTCGCCTCGGGGCGGCAGCCGGATATCCTCCGGCTGCCGCCCTTGATTCTGTCGCGGCCCTGCCCGCGCCGGGAGCCCTGACGCCGATGGACCCGATCCTCACCACCAACATCCTGAATGTGGTGTACGAGGTCTCGACGCTGGCGGTCGTCGTCCTGGGGCTTGCTGTCGTATTCGGGCTGCTCGGCGTGATGAACCTCGCCCATGGCGAGTTCGTCATGATCGGCGCTTACTGCGCCTTTTTCGTCCAGACCCAGAGCCTGCCGTTCCTCGCCGCCGTGCCCGTGGCGCTCCTTGTCTGTATCGTTCTGGGGCTGGCGGTCGAGCGGATTCTGGTGCGGCCGCTCTATGCCCGGCCGTTCGACACGCTGCTCGCAACCTGGGGCCTGAGCATGCTGCTGCGCGAGGGCGTCGAGGCGGTATACGGCCGCGGATTCAAGAGCGTGGCGGTGCCGTTGACCGACAGCATCGACGTTCTGGGGGCGGACTATCCGTCTTACCGGCTGCTCCTTGCCGCCGTCTCGATCGCGCTGGTCGCCGGACTGGTCTGGTGGTTCGTGCGCAGCGCCACGGGGCGGCGCATCCGGGCCGTGGTCAACAACCGGGAACTCGCCGGCTCGGTCGGTATTCCGGTTACGGCGCTGGCGCGCAACACCTTCATCTTCGGCTGCTGTCTGGCGGCGCTGGCCGGCGTGATGCTGGCGCCGCTCCTGCCGGTCAATCCGACCCTGGGCCTGGACTTCATCCTCAAGTCCTTCTTCGTGCTGGTGGTCGGCGGGCTCGGCAGCCTGGTCGGCCTGATCTCCGGCGCCGGCGTCATCGGCGGCGTCGAGAGCATCGTCAGCGCCTTCCTTGACCGGACCTACGGCTATACGACCGTGCTGGTTATCGCGATCCTGTTCCTCTGGCTGCGCCCGAATGGCCTCTTTCCTCGGACATAGCGCGGCCCTGATCGCGGCGCTCGCCGTGCTGCCCCAGCTTGTCGGCGAATTCTGGGCCTACACGCTGGCGCTCTATTTTCTCTACGCCATCGCATCGCTCGGCATCGGCCTGTGCTGGGGCCAGGCTGGCTTCCTGCCGCTCGGCCAGGCCATGTTCTTCGGGCTGGCGGCCTATCTCTCCGGCCTGTCGCTGATCCATTTCAAGGACAGCTGGCTGCTCCTGCTCCTGCTGCCGGGTGCGGCGCTGGCGCCCGGCCTTCTGGCCTATGGCATCGGCCTGCTGGTTTTTCGAGGGAGGACGCTGAGCGGCCCCTTCTTCGCCATGATCACACTCGCCCTCACCCTGCTCGCCTTCCAGATCGCCAACAGCTGGAACGACGTCACCGGCGGCTTCAACGGCCTCAAGAACATCCCCGGCCTGCCGGGGCTGAGCGACTTCACCGATCTCTACTACATCTCCGCGGTCGCGCTGGCGGTCTGCCTGCTTGCCATTGCGTGGCTCCGGCGGGCGCCGGCCGGCGTTCTGTGGCGGGCGGTTGCCCAGAACGAACAGCGGGTGCGATTCTGCGGCTTCGCGGTCCAGAATGTAAAGGCCGCCGTGTTCGGCCTCAGCGGCGTGCTCGCCGGCATCGGCGGCGCCCTCTACGCGCCCCAGCAGAATCTCGTCACGCCCCAACTGTGCGGATTCCTTCTCTCCGCCGACCTGGTGATCTGGGCCGCCGTCGGCGGGCGGGCGACGCTTTACGGCCCGGTCGTCGGCGCCGTCCTGATCGGCATCCTGACCGCCGACCTGCGGGACGAGATTTCGTACTGGGAAGTGATTCTCGCCGCCATTTTCATCGTCGTCGTGCTGTATTTCCGCCAGGGGCTGATGGGTTTCGTCGAACCCCTGTTCGAGCGGCTGTCGCGCCGCCGCGCCGGGCGCACCCTGGACAGCCCGGCCCGGCCCCAGGCGACTGGCGATACGGGATTCGCGCTCGACGATGTGCGCGTCCGCATGGGATCGGTGAGCATCCTGGAAGGGCTCGACCTGGCGATCGACAGGCCCGGCATCTATTGCCTGATCGGCCCGAACGGCGCCGGCAAGACATCCTGCTTCAACGCCATGACAGGGGAACTGCCGGTGCGCAGCGGGCATATCCGCATCTTCGGCAATACGCGCACGGGCGCGGGAGCCGACTTGCTGAGCCGGATCGGCGTCGGCCGCAAGTTCCAGGCGCCAAGCCTGTTCCCGGACCTGACTGTCGCCGAGAATTTCAACATCGGCCTGTGGGGCGGCCGCGCCCGGCTGCGCGATCTGCTGCGTATGGACAGCCACGGCTGGACCAGTGCGATCCTGCGCGAAGCCCAGGCCCGCTTCCCGTTCCTCGCCGACGAGGACCGGCGCGCCGGCGACCTCTCCCACGGCCAGCGCCAGATACTCGAACTGGTCATGGTCCTGATTGCCGAGCCGCGGCTCATCCTGCTCGACGAGCCGTCCGCCGGCCTGTCCCAGACCGAGACGCAGGAGGTAATCGACGCCATCCGCTGGGTCAGCGGGCGTCACAACGCCTGCACGGTGATCGTCGAGCACGACATGACCTTCGTGCGCGAACTGGCCGACCGCATTTTCGTTCTGCACCAGGGCCGGCTGCTGGCCTCGGGCACGGTTGCCGAAGTTCAGGCGGACGAGCGGGTCCGGGCCGTCTATGTCGGCGCGTCGGCATAAATGGGGGCATGAGGGTGGCATGAGCGCGCCGCTGTTTTCCTTTACCGGCGTGACCGGCGGTTACGGCGCGACGACGGTGGTCCGCGCGGTCGACGGCGCCGTCGAAGCGGGTGAGGCCTGCTGCGTGCTCGGCCGCAACGGGGTCGGCAAGACGACGCTGATGCGCCTGCTGACCGGCCATCTGCCGCTCCAGGCCGGCGCGGCGACCTTCGGCGGGCGATCGATGGATGGTCTCGCGCCGGACGAACGGCACGGCCTCGGCATGGTCTACTGCCCGCAGGACCGGCCGGTGTTCGACAATCTCTCGGTGCGGGAAAATCTCACCCTGATGGCATCCGCCGACACGGACCGCTACGCCCCGCTGCTGGCCGCCTTCCCGATCCTCGAAGACCGCATGGCCCAGTCGGCCGGCACGCTCAGCGGCGGCGAACGGAAAATCCTCTCCTTCGTGCGCGGCGCCGCCGAGGCCGGCCAGCTGCTGCTGCTCGACGAGCCGAGCGAAGGCGTGCAACAGGAAAACGTCGAGCGCATGGCGGCGTTCCTGCACGAAGGCAAGGCCGCAGGGCGGGCCCTGCTGATCGTCGAGCAAAACCTGGCCTTCGCCCTCGAAATCGCCGACCGGGTGATCGTCATGGATCATGGCGAGGTCGTGCTCGCCGGTAACGCTGCGGACATGACCGAAGCGACGCTGGCGGCGCACATGCATGTGTGAGGAACGGCGGCGTCAGTCTGCCGGCAGGAAGAACACCCCTGGGCGATGGGGCGGATGCGGTCGAATCCGTGCAGGAGCGCGGACAAAGGCGCCGGCACCGCGGCGGCGACCGCCGGGCCGATAGGCGTACCGGCGGCGGCGTTGACATCCCGCGCGTTTTGCGGGCAATCTCTGTGGCAACGCGGAATGGAACACCGGACATCGGGCCCGTGTTGCGGGCTATGCGAACCAGCATCTCCGGAGAGCTGGATATGCCGACCTGTATGCAGATCATCGACGGGATGGCCCGGCCTTTGGCGGCCGGATTGCTCAGGATGTCGGCGTTGCCGACAGTCCGCCAGGCCAAACACCCAGTTTCATTCGAGATCGTTGGCCGGAGTCCGATCGCGCCGGCTCATGCCAATGGCATGGCCTTCGAGTCAGCCACATGAAGATCGGGAGACGCGAACGAAGAACAGTAACCGGTTCCAGGCGAATTCGGTCGCCATGACAGAGAAGTGGGAGAACAGAAATGAACAGTCGTAGAATTTACAAGTCGTTCCTGGGTGCAATGCTCGGAGGCGCTGTCTGCCTGGGCACGGTGACGGCCGCGGATGCCGCCGACAGGGTGCGCTGGAAAATGGGAAGCTTCTTCCCCAGCAAACTCATCCAGCTCGGCTCGCTCGGAAAAAGCCTCGTCGGCAAGGTCGACGGTGCGTCCGGCGGGACGTTCAAGATCCAGTTCACCGAGCCCGGCGCGCTGATTCCGCCCAAGGAATGTTTCGACGCCGTGAGCGCCGGTTCGGTCGACGCCTGCTGGTCGACTCCCGGTTACTGGTACGGGCGCGATCCGGCGTTTGCCCTGTTCGCCGCGGTTCCCTTCGGTCCGCCCGCCGGCGAGTACATGGCCTGGTATTACTATGGCGGCGGCAAGAAAATGTTCGAGGCGCTATACGCCCCGCATGGCATCCATACCGTCCTGTGCGGCGTCATTGCGCCTGAAGGTTCGGGCTGGTTCCGCAAGGAAATAAACACGCTCGCCGACTTGAAGGGCCTCAAGATGCGTTTCTTCGGACTCGGGGCCAAGGTCATGCAGAAGCTCGGCGTGTCCACACAGCTGATCGCCGGCGCCGACATCTATCCTGCGCTGGAGCGCGGCACCATCGATGCGACGGAATTCTCCATGCCTGCGATCGATCTGGACTTGGGTTTCTATCAGGTCGCCAAACACGCCTATTTCCCCGGCTGGCATCAGCAGTCGACCCTGTTCGACATCATGATCAACAAGAAGAAATGGGATGCGCTGTCGAAACAGCACAAGACCATCCTCGATATGGCCTGCGGCGACAATATGCGTGAGGGCCTCGCCGAAGGTGAGGCGATCCAGGGCAAGGCGCTGAAGGAGTTGATCAAGAAGGGCGTGAAAATCCACAAATGGTCGCCCGAGATACTGAATGCGCTCAAAGCCGCATGGCTGGAAGTCGTCGAAGAGGACAGAGCCAGGAGCGAGAACTTCAAGAAGGTCTGGAAATCCTATTCCGATTTCCGGGCAGAGTATAAAGTCTGGTCCGATCTGGGATATCTGAAATAGATCCCGAACGGCTCATTGCAGTAAAGTCATGCTCCGTGCGCTACCTCGTTTAGCGCACGGAGCAACTATTTGCGCGATAGTAACTTCCGTGAACGCATGTTGATTCTGTACCGCATCGGCAATGGCCTCGGTCGCGTTGTCGGTATTGTCGGCTCGCTGGTGGCATGGCTGAGCGTGCTGCTCATCGTGGTCATCGTGTTCGACGTGATCACGCGCCGGTTTCTCGTGCTCGGCTCGACCAAGCTGCAGGAGCTGGAATGGCACCTGCATGCCGTGCTATTCCTGTTGTGCATCGGGTGGGGGTATATGAAGGACTCCCATGTGCGCATCGAAATTTTGCACGAGCGGCTCCCGCGCAAGGCGCAATTGTGGATCGAGTTGCTGGGTTGCCTGTTCTTTCTCATTCCGTATTGCGTGGTCGTTTTCTATCACGGCATCGACTGGTGGGAGAAATCCTGGAACCTGGGGGAAATGTCCGATTCGGCCACCGGATTGCCCCACCGCTGGATCGTCAAGGCCTTTCTTCCGATAGGAATTGTGTTCATCTTCCTGGCCGCGGTCAGCGTATTTCTTCGGAAGTTCGTCGAAATATTCGGTTCATCGGCCCTTCCGGAGACGGCCAGTGAAGAGCCCGCACCGAGCCCGGCGAGGGAGCTGCTATGATCGATTTTTTTATCGACTATATGCCGCTCTTCATGTTCGCGGCTCTCGGATTGCTTCTGTTCACCGGTTACCCCGTCGGCGCCATTCTGGGTGGCGTCGGGCTCGGTTTCGGCTTCATCGGAATCGGATTCGGCGTATTTGCGGAGATCGAGTTCTTTAATATCGTCTCGCGAATTTGGGGCGGAATTGCCGACAATCAGGTGCTCATTGCCATCCCCATGTTCATTTTCATGGGGACGATGTTCGAAAAAAGCGGGGTTGCCAGAGACCTTCTGCACTGCCTGCAGGTCCTGCTGTACAGGGTCCCCGGAGGCCTGGCGCTGTCGGTTACCGCGATGGGCGTCATCATGGCGGCAATGACGGGAATCATCGGGGCCTCGGTCGTCCTGATGAACCTCATGGCGCTGCCCGCGATGCTGGAGG
>FZLR01000188.1 GCA_900197615.1 Rhodospirillaceae bacterium Spongia-Bin9
GACGGTCGGGCAGCTGCGCGAGCCGGCGCAGCGGGTGGCGGACAGGATCGACGCGTTGATGGGCCAATGAGACCGCTGTTGCAATTGAGGCTGTGCCTGTTCTGATTGTAATGGACACGGACGAGCGCCGACTGTTGCGCTGGGCTGCGGGGCATCCAAGGCTTCGCGCCCTGCCCGACGATCTCCTGACCCCCCATGGGGATGGTTCACACTTCGCAAGTCAATGTCAGAATTGGCGTTGGATCGGCTCCCCCCATGGGATGGTTCACTCGATTTGCGCTTGCATGTCCGTCATCAGAATGAATGGGACGCCGGGGACTGTTTTCTAATGTCCCAACCGCCGTCGGAATTCCGCTTCGTCGTCTTGTCCGAGCGCCGCCGGAGGCGAAGCTGCGCGCAAGGGCGTGGTCGAACACCATTTGGTGCGCGAAACCGATTCTGCCTTTTGCGGTCGTGAGCACGCTCGCCGCCTCCAGCTCCCGGAGATCGTCGGCGCGGCGATCGAAGCGAGCCTTCGGCAGCCAAATGGTCTCTTCGTAGGCCATCTGCTCAGCGATGTGGCTTGCGAGCTGCCCCCGTCCGGGGCCGCCCGCCCGTGCGAGAATTCGCTCGTTCCAGAGGTGATCGAGCATCTCCTGGTATGTGCCGAACGCCTCGGGCGTATCAGGTCCCCTCAGCGTCAAGTAGGTCTTGAGCGCTTGCGGCGTCCGCATGAGTTCCCGGGCTGTCTCCGGCCAGCCGGCTGCATGAATTCCGCGCGCCTCGAGAATAGGGAGGACCACGTTCCACCCGGGCAGTTCGAGCGAGAGCGATTGCGCTGATACGGCCTGCAGGCCCAGGTCGTGCTTGAACTCGAAGGGACGAGAGGACAGCACGACGTGAATGTTCTCGACCCGTCCCATGCGCCGTACCATGCCCAGCAGAACGCTCAGGCGTTCGGTACGCAGATCGAGATAGCCAGCCAGCGCGTCCAGCTGATCGAGTATCAGCAGGACGCGATGTTTCCTAGCCAAACGCGGTAGTAGCTCACTCGGTCGAGCGTCCAGCCCCAGATGCTCTTGGAGCTGCGTCTCGCTCGACAGGCTGGGGTCCAGTGCGTCGGCCTTGATCGCCAGTACCGGCCATCCGCGTTCCGCATAGCGGCGCGCGAGGTTGGCGAGCAGCGCGGATTTTCCGGAACCAGGTTTGCCCAAGACCGCGATGGTAGATCGCGACGAGCTGTCGACAATCGACTCCAGCTCCGCAAGTTCCGGTCTCGGAATTTCGTGCCCATCGGGAAGCGCTATCGGCCATGCTCTCAGCTCTGCTGACGCGGACGCCAGTTGGGCACGTACATCCTCGAACGTTTCTAAATCTGCGGGATATGCGCGACTCCATTCGCTTAGCACCTCGAAGGCGAACGCGGCTGCGCGTCGCGCCGCGACCGGTTGGTTTCTAGCGTCGGCATCCCCCGATTTGCTTTCCGCCATATCCGAGATGCCACGCACGACTATGCCCGGAGTCTCCCTCCGATGCGCGGCGAATTGTGCCCCGTAACCTTCCATCTCCACGGCGTAGGTATCGCCGTAATTCTTCGAGATCAGCTTTGCAAGGTCGCTGTGTCGATCATCTAGGACGGCTTCAGTGGAGACGATGGGCGCCACCAGCACAATTGGGTCTGTCCCCGTAGCATCCTGCTCCGGCGGTGATCTCTCCGGTTCCGGGGATCCTCCGACCCGCGTGAGCCACTGTTTGTTCCTGCAGATCTTCCTGGCAAGCTCAACCAAACGGTAGTTCGCCAGTATTACGCGGGGACGCGCCGACCATTCCCCCTCGCTGGCCTTGCCGCTGTAGGGGTTGTAGACCTGATCTGCAGCGATCACGCTGCCGATTGGAGCCTCGGATTTCCTCGAGCCGGCCACGCCCACGACCATCTGCACGTCGAATTCGTCGAAGTCGTAGTGCGCGTCGATTGCCGCCATCTCAGCCGGATGGGTGCCGGCACCCGTCACACATACGACGATCAGCCATTCTTCGTCCGCGTCGCGGAAAAGGCCCGCTTCATAGACCGCGCCGGCGTCGCCCCTTGTCGAGCCCACGTCGGTCAAGTGGTCCAGCACGGCCTCCATTTCCAGCGGTAGAGCGGTGACGATCAACGCCCGTCGCCGCCCGGCATTGGCCGCGTCGTCAAGCAGTTCTCTTGGCGTAAGCCCAGTCATGCTGCGGATTTGGTGGTAACGACTTCGATTGCGCGAGCTGTTGGTGTTCGCAACGTTGCTGCGTCGTCGACACTTTCCACGTTGCTCCGGTGCCTCCGGTGGTCTCGCTCAATCCCGGTCACATCGCCTCGGAGGCGCGGACAACGAACGCGGCGCTTCGATGTAGGGGCGCGCATCGCCTGGCGATGGTGTTGTCACAGGTTCGGCGGAGAGCCTCGGATGCCATCAAGGCGCTAGGGCGCAGGGTCATGCGAGGGCCAACCTGGGGGGATCATGGGAAACGGGAAAGAAGGTTCTTGGAACGGCTATCCTGTCCCTCGCGAATGGGTAACGGACGAAGGCAGGCTAGTGTAGACTTTACCCCGATTGCACGGCTGGCGGTAGGCCCGCTTCGGCTACCGGCGCGTCTTCGCTCCTGCCCCCCCCTCTCTTCTTTGGATGGGCGAATTCGATCCCGAATCCGCCTTGTCTGAGAAGGCCCTTTCTTACCTGCGAGAAACATTCGCGACGGCTCATTTGCTCCAGCGATCAAAGCGAACCCGCACATCGTACGTGAATGGCTTCACTCTCTTGATTTGAGTAATCGCGGAAGCGAATCTAGCATCGTACTCTCGCCCAACAATAATGGCGCGGGCTTTACTCTCGTCACCCTGCGCCATCCGCTCCGTCACCCAGCCCAAGTATCGTGCGACTTGCCCGATCACTCGATCACCCGTCCGGCCTCGCTTCAATTCTATAACGACGTAGGCTTCATTCTCGTCTTGCGCCAGCAAGTCGATTGGCCCTACTGCTGTCGAAAATTGGCGACCAAGTAGCGACAATCCTGACTCCAACTCCTCAAGATTCTGTTCAAGAATATCTTCCAGCACGCGCTCTAAAATCTGTACCCGCCTATACTCGTCCAAGCGTTCAGCTGAAATTGACGTATTCTCGCGCGCAAGGGCTTCCGTCGCCGCGTCGATTCTGCCGATTCTTTGATAGTATTCCTTAGCATCATTTGCCTTAGCCCATGGGCTCTCCCACAAAGACTTTTCAGGCACCTCCCCGTATCGAGCAAGCCAGTCCTGTTCCGACCGATAGTCTATGATTTCCGCTTCAAACGCGGAATCGACAATCTCTCTCACAGCACGCCGGTGCTGCTTGGGTATTTCAATACGATCCGACGCCACCTTGATGTACTTCGACAGCTGCAAAAAATGCCAAATATACGTCAAATCATCCTTAACCTTTACATAAGTAGCTCCTCTTTCGTTCTTTGTATGTGACTCCGCTGATAGCATATTCGCCAAATTGTGCAGTTCCGCTTGCTCTTCCAGAGTGCACGATCGCAGATCCTCAACCAAACTTGCCACTTCCGTTGCATCTACCAAATCTCGAACGCGGGATCCTAATAGGAGAAATTCCTCCCGACTAATGTACCAATTTGTATAGGACAGCAACTTGTATAAGGACAAAATAGGAATTGTTCTAAACTCTGCAAAATGAGCGGCACAAGTTGGATTCGAAAATTGGTACCTATGGACTTGCATCGAAAGAATGCTTCGTCGATTCTTCGTTCCGTCCTTGACGAATTTTCGGCCAATTTCCGTCACTTCCGGAATTCGACTTTCGTTTATCCACGCCAGTCCCAAAAATCTCCATACGGGGAACTGCATTCGACCGACAGCACTGAAGCCTGTAGTATAATTCTTGTATGGTTTGATAAGTCGTTTTTTCTGTAGATCTTTAACGAAGCGCGGCTGGGCATCTTTCCAGGGAATTTTTCTATACTTGTCCAGTAACTTCAAGAACTCTGCAAACGAATCCCAATTTTCCGGTCTCACCGCTTTACCCTTGGGAACATACAAGAAAGCGGGCGATTCTGCGTCCGTCTTTACCCTTGATTGTAGCGCACGGCTCCAAGCCATCTCTAAGATTCCTCAAGGTCGAAGTGTAGTTGCAGGTCGTCGTACTCAAATTCGAATGATGAAATTTCCTTAGCCATCGCGGGCCGGCCATATGTCTCCCGCTTATGCTTCTTTTCTGCCCCAATACCCGCGTTTCCTGTCGCAAGAAGATTACTTTGTTGGACCAATTCTTCCTTTCCAGGATATTTTCCGCGGCCAACGAAAAGTAGAGGAACGTCACCTGGTTGAGCTAAGGTCACTCTACTCTGCGCCATCTCGACATACTTCTCCGATATGTCGATACCAATAAAGCGGCGGCGCATTCTCTTTGCTACGGCGCAGGCCGTTCCTGTCCCGCAGAAAGGGTCAAGGACAATCGCGCCTTCAAATTTATCGCAGGCGCCAAAGGTGTACATACGAATCAATCGACCAGGTAACTTCTCTGGAAAAGGGGCAGGGTGGTCCGAGCCTCGTTTCACGTCCTCAGGATACATGAACCACACTTGCTGAGCCAAATCGACCCATTCAGCTTGTTCTAGACAATTGGCTTCCTTGACGTCTTTAGGGTATTTTTGAGGCTTGCCTGGCTTTACATAAACATTGATAAACTCTATGGTATTGTTTTCGAGGATGTTGCCTGGGTAAGGATAACTTCCAAACATCATTTTCGATGTTTGCTTTTGCCAAATAAAGAGACTGTATCGTAGGAAACCTGAACGCGAAAGAACTGCACACTCAATGTCGTTATTGATATTCTTTATGTGTCTTGTGTGCTGTGTTCCGATGATTCGCTTAGGTATCGGAAGTATTGGGGTATTTATGGCTAGTTTCCCGTTTGGACGGAGAATTCGAAAACACTCAATCCATACCTTTAATAATTCATTGATGTAGTTTTCATACGAGCCGGTACTTGCGGATGTGGTAGTCTCATATTCAACCGCAGTCCAGTACGGCGGCGAAGTTATAATCAAGTCAATACTATCATTTGGTAGTTCGGAAAGCACGGTTGCGGCATCACCCACGAAGAGGCGATTAATGTAGTCTTGAATATTGTTGTCCATTCTGGTCCCCGCCTATATGTGTCGTCGCGGGCATATTCGTTGTGTCATGGAGTCTCCTGCAAGGACCCCAAAATGATCGAAGCGGAGGAACTTGGTTTCTCGACGCGCGGAGCGTACCTTGGAAGGAATGGCCTGTGTCCGATTTATTCAATACAGCTGAGTTGATCTGGATCTCTGCCTGCCGTCCCGTTGTCTTGCCTCGGTTTGCTACTCCAGAGAGCGTGGCGTGAGTGATGCCAGCACCTGTCATGCCACGGAATTTTGCCGTTTTCAACCATGAGTGGATTGCTATCTCGCACTGAGGTCCGGCCAACAACAGCATCAACTAGGGGATGGGACATTGTTGGAGTGTAGCACAATTGGCAGTCTTTCCTATATCCGGCCACATCGGGGTCTGAGCGGGCGTCAGCGGAACCGCCATACGCTCGTCCATGCGCCGGCCTGAAATTTTTTTGCCGTCCTGAGGCGACATGCGGCGCCCTTCGGGGCTTCGCGTATGAATCGCGGGATTTGCCATACCGACAGCGGTTTGCGGACCCTCCCGTCACCCCTGTCTCTGCAGGGATGGGCGTATCGAATTCAGATCCCGGCGGCGTCCTCGATGCCCGGTTTCTGCGGGCGATCGAGCTCTGGTGCGCCGGGAAATGGATGAGCGCCGGGGCGTTCGGCGCCGACGTGTACCGCGACAGCGGCTTCGTCGCCGCCGTGCGCGACGGCCGCAGTCCGCGCCTCGGGACGGTGGACTGCGGATTCCGACGCACTTGACCGTGGATTGAGCGAAGGCGCTTCGCGCAGCTGGCGGTTTAGGCCATCGGACGGGCCGGACCGACAAAAAATTTCCGCGTCATTCGCAGACAGGCGCAGCCTGGCGCCGCCTGGAGTACGAACTGCCGGAATCCCCATACCGGGAGCGGCTTGCGGGGCTTCGCTTCGCCCCTATCTTGTTGTCCATGATGGCGTTCCGCACCCTCCCCGGCGGCGGGTGGCGGCGTGCGGCCTGCATCGCGCT
>FZLR01000008.1 GCA_900197615.1 Rhodospirillaceae bacterium Spongia-Bin9
CCGGGGCCCCCCCCCCCCACCCCCCCGGGCGCCGCCGCCATACGGCGGGCCGCGGCCGCGGGAACGATCACGAGCGCCACGACGAGGAGCATCCCCACGATCTTCATGCCCACGGCGATCACGGCAGCGAGCATGAACAGGAGTAGCAGGCGCACCCGCTCGACCGGCACGCCCTCGACCGCGGCCAGGTCCCTGTCGACGGTCATGGAGAGCAGGTTGCGCCATTGCCAGACGATGGCGGCGGCGACAACGGCGGCGGTCCCGAAGATCAGCCACAGGTCGGACGGGCCGACCGCGAGAATGTCACCGAACAGGTAACCGATCAGGTCGACCCGCAAGCGCTCCATGGAGGCGACGATGACGAGGCCCAGCGCAAACACGGCATGGGCCAGCACCCCGAGCAGGGCATCGACCGAAACGACGCGCTGGCGCTCCAGCAGGACAAGGCACAGGGCAAGCAGGAGGCATACGGCGAAAACCGTCAGGATCGGCGCGACCTCGAGCAGAAAACCCAACGCGATGCCGAGCAGCACCGCATGGGCGAGCGCGGTGCCGAAATACGCCAGATTCCGCCAGACCACGAAACAGCCGACCGGGCCGGCGGCAAGCGCCGCCCCGATGCCGCCGCCCAGCGCGCGCAGAAAGAAGTCCTCCATCATGGGCGCCGGTCCGAACCCCCGGTTGCCGCGGACCCGCCGGAATCGATCGACAGCGGCTCGCCGAGCGCGTCGTGGCGATGATCGTGCATATGCTGATAGACCGCGAGCTTCTCGGAGAGCTGCGGGCCGAACAGGGAAATGAATTCGGGATCGCGCATTACCGTCTGGGGCCGGCCGGTGCAGCACACATGCCGGTTCAGGCACACCACGACATCGGTTGCCGCCATGACGAGGTGGAGATCGTGCGAGACCAGGAGTATTCCGCAGCCGTGCCGATCCCGTATCGCCGCAATCAGATCGTAGAGTTCGCCCTGGCTGGTGACGTCGACCCCGGCGAGCGGTTCGTCGAGTACGAGCAGGCCGGGTTCGCGCAGCAGCGCCCGGGCAAGCAGAATCCGCTGCATCTCTCCGCCGGAAATTTCGGCCAGGGGATAATCGAGAATGGCCTCGGCGCCGACTTCCTCAAGCGCCGCTTCGAGCCTGTCCTGCGACGCCGCGCCCCCGAGGGTCAGGAAGCGCCGCACGGTCATCGGCAATACCGGATCGCGGCGAACATGCTGCGGCGAATAGCCGATTCGCAGGCCGGCGGCGCGCCAAACCTCGCCGCTGTCCGGGCGGACGATACCGAGGAGCACGCGGATCAGGGTGGACTTGCCCGCGCCGTTCAGCCCGACCAGGGTCACGATCTCGCCGGCGCGCACCTGAAGATCGACCGAATCGAGCACGGTCTGCCGGCCGAAGCGCACGTTCAGGCCCTGCGCGCTGACGAGAAGCGGGTCTTCCGAGCGGTCGCCGGGATGTCCAGGGGTCATTCGGAACCCTATCAGTACCGAAGAATTCGGAGCAAGGGCCAGCATCGGAAAGGCGCAGCAAATCCGGCAACGTCCCGCCGCTTTGCCGAATTCCGGCCGGGCCGCCGATTCCTACCCTGCGGCGGCCAGCACCAGGCTGACATTCTGGCCGCCGAAGCCGAAGCTGTTGGAGAGGGCGAATTCGACCGGTTGCGCGCGCGCTTCGTTGGGAACGACGTCGAGCTCGATGTTCGGGTCCGGCTCGCGGTAGTTGATGGTCGGCGGCAGCACGCCCTCGCGCAGGGCCTGCACCGTCGCCACGGCTTCGACCGCGCCGGCGGCGGTCAGCGTGTGGCCGATCATCGACTTGTTGGAACTGACCGCCAGCCTGTCCCTGCCGGCGCCGAAGACCTCGGAAATGCCGAGACATTCCATCTTGTCGTTTTCCGGCGTGCCGGTGCCGTGGGCGTTGATATAGCCGATATCCGCCGGTTCCAGTCCGGCGTCGGCAATCGCGCCGGCCATGGAGCGGATTATGGCCCCGCCGTCCGGGTTCGAGCGGGTGCGGTGGAAAGTGTCCGCCGCCTCGCCGCAGCCCAGGATGTAGCCGAGGATGGTTGCGCCACGGGCCTTCGCACGGTCGGGATGTTCGAGCACCAGCGCGGCAGCGCCTTCGGCCATCACGAAGCCGTCCCGGTTGCGGGAAAACGGCTTGGCCGCCTGCTCCGGCGGATCGTTCTTGGTCGAGAGCGCCGACAGCAGGGCGAAGCGGATCAGGGATTCGCTGTTGATGCTGCCGTCCGTGCCGACGCACAGCGCCGCCGGACGCTCGCCCCGCCGGACCGATTCGACGCCGAGCTGGATCGCCGACGCGCCGGAGGCACAGGCCGTCGTCAGCGTGATCGGCGAGCCGGTGCAGCCATGGCGCTCTGCCAGCCTATCCGCCAGCGACCCGTTCAGGAACTCATGGTGCCAGGGCAGCGATATTCCGGTTCCTGGGCCGCCGCCTTCGCCACGCGCGTAAGGCCCGGCACCCGGGTCCACGGCATCGAGCAGGTCGAACCGGGAGTCCCAGTCATGCTCGATCGGCGGCGCAGCGACGAACAGGTCGCCGTCGATGCCGCCGTCGGCGGCAATGCCGCTGGCGGCCACCGCCTCGTCGGCCACGGCTTCCGCCATCGCGCGGCTGAGCGCGGGGATCGTGACCGGTTCGACATCCATGAATGCGACGCAGCCCGCGATCTGCGTGCGCAGACCTTCGGTCGGGAAGCGGCCGATGCGGCGGATGCCGGATTCGCCGGCGGTCAGGCGGCGCCAGTTCTCCGCCACGCCGCGCCCGAGCGACGTAATCATGCCGAGGCCGGTGATGGCGACGGCGCGGGCATAGGGATCGCCCGAGACTGTCATCCGCCTTTCATCCACATGCTATCCCGTCGCTTCCACCAGGGCCATGGCTTCGCCCCTGACGTGCCCCCAGCCGGTGACCAGGGCGCGGACTATGGGCCCGGCGCCGGCGGCTTCGACCGCCGCTTCCGGCGACAGGGGCGCAAAGACTTCGCCCCGTTCGGTGCAGACTGTAGCGAGAATGACATTCTGCAGGAAGGCCGCTTCGACGGCGTGGCCGACCGCCTGGGCCAGGCCGCGCACCGGCGCGCCGGCGGCCACACCTTCGAGAAACGTTCGCTCGGCGGCGGTGATACCGGTCGCCGCGCCGGCGCCGCTCGCGCCGCTCAGCACGGCCGTTTCCGCTCCGGCGGGTCCGGCGACCATTCTTTCGAGCTGCCGCCGGGCGGTCTGAGCCGGATCGCCGGCGCGCCGGTCGGTGCGATCGCTCTCCACCCCGCGCAATACGGCCCGTACCGCTGCGCCGCGGGTTTCCGCACTCGCGCGCGATTCGAGCACCAGAAAGGCGCCGGCTGCGCCGAAGCAGATGCCGGCGTCGGGCCGCGACCAGAGATCGGCGAAGCCGCCACGCAGCAGAAAACCGCCGGCATTGTAGGAAATCTGGATTTCCGGGCGTTCGGACGCGAAAGCAGCGCCGACCAGAAAAATATCGCCCTGGCCGGCCGTCAGCCGGCGATGGGCGATGCGCAGGGCATCGGCGCCGGCCGCCTCTTCGCCCATAAAGGTCCGGCTCGATCCGGAAACCTTGTAGACGATGGAAATGTTGCCGGCGAACAGGTTCGGCAGCTGCGCCAGGAACAGGGTGGGCCTTAGCCCGTCGGCCATCTGGGCCGTAATCCAGGCGTCGCGCTCGTCAGGCCCGGGCGCGCCTTCGAGAATCTGGCGGTCCAGTTCCAGATCGCGCTCGCCGCCGCCCGACGCCACGATCATGTGGGTCCGCTGCAGCAGATCCGCCTCGCCCTTGAGTCCGGCCATGTCGAGCGCCAGTCCGGCGGCGTAGGCGCCGAACTGCATCATCGGCCCCATGGCCCGCCGGTCGCCGGGTCGCGGCACTTGGGTCTCAAGGTCGTAGTCGCCGATGGTGTGAATCGGGAACGGGGGAGTCGCAACTTCGTCGACGCGGGCGTGGCGTGCGGCCGGATCGTTGAGCGCGGCCCACCAGGCGGCCGGGGTCTCGCCGAGCGGCGAGAGCAGGCCGTAGCCGGTTATGCAAACTTCGCGATCCGTCACCGCTATGCCCCGCCTGGCCCAGCCGCAGTCACCGGCGCGCCGATCTCCCGGGCCCGGGCGATCACCAGGTCGCGCAGGGCCGGTTCGGGAAACGGCATGGTCCTATAGCGGATTTCGCATTCCGCTGCACGCCGGTCCTCAAGCGAAATCCGGCCTTCGATGGCCGCGATGCCGGAGCTGACCTGCTGCACTTCGGCGTCGATCCGCAGGGTTGCGCCGGGTTCGACGGCTTCGCGGATGCGCGCCTTCACCACCTGGGTCAGGACCGGCATCCGCCGGTAGCCGTCGAGCGCCATCAGGAGGAAGCCGCCGCATTGCGCCACGGTCTCGACCAGCAACGTGCCGGGCATGACAGGATAGCCGGGGAAGTGGCCCTCGAAGACGGTCGAGCGTTCGGGGACCTGCGCCCGGCAGCGGATGGTCTGCCGTTCGAGGTCGATGGCCTCGACCCGGTCGACCATCTGGAAATATTCGAGCTTCACGATCGTTCGCCGGACCGAAGCCGTTCGCGCCAGGGGACGGGCCGGTCAGGCGGCCTTTGCGGCGCGCAGTTCCTCGATCCGGACGACCAGATTCTTCATGACGAAGAATTCGTCGGCGTCCGCATCGCCCTGATTGACCTCCTCCATCCACTGTTCGACCGGCATCTTGATGCCGAACTTCTTGTCGATGTCGAAGGTCACGTCCAGGAAATCCAGGCTGTCGATGCCGAGGTCGTTCACGGCATGGGAATCCGGGCCGATCTCCGTCCGGTCGATCGAGCAGATGTCGGCGATGATATCGGCGACCGAATCGAAGGTTTCCTGGTTGAACGCGGTCATCGAGGTCTCCGCTCGCAATGCGGTATTCCGGCTGGCGCCCGAAGGTCGGTGGACCATCGATCGGTCGGAAAAGAAAACAAAGTCAACCGGTTAGCGCGAGGGAAAGTCAGGGGTTCGCAGACGGCCAGAACATAGTCGCGCTGCCTGCCCTGCGGCATCGTGTGTTTTGTCGCGCCGACGCCCGGCCAGCCTGTTCAGGCTCCCCAGCGCCGGTGGAGCCAGAGCCATTGTTCCGGCGACCGGTGCACCCATTCGGCGATCCGGTCGTTAACCCGCTGCATGAAGAGCGCTTCGTCGGCCCGCTCGTCGCCGGTCCGCTCGATTTTCATCGGATCGGAGATTTCGATGACGAAGCGCCGCCCGCCCAGCCGCCGGCAGCAGGCGCCGAACACCGGCGCGTCGAAGCGCAGGGCGAAGCGCGCGAGGGTAACTCCGGTCATGGCCGGCCGGCCCATGAAATCCAGCGCGATGCCCCTGTTGTTCTTCTGGTCGACCAGCAATGCCAGCCGGCCGCCCTGGGCCATGACGCGGCCGGCAGCGAGGCCGCCCTGATACCCTTTGGGCAACAGGGCGAACTGGCCGGCGCGCATCCGGTCGAGCAGCGGGCCGACATAGGGATTGTTCGGACGACGGAAAACGACGGAGGTGAACACGCCGAATTTCGCCGCTCCGACGGCCAGGAATTCCCAATTGCCCATGTGCGGCACGAAGATCAGCGCAGGTCCCCGGTGAGTCAGCAGGCGGAGGAAATTCTGGGCGCCCCGGATCTCGAGGCGCCCACCGCTCAGGGTGACGCTCTCGCCGGACCGCGCCGCCGCCATGAGGCGCTCGATGCCGGAGTCCGACAGCGCCTCCTGCAACGCGGGGTCCCACAAGGCGTCGATGCGCGCCGACTCGGCGGCCACCCGGCCCAGATTGTCCCACATCCGGCGCACGATCTGCCGCCGCCGAGTTCGCGGCATATCGGGGAAAATTCGTTTAAGATTGACCTTGGCGCGGCGGGAAAAAGGCAGCAGCGGGCCGAGCGTTCGTCCGATAAACCCGCCGATGGCGGAAGCGGCCGCCGAGGGGACGAGGCGCATCGCCCCCCAGAAAAGATAGACCGGCACAGCCTCCAGCGCCCAAATGAGCGGCAGGAACCGCGCCGCGCGCGCAGCAGTCCTCCGACGCCCCATACCTCAGCGCCTCCGCCTGTCTGCACGGTGCCGGCCATGACGGGAAAGATTGGTGCCCAGGGGCGGAATCGAACCACCGACACCGTGATTTTCAGTCACGTGCTCTACCAACTGAGCTACCTGGGCTCCGCTTCGAGGCGCCGGTCGCCGAAGGCCGGGCCCGCAATCGCTCGCGAAGAAGGCGATTTATAGGTTTGTCGTCCCGGCAAGTCCACCCGCTGCGCCTCAATGCGCCAGCACGCCGCGTCGCCCCTTGCCGGCGCCGTCACCCGATTCGCTATCGGATTCGCCGGCCGGTTCGTCGGCGGAATCTTCGACCTCAGCGTCCGGCGGTTCTTCGGCCGGGATGCGGTAGTCTTCGTTGAACCACCGCCCGAGATCGACATCGGCGCAGCGACGCGAGCAGAAGGGCCGGTAATCCGGATCGGCCGGCTTGCCGCAGACCGGGCATCGCTCCCGCGGTCCCGTCATCGCATCGGCCCGCCCGGCGTTCCCGCGGTCCGGTTCATCCCGCGCCTTCGAGGAGGGCCCAGGTTTCGAACAGCGGGAGGCCGACAACATTCGAATAGGAGCCCGATAGCCGCCGCACGAATATGGCGGCCATACCCTGGATGGCGTAGGCGCCGGCCTTGTCCCGCCACTCGCCGCTCTCGATATACCGGTCGATTTCGTCGGCGTGCAGCCGCTTGAACGTAACGGCGGACTGCACGACCCGGACCGCAATTTTATCCGGCGGCGCGGCGCTGCCCGGAACCGCTGCTGCGGGAATGGCCAGGGCAACCGCGCCGATCACGCGATGCCGGCGGCCGGACAGAAGGCGCAAACACCGGCGCGCCTCGGCAGCATCCCCGGGCTTGCCGAGAATGCGCCGCCCGGCAGCGACCGCGGTATCGGCCGCAAGCACCCGGTCTTCGCGGCAGCGGCGGCTGACCTGGAGGCATTTCTCCCGCGCCATCCTTACGGCATAGGCCGCCGGCAATTCGGCGCGGTGCGGCGTCTCGTCGATATCGGCGGGAAGCACCCGGCTGGGCGCGAGGCCCACCTGGGCGAGAAGTTCGAGGCGGCGCGGCGAGGCGGAGGCGAGAACGAACGTCAAGATCGGCAGCCGATCGACAGACCGGGCCGGCCGCAGGCGCCCGTTCGAAGCGGCCCTACTTGAAGCGAAACGTGATCCGCCCCTTGGTCAGGTCGTAGGGCGTCATTTCCACACTGACCTTGTCGCCCGTTAAAACCCGGATCCGGTTCTTGCGCATCTTGCCCGACGTGTGCGCCAGGATTTCATGGTCGTTCTCCAGCTTCACGCGGAACATCGCGTCCGGCAGGATTTCGGTGACCGTCCCCGAAAATTCCAGCAGATCCTCTTTCGCCATGCGGCCGTTTTCCTTGGAATCGTCTGTTCGTTGCGGCCGAACATGGCCGGGCCGGCAGCGCGGGTCAAGCGGCTTGCCCGGACCCCCGCCGGAGCCGGTACCCGAATTGCGGCAGGATTGCCGCCGGTTCGGCCGGACGCAAGCGCCGGCCCCGGCAGCGGACGGCGCTACTGGAAGCGCGGCTGGACGCCGGCGAGCAGATAGCGGCGCGCCGGAACGCACGGCGCGCTCCGGTCCACGACGATGGCAAGATTGAACGCCACGCCGCCATGTTCGGCGATCCACTTTTCGCCATCGCGCTCGCGCGGATCGATGGCGTAGTCCATATGCGAGGTCGCCGCGACGACGGCGGCGACGGCCAGGGCGGGACACAGCCAGACGAAGAGGCGGCGGATCGAATCCAGTTTCATGGCATCGTCCCGAAGTCGGGGCACAGGCCGGAATCCGACCCGCACAGCGGAAGAATTGTGTATTGAATTAGTCAAATTGAATAAAGATGTCGAGCATGTTTTCAGAATTTAGCAACTTTTTGTGGCAATCCGGTATATTCATTAGATCAATTGAATGAAAATCCAGCGGGCCGGAGTAGATGACCGGCCGGGTGGGTAATCCGGGTTATGGTTTCATCTGGGGTGCGAAACGGGAGCGGATGCGCTGGAAAATGCGGTCGCGCACCTGCCGGTAGGCGTCCAGCCTCTGTTCCCGGTTTCCTTCGACAAGGCTCGGATCGAACGTGTTCCACAACTCGACCTCGACCGAGCTGGTCCGGGTCATTTCCAGGGCGCGATGGTGCGCTTCCGGCGACAGGGTAATGACGATATCGAACAGGTCGTCCTCCAGGTCGTCGAACGTCTTGGCGGCGTGGCGCGATATATCGATGCCCATCTCTTCCATGACGGCGATCGCGAATCCGTCCACGTCCACCGCGCGCATGCCGACCGAATCGACATAGGTCCGGGTGCCGTGCAGAAATTTCAGGAATCCCTCCGCCATCGGCGAGCGAATGGCATTCATCGTGCAGGCGAACAGAACGCTGCCGGGCAGCTCGCTCATCCCGATGCGCGCCTCGCGCAAAGGGATTCGATGCGCACCTGCCCGCCCCTCACGCTTTGATGTGCAGGACGCACAACAGGGTGAACAGCCGCCGTGCGGTATCGAAATCGATCTCGATCCGGCCCTTGAGCTGATTCTGCAGCAATTCCGATCCTTCGTTGTGCAGGCCGCGCCGGCCCATGTCGATGGCCTCGATCCTGCTGGGGCTGGCTGTCTTGATCGCCGCGAAATAGCTTTCGCAGACCGTGAAATAGTCCTTCACCGTCCGCTTGAACGGCTGCAGGGACAGGGGAACGACAGCCAGCTCGGCATCGTCGCTGTCGCGGATATCGAACAACAGGCGGTTCTCGCTGACCGACAGAACGAGATTGTACGGTCCATCTGCCTCGACAGCCGGCGCGAACGTGTTTTCCTCCAGCAGGTCGTAGATCGCGACGGCGCGTTCGTGTTCGATATCCGCGTTGCGCCGAACGACCGTTCTCTCGTCCAGACGGATATCGGCGAGACGGGCTTGCTCAGCCATCGCCCTCAGCCGTCATTCGGCGGCTCGCTTTCGGCAAGCCGGATTCCGACCGACAGGGCGTGTGCATCCAGCCCTTCTGCCGTCGCGAGGGTCACGGCATCGGGCCCGACCGCCCTCAGCGCCGCAGCGTCTCCCCCGATGGTCGAAGTCCGTTTCATGAAGTCGAGCACGCCGAGCCCCGAGGCGAACCGCGCGGTCCGGGAGGTCGGCAAGACATGGTTCGGGCCGCCGATATAGTCTCCGATGGCCTCGGGAACGTGGCGGCCGATGAAGATCGCGCCGGCGTGCCGGACCGAGGCGGCCAACGCGTCGGCCCCGTCCATCGCCAGTTCGAGATGCTCCGGCGCGATGCGGTCGATCAGCGGGACAGCGGCGTGCAGGGAATCGACCACGACGATCGCGCCCAGCTTTTCCCAGCTTTCCCGCGCGATCGCGGCCCGCGGCAGAGTTTCGAGATGCCGCTCGACGGCGGCCGAGACCCTGTCGGCGAAGGCCGGGCTGTCGGTGATGAGGATCGCCTGTGCGGCGGTATCGTGCTCGGCCTGGGACAGCAGGTCGGCGGCAATCCACTCCGGATCGCTGCGCCGGTCCGACACCACCAGGATCTCGGACGGTCCGGCGATCATGTCGATTCCGACGATTCCGAACACCTGCTTCTTCGCCGATGCGACATATGCGTTGCCGGGCCCGACGATCTTGTCGACCGGCCGGACACCCTCGGTGCCGAACGCCAACGCTGCGACAGCCTGGGCGCCGCCGATCCGGTAGATTTCGTCGACGCCGGCGATGTCCGCCGCCGCCAGCACCAGGTCGTTGACCGCACCGTCCGGCGTCGGCGTAACCATAACCAGCCGCTCCACGCCGGCAACCCTGGCCGGAATGGCGTTCATCAGGACCGAGCTGGGATAGGCTGCCGTTCCGCCCGGAACATAAATGCCGACCGCCTCCACCGCGGTCCAGCGCAAGCCAAGTCGGTAGCCGGCCGCATCGGTAAAGGACCAATTTTCCGGCAGCTGCCGCTCGTGATAGGCGCGGATGCGCCGGGCGGCGTGTTCCAGGGCCGAGCGCTGCGGCTCCGGAACGGCAGCGCGGGCATGGGCGATCCCAGCAGCCGGAATCCTGAGCCCGGCGACATCGGTCTCGAACCGGTCGAACCGCTCGGTGTAGTGCAGGAGCGCAGCATCGCCGCGCTCGCGCACCGCGGCGAGGATTTCCGCAACCGCCCCGTCGACATCGGCTTCCGCCGCCCGCTTCGCGCCGATCAGTTCGGCAAATTCCGCCTCGAAGCCGGGCGCGGACCGGTCAAGCCGCCGGGCTGGCATCGGCCTTCTCCACCGCTTCGGTAAACGCATCGACCCAATGGCGGATTTCCGCCGGTCTGGTCTTCATCGCCGGACGGTTGACGATCAGCCGGGAGGTGACGTCGGCGATCTTCTCGACCTCGACAAGCCCGTTCGCCTTCAGGGTGGCCCCGGTCGAGACCAGATCGACGATCCGGCGGCACAGGCCGAGCGCCGGCGCCAGTTCCATGGCGCCGTTCAGCTTGATGCATTCGGCCTGCACGCCCTGGGCGGCGAAATGCCGGCGCGTCGATACCGGATATTTCGTTGCGACGCGGACATGGCTCCAGCGCGACGGGTCTTCGGCGTCGACCAGATCGCGGGTGGCGGCGACCGAGAGCCGGCACCGGCCGATCTTCAGGTCGAGCGGAGCATACAGCTCGGCATAGCGGAACTCGTCCACTACATCGTTACCGGCGATGCCGAGATGGGCGGCGCCGAAGGCGACGAAGGTCGCGACATCGAAGCTCCGGACCCGGATGATCTCCAGATTCGGCAGGTCGGTCGCAAAGCGCAGCTTGCGCGACGACGGATCGTCGAAAACCGGCTCGGGCCGGATTCCGGCAGCCTTCACCAGAGGCATCGCCTCCGCCAGGATGCGCCCGTTCGGCACGGCGAGCACCAACGGCTCGTTGGCGGCATAAGGCAGGTTAGGGGCGTCCATGTCCGGAAGCGTCCTTCGCGAAACGGGTCAGTCCGCTTCGGCATCCTCGTGAGACGGCCGCCATGCGGTCGGCCAGGGCTCGCCGATATCGTCCAGCCGGCAGTCGATCCCGGAAGCGCGGAGCCGGATGGAAGCGGCACCGGCACAAATTAATGTGATTTCCGTGGCATCAAGCCCGGGCTCGGCCCGGATCGCCAGCAGCGACAATATGTTTGACGCATCGTCGCGGTCGAAACCGCGGGTCTGCACAGCCTGCACCCCGCCGAACAGGACGCCGGCGTTGACCCTGCGGTGCGCCGCCGCGCCGCGCGTGTTTCCGACCCGCCCGGAAGGCGCCTCGCCCTCACCCGATTCCCAGCAAAACCGGTTCGCCACCAGCGCGAACCGGCTCTCCTCCGGCAGGTAGGCCATGTCGGCAACCGGGATCAGCGCATCCTGCAAGACCGCGCCGATGACATCGAGGTCGTCCGGGGTTTCCGCCCGCAGCCGCAATTTCCGGAAGCTCATGGCCGGCTTGTTCGCCCCCGTCATGGACCGGCGACGCGCTCGACCCGGGCGCCGCAAGCTCTCAGCTTCTCGACCAGCCGCTCATAGCCGCGATCGAGGTGATACACCCGGTTGATCGTCGTTTCGCCCTCGGCGGCAAGCGCCGCGATGACCAGGCTGGAGGACGCCCGCAGGTCCGTCGCCATCACCTCCGCGCCGTGCAGCCTGTCCACCCCGCGCACCATGGCCGAAGCGCCGTGGAGATTCACGTTGGCGCCCATGCGCTTGAGCTCCGGGACATGCATGTAGCGGTTCTCGAAAATGGTCTCGGTGATCATGGAGGCGCCGCTGGCCCTGGACATCAGCGCCATGAACTGGGCCTGCAGATCGGTCGGGAATCCAGGGAACGGATCGGTAATGACGTCGACGCCGGTCAGGTCTCCATTCTCGCACGAAACCCGGATGCCGGCGCCGTTCGGCTCCAGCGCGACCCCGGCCTCGCGCAGCGCGGCAGCGGCGGCGCCGAACAGGTCTTCTCCGACATTCTGCAAGGTGACGGCGCCGCCGGTGATCGCCGCGGCCATGGCGTAGGTGCCGGCCTCGATCCGGTCGGCGACGACGGCGTATTGCGCGCCGTGCAGTTCCTCGACGCCCTCGATCGCGAGCCGCTCGCTGCCGATCCCTTCGATCTTTGCGCCCATGGCGTTCAGGCAGTGGGCAAGATCGGCCACTTCCGGCTCCAGGGCGGCGTTCTCGATCACCGTCGTCCCCTTGGCCAGGGTCGCCGCCATGATGGCATTCTCGCTGGCGCCGACCGAGACCTTCGGGAAGATGATCCTGCTGCCGACGAGGCCGCCCGGCGGCGCCTCGGCGTGAATGTAGCCGCGCCCCAGGCTGATCTCCGCACCCATCTGCTCGAGCGCCATGAGATGCAGATCGATCGGGCGGGAGCCGATGGCGCAGCCGCCCGGCAGCGAAACCGCCGCGTTGCCGAAGCGCGCGACGAGAGGTCCGAGGACCAGCACCGAGGCCCGCATCTGGCGCACAAGATCGTAGGGCGCCATGGTGTTGGGAATGTCGGCCGCTGTCAGCCTGAGGACACCGGGTGCGGTTTCGGCCTCGACGCCATGCTGCTCCAGCACCTTGATGAGCGTTCCGATGTCGCGCAACCGCGGCACGTTGGTCAACTCGAGCGTGTCCGCCGTCAGCAGGGACGCCGCCATCAGCGGCAGGGCCGCGTTTTTGGCGCCGCCGATCGGGATGTCGCCGTTCAGGGCTGTGCCGCCGGTAACCCGGATTCTGTCCATCGGCGTTGACCGTTCCCGCTTTCGTTGCCGCTGTGACGCCGGAGAGAATGTATTTGGGTACTTCTGCCCTCGTCGCCAACGGTTCTAGCGAACCTGGCGCAGCGCCTCAACCGGACGGACGAGCCGGCGGAGTGCCGGTCAACCCGCCTTGCCGTCCGGTTTGCCTTTCTTTCGGCGCCGCAGGTTCTCACGCAACGCCGCCGCCAGGCGCGCCTGCCGGATATCGGACGTCGTGGATTTTTTCGGCGGCCGGGCCGCATCGGCCCTGCCCGGCTTCGGCTCGTTTTCCCGGTCGGCCAATGCGTCCTCCTTCCCGGCCGCGGCCTCTGCGATCGGGCCGCTTCACTTCGCCCGGCAACCGCTGCCCCGCCCGGCATTGACGCCCGGCGGGCGCGTCCGCATATTCCGCCCGCTTTCGCGCGGCCCGGCCGATCCGTTCCGGGGGCCGCCCGAACCACGCCCGATACTTGGCGCGCCGCGGTAGCTCAGGGGTAGAGCACACCCTTGGTAAGGGTGGGGCCGGGAGTTCAAATCTCCCCCGCGGCACCAGTCTCCCTCCTGCGTAGCTGCCATCGCAGCCTTGCCTTCAGTCGCCGCGCCCCGCTGCCGGGGCGCCGGGCGTACCGGACCCTGCGGGACCCTCCCCGCCGGCCGGATCGCCTTCGCTCTGCGCGAGCATCTTCTTGTAGCGCTTCTGGCCGCTGCGGTGGACGAAGAACAGGATACAGCAGACGATCGCGAAGACGGCGAGCATGACGTAGCCGAAATTCTCGCTGATATCGCCCAGCACCTCCTCGAACGCCCTGGCAAGGATATAGCCGCCCCAGGCAAAGCTGTTGGCCCAGATGAAGGCGGCGATGAAATTGAACAGCGCGAAGCGGCCCCACGGATAGCCGTTCATGCCGAGCGCCGGCGAGGCCACGTTGCGCACGCCGTAGATAAAACGGAAGCTGAGGATGAACAGCACGTCGTATTTCTGGACCATATCCATGGCCACGGCGACGCCCGACTTCAGCTTGGGCAGCCGCACCAGCAGCTTCGCGCCGAAGAAGCGGCCGAGCGCGAACCAGCACTGGTCGCCGCAGAAGCTGCCCCACCAGGCGGCGAGGATCAGGATGTAGATGTTGAGATCGCCCTTGAAGGCGGCCGCCCCGGCGAAAATCACAAAGCTCTCGCCCTCGATGAAGGCCCAGCCGAAGGTGATGGCGTAGAAAAGGTTCTGATATTCGCGGATCAGTTCGGCGACGTCCAAGGGAATACCTTTCGCATCGTTGGCCGTTCGATCGGCCGCTTTATCGTTCGCGACCGCGGAAACCTGCTGCGCAGCCGGCCGGCAATGTCCTAAACACCGGTTGCGGAGGCGCCGCAAGCCATTCCGGCGAGAATCGAGCAGAGCAGGAGGAAATCGGCAAGATGGCCTATTCGACCCTTACCTATGAACGCGACGGCCGGGTTGCCAGAATAACCTTCGACCGCGCGGAGCGGCTGAACGCCATCGCCGCCGCAACGCCGGACGATATCGCAGCCGCGGTCGCCGAGGCCAATGCCGACGACCGGATCCATGTCATCGTGCTTTCAGGCCGCGGCTCGGCCTTCTGTTCGGGCTACGACCTCAAGGATTTCGCCGAAGGCGCGAGCGAGGGGATCCAGGAGCGCATGCCCTGGGACCCGATGAAGGATTACGCCCTGATGAAGGGCTATACCGAGAAGTTCATGAGCCTGTGGCGCTCCTACAAGCCGGTTATCTGCAAGGTGCAGGGCTATGCCGTCGCCGGCGGGTCGGACATTGCGCTGTGCTGCGATCTCGTCGTGATGGCGGAGGACGCGCGGATCGGCTATCCGCCGGCCCGCGTCTGGGGCTGCCCGACGACGGCCATGTGGGTCTACCGCCTGGGCGCGGAGGGCGCCAAGCGCATGCTGCTGACCGGCGATCTCGTGACCGGGACGGAGGCGAAGGCGATGGGCCTGGTGACCGACGCCGTGCCCGCCGACCGGCTCGATGACCGGGTCGAGGAGCTGGCGCAGCGGCTGGCCGGTGTGCCGAAGAACCAGCTCATGATGCAGAAGCTGACGATCAACCAGGCCATGACCAACATGGGCCTGGAGACCACCCAGACGATCGCCACGATCTTCGACGGCATCACCCGCCATTCGCCCGAGGGCATGGCCTTCAAGCGCCGGGCCGAGGAGGTCGGCTTCAAGCAGGCGGTCGAGGAACGCGACAGCGGCGACTATCTCGACGAACTCTGGCCGATTCGCACCGGCCCGGTGCAGTACGAATAGGCGGCGGCGGACTGCCGAAACAGCCGAATCGTTTCAATCGGTCGGCCGCGGACTTTCGATCGGTCGGACGAAATCCGGGCCGGAAGGAAACGCCGACTAAGGCGCTTGACGTCGGCATATGGAACATTATATGAACAAAATGCGTTTTCGGGCGGCGATGCAGAGCGAGCAGGGAAGTGGACAGGGAAGCCGCGCGTCGAATCGTGACGGAACCTGACATTTCATGACGCTTGCCGGAAGCCTCCCCTCCGGCACCGCTGCTGCGGCGGACTTGTCGCCGTGTCCGTATGGCCGTCTATTGTCTCAATTTTGGGAAAACATACACATATCGGCGTTCGCCGGTTCGCGACTATCAGAGCGGAAAATGGCGGACTTCGGCGGATTCTGCACCGGAAAAGGCGGAAAGCGGCGCCGGCTCTACGGCAAAAAAACACTGCATATAGACCGGTCTGTCTTAGTCCGGCCCGGACCGAATCATGACATTTCATGACATCTGCGAACGCCTGCCCCGTCACCCCGACCGAGCGAAGCGAGTGGAGATCCCGGCTCGAACTCACCGACAGGAACCCGGAGTCCTGCGACGAGATTCCTTCGCTCCGGCCCGGATCGAATCCGGGGCTCCGGTCGGAATGACGGACGGGGACTGCGATTTCGGTATCCAGTTCGGAATGACGGGCCGGGGGCGGAGCGGCGTCGCCATGACAAAACATGACATTTCCCGACACGCCGGCGATGATATGCCGAAACGCCGGCCACCCGCTTCGTTTCCGCCGCGGGCCTTTCCCGCCTCCTCCTGCCGCTTTCTGCTCCGGTGTCGGGGTCTCACAGAAGAATCCATTATAGAGAAAAATCAACAATTGATATATCATTAGTAAAACTTACGATGCCGCCTGTTTTGGAGGGCACGTTATGACCCAGGCAGCAGCCAAATCCGGCGCCCGGCCGCCAGCCGGCGCGACATTGCGGGTGGATATGGACAGCCACATCCCGGCCCTGTTCGTCACGCTCGGCGGCAAGATCGGGCTGCACGCCATGCGCCATCATGCGCGCGGGCTCGGCCTCGACCTGCGCGAGTGGCGCATCCTTCAGGTGCTGGGCGGCGACGGGCGCTCCACCATCTTCGGGATTGCGGACCGGATCGCGATGGATCGCGGCGGCACCAGCCGCTCGGTCGCCCGGCTGGAGAAACGGGGGTTGGTGACACGGACAGACGATCCGTCGGACCGGCGCCGGTCCTACGTCCAACTCACCGACGAAGGCTGGGCGGTGCATGACGAAATCGCCCGATTCGCGCTCGCCCGCGAAGCACGCCTGCTGCGGAATTTCTCGCCGGGCGACAGCGCGCGGTTGAGGAAGTTCCTGAATGCGCTGGTCGCCGAGGCGGACGAGATGATTGCGGAAGGGTGGGCGCCGTGACGCCATCCGATATTTTGCGACCGGCCGACACGCCGGAAATTCTGCGAGACTGAACGGGGGAAGAACCGATGTCCGACTTTGCGATGGAGCCCCTGGTCCACGACGCCTGGTACATCGGCGCCTGGTCCCACGAACTGGATGACGGACCGATCGCGCGCAGGATCATGGGAGAGGATGTCGTGCTGTTCCGCGGCGGCGACGGCAAAGCCGCCGCCCTGGAGGACCGCTGCTGCCATCGCGGCGTGAAGCTGTCGCTGGGCGCGCCCGTGTCGCAAGGCCTGCAATGCGGCTATCACGGCCTGGTCTTCGACGGCAGCGGCGCCTGTGTCGTCAATCCGGGCGAGAAGCCCAGCCCGGCCTTCCGCGTCCGCGCGTTTCCGGTCGTCGAGCGTCAGCACTTCGTCTGGATCTGGATGGGCGATCCCGAGCAGGCCGATACCGGCCAGATCGTCGATTTCGCCTGGCACGACAGAATGGACGAGTGGAATTTCCACTACGCGCGCTACGACATCGCCGCCAACTTCATGTTCATGATGGATAACCTGATGGACCTGACCCACCTGGGCTATGTCCACACGTCGACCATCGGCGGCAATCCCGAGGAACACGACGACGCCGAACTGACCACGACGCGGACCGAGCGCGGCGCCCGCTATGTCCGCTGGATGATGGAATCGACCCCGCCGCCGTCCTTCGTCAAGGTTGCCGGCTTCAAGGGCAAGGTCGACCGCTGGCAGGACTTCGAATATGTCGCCCCGGCCTCGGTCCTGCAGTGGGGCGGCGGCCACGATTCCGGCACCGGCGGGCGCGAAAACCGCGAGAAACCCGGCGGCATGGCGGTCAGGCTGTTCCATCACGCGACCCCGGCGGACGAGGAAAACTTCCACTATTTCTTTTCCACCGCCGTGCGCGGCCAAGCGCTCGATTCGCCGGCCAACACCGCGTTCCACGCGGATATCCTGGAAGCGTTTCTCGAGGACAAGATTTTCATCGAGGCGCAGCAGGACGCGGTCAGCAAGGACCCGGCCCGCAAACTCCTCTTTCGCGGTCATGACAAGGCGGTGGCCTACTGCCGCCGGGCCATCAGGCAGATGCGGGGAACCGAATTTGCTGCCGCAGCGGAATAATCTCGTTCGAGCCGGAGCGTGCCGGCGAATGCATCTTTGCCCGGTAGCGGCAGCCGCCCCGGTGCGATAAGAAAGCGCCGGGTCCGCCGGACCGGGCCCTGAACTGGGAGGAAACCATGAAAGCACTTGCCCTTGCCGCCGCAGGCGCGGCAGCCCTTACCCTCGCCGCGTTTTCCGCCGCTGGGCCGGCGATCGCGCAGACCTACAGCATCGGCACCAACCCGCAGGGCTCTTCGGCCTATGCGACCGGCGCCGCGGTCGCCAAGGTCGCCAAGGACGTGGCCGGGCTGCGCGCCCGCGTCGTACCGCAGGGCGGGCCGGTCGTCACCCTGCCGCTGGTCAACTCCGGCCGGCTGAAATTCTCGATCGCGGTCAGCGTCGTCACCGCCTTCGCCAACCGGGGCAAGGCGATGTTCAAGGGCAAGCCGCAGAAAGATGTCCGCGTGGTCGCCGTGGTGCGCACGCTGCGCCTCGGAATCTTCGCGGAGAAGGATTCGAAAATCAATACGGTCGCCGACCTCAGGGGCAGGAAGATATCTTCCGGTTTCGCCAAGCAGCGCATCCAGGGCCTGTTCTGGCGCGCCCTGCTGAACATGGCCGACCTGACCTTTAAGGACGTCAAGGGCGTACCGGCGCCGAACGGCGTGCGCGGCGTCGACGATTACATGGGCGGCAAGGTCGATGCCGGCATGTTCTCCATCACCTCCGGCAAGATGCGCCAGGCCTTTGCCTCGCGCGGCTTCAAATATGTCTCGCTGCCGGACGATGCGGCATCGGTGAAGAATATGCAGGCGATCGCGCCCGGCTCGGTGGTCGAGAAGATCGGCCCGTCGCCGGCCTATGCCGGCGTGACCGGCCCGACCAACATCATGGCCGCGCCCTTCATCGTCACCGCGAATGCCAAGGTGTCCGACGACATCGTCTACAAGCTGGTCAAGGCCATGGCTGCTAACAAGAAGATGATGGTTGCCGCCTTCAAGGGCATGGCCGGCTTCAATCCGAAGAAGATGTATGTCGATATCGGCGTGCCCTATCATCCGGGCGCGATGAAATACTATCGCGAGACCGGCCAGGCCAAGTAGCTCAGGCCATTCCGGAGCGCCGCTGTGACGGACCCCGTTCCCGACGCGGAGTCCTACGCGGCCGAGGTCGAGGCGGAGGCCGCCGCCCCCACGGGCGATATCCTGGTCAAGTGGGTGGGCGGCGGCCTGTGCGCCCTGCTGACCGCCGGCGCCCTGCTCTGGGCGGCGGACCTCTACCGCGCGGTCGACCTCATATTCATGAACGAGCAGTTCTACGCCGCCATGCTCGCTGTCGGGCTGGCGGCGCTCTATCTCACTGTGCCGGTGCGCAAGGGGGCGCCGCGTTCCCATGTGCCCTGGTACGACCTGATTATCGCCGCCGTTTCCGCCGCGGCGGCGCTCTATGTGACGGTCGAGTATCCGACCATCCTCGACAATTTCGCCGATAACCCGCCGGACGCCGTGGCGGCGGCGGCGATCCTGCTGGCCGCCATCGTCGAAGGGCTGCGCCGGACGGCCGGCCCGATCCTGTTCGCCTTCCTGCTGTTCTTTCTGGTCTTCGCCCTGGTCGGCCATCTGATTCCCGGCCGGCTGCAGGGCGAGAATGTCCCGGTCGACCGGCTGGCGATCTATGTCGTGCTGGATGCCAACGGCATGTTCGGCTTCCCGATGAAAGTATCGACCACCATCGTGCTGGCCTTCATGTTCTTCGGCTTCCTGCTCGAGCCGGCCGGCGGCGCCCGCTTCTTCACCGATATCTCCGCCGGGCTGATGGGCCGCTTCCGCGGCGGTTCGTCCAAGATCGCCATCGTCGGCTCCAGCCTGTTCGGCTCGATCTCGGGCAGCGCGGTCTCCAACGTCGTCTCGACCGGCGTCATCACCATCCCGCTGATGAAACGGGGCGGCTATCCGACCCATTCGGCCGCGGCCATCGAGGCGGTGGCCTCGACCGGCGGGCAGCTCATGCCGCCGATGATGGGCGTCGCCGCCTTCGTGATGGCGGAGATGTTGCAGATCGGCTACGCCGAAGTCGTGCTCGCCGCGCTGATTCCGGCGGTCCTCTACTACGCAGCGCTGTTCATCCAGGTCGATCTGCAGGCGGCGCGCGACGGTATCCTGCGGATCGATAAATCGCTGATCCCGCGGCTGCTGCCGGTGGCGGGCCGCGGCGGCATCTTCCTGACGCCCTTCGTCGTGATCGTGCTGTGCCTGTTTCGCTGGTCGCTCCAGCCGGAGACCGCGGCGCTCTACGCGGCGCTTACACTGCTGCCGATCGGTTTCCTGCTCGGCTATGGCGGCGACCGGCTGACCGTCCGCTCGCTGGTCGCCAGCTTCGTCAAGACCGGCAAGGCCGGGCTGGAACTGCTGATGATCGGCGGCGCGGCCGGCGCCATCATCGGGGTGCTGAACATCTCGGCCCTCGGTTTCGCTTTGACCAGCGAGCTGGTCGGCATCGCCGGCGGCAGCCTGTTTATCCTGCTCATCCTGGCCGCGATCGTGTGCATCCTGCTCGGCATGGGCATGCCGACGCTCGGCGTCTACATCCTGCTCGCCACGCTGGTCGCGCCGGCGATCATCGAACTCGGCGTGCCGGACCTCTCGGCCCATCTGTTCGTGATGTATTTCGGCATGATGTCGATGATCACGCCACCGGTCGCCATCGCCGCCTTCGCCGCCGCGACGCTGGCCGGCGCGCCGATGATGAAGACCGGCTGGCAGGCCGTAAAATACGGCTGGTCGGCCTATCTCATCCCCTTCGTCTTCATCATGTCGCCGGCGCTCATCATGCAGGGCGGTGCGCTCGAGGTCGCGCTGAGCTTCACGACCGCGCTGTTCGGCGTGTTCCTGGTCTCGGTCGCAGTGACCGGATTCCTGTTCGCGACGATCTCCCCGCCGCTCCGCGCCGTTTATGCCATAGCCGGCCTCGCCCTGATCGTGCCGATCGCCGCCTTCGCCGAGGCGCCGTGGCTCAACCTCGTCGGCGGCGCCGTCGGCGCAGCGCTGATCGCCGCCGATGTCGTCAGGCGCCGGGCGCGCGCCGCCCTTCCCGCCACCGCCGGAGAATAGAATGGCCGCCCCCCGTAGCGCCTCGAAACGCCCGAACTTCCTGATGATCGTCACCGACCAGCAGCGGGCGGACTATCTGGGCTGCGCCGGCCACGCGATCCTGAAGACGCCGCATATCGACGGCATCGCCGCGCGCGGCGTCCGGTTCGACCGATTTTATGTCGCCAACCCGGTCTGCATGCCCAACAGGGCCACGCTGATGACCGGCCGGATGCCGTCGCTCCACGGCGTCCGCCACAACGGCATTCCGCTGTCCCTGTCGGAGAACACCTTTGTCGACCTGATGCGCCACGAGGGCTACCGCACCGGTCTGATCGGCAAGAGCCACCTCCAGAACATGACGGACAACCTGCCCGAGATGGAGCGCCGGACCGAGCCGCGCGACGACGCCTTCGCCGAGGCGCGCAAGCCGGAGCCTGTCGCCGGCGACGCTTATGAGGAAGAGCGGCCGTGGACGTGGAAAGACGACCCGGACCACGAGATCGCGACGCCCTTCTACGGCTTCGAGGACATCTCGCTCGCCACGATGCACAGCGACAAGGTGGGCGCCGCCTATATTGCCTGGATGAAGGCGCGCGGCGGCGACCCGGACACCATGGTCGGCCCGGAGAACAGCCTGCCCCACGACTATGTCGCGCCCCAGGGCTGGCGCACCGCCGTGCCGGAGGAGCTATACCCCACCAGCTATGTCGCCGAGGAAACGATGGACTGGCTGGAGTCCTACGCCGGCGAAGACGGCGGGCGGCCGTTCCTCCTGACCGCCTCGTTTCCCGACCCGCATCATCCCTTCACGCCGCCGGGCAAATACTGGGACATGTACGACCCGGCGGACTTCGACCTGCCGGAGAGCTTCCACCGGCTGAGCAACCAGGCGCCGCCGACCCTGCAATGGATGTGGGAAAACCGTCCGCCGGGGGACGGCAGCCGCAATGCCGGCCAGGTCGCCTATACCGTGACCGAGCGGGAAGCGCGCGAATCGATGGCGCTCACCTGCGGCATGATTACGATGATCGACGATGCCGTCGGGCGGATCCTCGCCCGGCTTGACGCACTCGGCCTCGCCGACGACACCGTCGTCGTCTTTACCGCCGACCACGGCGATTTTCTCGGCGACCACCGGGTCATGCTGAAAGGCCCGATGCACTATGGGGGGTTGGTAAAGGTGCCGTTCCTCTGGGCCGAGCCGGACGGTGCGAACGGCGGCGCGGCCTGCTCCGCCCTGGCCGGCACCGTCGATATCGCCCGCACCATGCTGAGCCGCGCCGGCATCGCGCCGTATAACGGCATCCAGGGCCGCAGCCTGGAGCCGGAAATCGCGACTCTGGAGGACCATGGCGGCGGCGCGGTGCTGATCGAGGACGACCAGCAGCGCACGATCATGGGATTCGAGGGCGACTTCCGCGTCCATTCGCTGGTTACGCAGCGCTGGCGGTTGTCGGTCTACAGCGGCGCGGGCCATTGCGAGCTGTACGACCTGGAAAACGATCCCCACGAGTTGACCGACCTGTACGACGACCCGGCCCACGCCGCGGTCAAGGCAGAAATGCTGGAACGCCTGGCCAAGGCCGAGATCGACACCGTCGACCGCAGCCCCTTCCCGACCGCGATTGCCTGAGATTGCACCGCTTTTCGACCGGGTCTACACCCGGCAATGCGGCGAATAACGGTCGTATTCTCCGCATAAATTGCCGAGAATACCTTTCCATGCGGAGATAATCCGCTATATTCTCTGCATTTATTGCGGAGAATAATTATGTATATCTGGCAACGCACCGACTGGCCGCGCTTCAGGCAGGACCTGGCCCGGCTCACCGAGCCGCTCGCCGCCGCGCGCCACGCCCAGGGGAAACTGCTCGGCCGGATGGAGGCGTTGGGCTTCGACCTGCGCAGCGAAGCGACCCTGAGCACGCTTACCGAAAATGTCGTGAAGACAAGCGAGATCGAAGGCGAACTCCTCGCCCCCGGCCGGGTGCGCTCGTCGATCGCCGGCCGTCTCGGCCTGGATGCCGGCGGCCTGCCGGCGTCGGACCGCGATGTCGACGGCATCGTGGACATGACGCTGGATGCGACCCGCAACTACGCCGCGCCATTGACCGAAGAGCGCCTGTATTCGTGGCACGCCGCCCTGTTTCCCACCGGACGCAGCGACATGCGGCGGATCGGAGTCGGCGCGTGGCGCGACGACGCCGACGGACCGATGGAGGTTGTCTCCGGCCCCCTCGGACGCCAGCACGTACACTATACCGCGCCGCCGGCCGAACGCCTCGCGGACGAGATCGCCGCTTTCCTCGACTGGTTCGAAGGCGGGCGAACCATGGACTCCGTGCTCGCCGCCGGCATGGCCCATCTCTGGTTCGTATCGCTGCATCCGTTCGACGACGGGAACGGGCGCATCGCTCGGGCGATCGCCGATATGGCTCTGGCCCGTTCGGATGACAGTGCTGAACGTTGCTACAGCATGTCCGCCCAAATCCGGGCCGAGCGCAGGGCGTATTACGACCTCCTCGAAACGACGCAGCGGGGCACTCTCGACATCACGAACTGGCAGGTCTGGTTCGTCGAATGCCTCGGGCGCGCCATCGGGAATGCCGGAACCGCCCTGGCCGCCGTTCTGCACAAGGCCCGGTTCTGGGAGATCCATGCCGCCGAAGCGTTCAACCCGCGCCAGGCGAAGACACTCAACCGGCTGCTCGACGGCTTCGACGGCAAGCTCACCTCATCGAAATGGGCGAAGATGAACGGCTGCTCCCAAGACGCGGCGAACCGGGACATCCGCGACCTGATCGACCGCGGCGTCCTCGTCCGTGGCCCTGCTGGCGGTCGGAGTACGAGTTACGAAATTGTTACGAGCGCCGGATAGATCCTCACGCAGCCGCCCGACTCAGGCGTTGACGTCGATCACCGTCCGGCCGCGCACGCCGCCTTTCAGGATGGTCTCGCCGGCGGCGAAGGCCGCATCCAGCGGGATCACCTCCGTCATGGCTTCGAGCTTTCCGATCGGCAGGTCGCTGGCGAGGCGCTGCCACGCCGTCTTGCGCGGCGCGGCCGGATACATCACCGAATCGATGCCGAGCAGGCTGACGCCGCGCAGGATAAAGGGCAGGACCGTGGCGCCGAGATCGTTGCCGCCGGCGTTGCCGCAGACCGCGACGGCGCTGTGGACATTCATCTGGGCGAAGGCGGTCGCCAGCGTCGCGCCGCCCACGGTTTCGACGCAGCCGGCCCATTGCCCCTTTTCGAGCGGCCGGCCCGTCGCCTCCAGCCGGTCGATCACGGTCGCTGCGCCGAGCCCGCGCAGATAGTCTTCCTCGTCGCTCTTGCCGGTCGAAGCCGTAACCTCATGGCCCAGCGCCGCCAGGATCGCGACGGCGACGCTGCCGACCCCGCCCGACGCGCCGGTCACCAGCACCGGTCCGGCGCCGGGCTTGAGGCCGGCATGCTCCAGCGCCATTGCCGAAATCATGGCGGTGAAGCCCGCCGTGCCGATCGCCATCGCCTGCAGGTTGGTGAGCCCGTCCGGCACCTTGACCAGCCAGCCGGCCTTGACCCGCGCCTTCTGGGCGAAACCGCCCCAGTGCCGCTCGCCGAGGCCCCAGCCGGTCAGGACCACGCGGTCGCCGGGCGCGAAATCCGGCGACGCCGACTCCTCCACCGTTCCGGAAAAGTCGATGCCGGGCACATGGGGATAGGTGCGCACCAGCCGCGCCAGCCCCTTCAGGATCAAGCCGTCCTTGTAGTTCAGGTCCGAATAATCGATGCGGACGGTGACGTCGCCGTCGGGCAGCCGGTCGTCCTCAAGGTCGGTTACGGCGCCGGAGACGTTGCCGTCGTCTTCTTCGAGCAGGATGGCGCGGAAGGTCATAGCGGTCTCACGGGGTTATGATATTTCGGGGCTTGGCACGGCGCGGGCACAGCGTGCATCCCTGTCGCATGTCAAATCAGGTCTCGCCGCCCAATGCAAGGCGGGCGCGGCGAAATTGGCCGAGGAGCGATGACGAACGGGTCCGACGAAGTCCCGCCAGCGGCGGCGGCCGAAGCGCCGGTTCACCGGCTACACCATGACGGGCGCAGCGGCGAACTCTTCGTTATCTTCCTCGTCAACCTGGCGCTTTCGATCGTTACGCTGGGTATTTACCGCTTCTGGGGCCGGACCAGGATCCGCCGCTATGTCTGGAGCCAGACCAGCCTGCTCGGCGAACCGCTGGAATATACCGGGCGCGGCATCGAACTGTTCCTCGGCTTCCTGTTCGCCCTGGTCCTGATCTACGGACCGATCGCCGGCCTGTTTTTCTGGCTGGACGTCGAACTGCCGGAATCCGGGGAAGAATTCGGGGGCGCGAAACTCAACAGTCTGATCGTCTTCATCGCAATTCTGCTTTTGGCGACCCCGATCCTGATGCTGTTCTACTATGTCGCGCTGTTCGCCGCTTATCGCTACCGGATCGGGCGGACCTCCTGGCTTGGCATTCGCGGCGGCATGGAAGGATCCGCCTGGCGGTACGGCTTCCTGGGCCTCGGTCTCGGTTTCCTGAATGTCCTGACACTCGGGTGGACCAAGCCCTGGGCCGATTCCGTAGTCTTCAAATACCGCCTGGGCCGGACCTGGTTCGGCAACGGACAGTTCCAGTCGCACCTCGATGCCGATGGTCTCTACAGCCGCTACGCCCTGGCCTGGATCGGTACCGCGGTCGCCATAGGCGCGATGATGGCCGGCTTGGCGGCCGTCAGTCTCAACGCACAGATCATGGATCACCATGTCGCCGTCGATCCGGTACGAATGCAGGTCATCATAGTCGCGATCGAACTGACCCCCCTGATCGTCTATCAACTGCTGATCTGTGCCTACAAGGCGGCGCTGGTGCGCAATATCGCGAAGACATTGACGTACGGCACCGTCCGCTTCAGAGCCGAGGTCACCTTCAAGGATGTTTTCAAGCTGCGCATTCCGAATTTCCTGCTGATGGCATTCACACTCGGTTTCGCCTACCCTTATGTCGTCTTGCGCACGACGCGCTTCGTCTCCCGCCATGTGGAATTCCACGGGGACATCGAGACAGCGGCGATCGGGCAGACAGACGTCGGAACCCCCCGCTATGGCGAGGGCCTGATGGAATTCTTCGGCATCGGAATGATCTGAGCGATGACTTCCTGGGGCGCCGCCGCCGACGGAACCTATACAGACGGACGGACGGCCCGGCGGCACAGCGTCCGGATATCGATCGAAGCCGACGGTTTACGCATCGAATCCGGTGACGGCGCAGTTGCAGAAGTTTGGCCCTTTGCCGACCTGCGGCTCGTCGACGAGGTCTATGCCGGCCGGCCCTTCCGCCTGAGACGCGACTCCGGCGATGCACGCCTGACCGTCGCCGAAAGCGAATTTCTGGACAGGCTGCACCCCCATGCCGACCATCTGCGCCGGAAAGACCTGCGCCGCGCGAACGTGAAAGTTCGGGCGGCCGGCTGGATCGGCGCGACCGTCGCCGTTCTGGCCGGTTTCTGGTTCCTGCTGCCGCTCGCCGCCGGCCCGATCGCCTCCCAGGTGCCCCTGTCCTGGGAAGAGGGCCTGGGCCGCACCGTCCAGCGTCAAGCGCTCGCCCTGATGGCCGCCGATTCCCGCGTATGTACCGGCAGCTCCGGCCAAATGGCCCTGGCGCGCCTCGTGCAGCGCCTGTCCGCTGCCAGTCCGTCGCGCTACCGATTTCGCGTCACCGTTATCGACAACAAGACAGTCAACGCCTTCGCGGCGCCGGGCGGTTACATCGTCGTGTTCCGCGGCCTCATCGACCATTCGGCCGGCGCTGACGGCCTCGCCGGCGTGATGGCCCATGAGATGGGCCATGTCGTCGAGCGTCACGGCATGGAGGGTCTAGTCAAGGCGCTCGGCCTGAGTTTCGTCATGGGGGCCCTGATCGGCGACACATCGGCCATTGCGGGCATCGCCACCGACATGGCGCAGAGCCTGGTAACCTCGAAATTCAGCCGCGACGCCGAACGCGAAGCCGACCGGATTGCCGTCGAGATGCTGAACCGCACGGGGATTTCGGCCCGCGGCTTCCAGGCATTCTTCCAGACGATGGCGCGGAAGGAAGGATCGGGGGATTCGACCGTCGGCCGCTATTTCGCGTCGCATCCCGCAACCGGCGGGCGGGCGCAATTCGTCAAAGACCGTGCGACCGGGACTTCTGCGGCCATGTCGGATGCCGAATGGCAGGCCATACGCCGGATGTGCAGCCGGTAGCGCGCGTCCGTCCCGACACCCTGCCGGTCCGGAGAGTGTCCCAAATCATCGGCTCTATCTAACGCCTGAACATCTCGTTGAGCGCAAACCCGACGACCGGACCGAACTGGCGCCCACCGTGGCCGCCGCCGGGAACGAGCAGGAATTGCGCGTCGTGCCCCCTGGCCTTGGCCGCCCCGATATATTTCTCGACATGGTGCGGCGGCGTGGTGCGATCCGCGCTGCCGGAAATCGCAACGATCTTCGCCTTCGGATTGGCTTTTTCCAGCCATTTGTGGGGCGACTGCGTGAATTCCGACCTTCTGAACCCTTTCTCGAACAGCAGTTGCGGAACGTCGCAGGGACAGGAAATGAGCAGGACGGAGTCGACCAGGTCCGGCCGCAGACCGAGCAGTACGCCAGCGATCAACGCGCCGCCGGAAGAGCCCATCAGGACGAGCCGTTTCGCCCGGTGGTGCGCCTTCAGCCGCGCAACGGCGACCCCAATGCTGTCGATTTCGTCGCGGCCGCGGCTCATGAACGAATACTGGTCGTGCGTCGCCGTGCCGGACGACCTGCGTCCCGCGCCCCTGAAGCCGGGCCGTATCAGCACAACGGCATTTGCGCCGCGCAATGCGACCGCCCGCGCAATGCCGAAGACGAAATCGACCGGCCGTCCGGACGGCACATCGCCGTGGAAATAGATCGCGAGCGTTTCGGGCGTGCCGCCTGCCCAATAGGTCTGGAGCGCCAGGCAGTGATCGCGCCCCTGGACGTAGGTGATGTTATCGGGATTCTCGCATTCCGAGGCCTGCGCCGGACCCGCGCCGGCGAACGCCGTCAAACCGGCCAGTGCCACGAGGACCGGCAGGACTCTCAATAGCTTATCGCGCCGTGGCATTCGTATACCCTCCGTATCGTTCCCTCGGTTCCCCGGAGCCCGACCCGGTCAGGTTGCCGGCCGCGCGCTTCCTTGCGCTGTCACGACAATCGGCGTCTGTCTCGATGGCGCCCTATTCTGCGGGCAGACATTCCTGAAAAGCAACCGGCCGGCCTGCGGGCCGGCCGAACAATTCGTCCTCGCGCATGACGAATTTGCCCCGGATCGCCGTCGCTTTCGGCCACCCTGTCACGGTCGTGCCGTCGAACGGCGTCCAGCCGCAGCGGGTCTCCATCCAGTCGTTCGTAATGGTGCGGCGCGCCTTGAGGTCGACAACGGTAAAATCTGCGTCGTAGCCCAGGGCGATCCGGCCCTTGTTGGCGATGCCGTAGATCCGGTTCGGCCCGGCGCCGGTCAGATCGACGAAGCGTTCGAGGCTGAGCCGCCCGGCATTGACATGGTCGAGCATCAGCGGAACCAGCGTCTGCACGCCGGGCATTCCGGATGGGCTGGCGGGATAGGGCCGGTCCTTTTCCTCCCGCGTATGCGGCGCATGGTCGGAGCCGATCACGTCGATAACGCCGTCCGCCACCGCGCGCCACAACGCCTCCCGGTGCGGCGCGCCCCGGATCGGCGGGTTCATCTGGGCGTAGCTGCCCCAGCGCTGGTAACACTCCGGCGCCGACAGCGTGAGGTGCTGGGGCGTCGTCTCGACCGTCGCGACATCCTTTGCCGCCGCGAGCAACGGCAATTCCTCGGCCGTCGAGATGTGCAAAACATGGATCCGGCGGCCGGTCTCGCGCGCAAGCGCCAGGACGCGCCGGGTGGCCAGCACCGCCGCCTCGACGTCCCGCAGATGGGGATGCTGGGCCGCACCGGCGGCCGGGTCGAGCAGCGACTTGCGCGCGTTCAGCCGGTTCTCGTCCTCGGCATGGATGGCGGCCCGGCGGCTGCCGCCGGCCAGCACCCGGCGCAGGGTGGCGTCGTCGGCGACGAGCAGCGATCCGGTCGAGCTGCCCATAAATATCTTGACGCCGGAACAGCCCGGCAGCCGCTCCAGCGTGCCGAGCTCGTCCGCATTTGCATCCGTCGCGCCGAGGAAGAAGGCGAAATCGCACCAGGCCCGCCCTTCGGCGCGCCGAAGCTTTTCGGAAAGCGCCTCGGCCGAATCCGTGTTCGGCGACGTGTTCGGCATTTCGAAGATTGCCGTGACGCCGCCTTTCGCCGCGCCGCGGGTTCCGCTCTCCAGATCTTCCTTGTGCTCCAGTCCGGGCTCGCGGAAATGGACCTGGGTGTCGATGACGCCGGGCAGCACATGCAGGCCGGCAGCATCGAAGCGCTCGGCAGACGACGCCCGGCCCAGATCGCCCAGCGCCGCGATCCGCCCCTCCCGAACGCCGATATCGGTGGCGACCCGCCCCATCGGCGTCATTACGGTACCGCCGGCAATTGCCAGATCGTAAGGTCGTTCGCTCATGCTTTCATCCGTTCAGGAGCCGCTCCGGTCGCTTCATATACCGCACGGCGGCGGCGTTGAAGGATTTCCCGGAGCATCTAGATAAACGTTGCCCGAAACCGGAAAGAAACCATCGCCAATGAGCGGATACCATATCGCCGAAGACCGGGCGGTGCTGCGGATCGCCGGCGCCGACCGGATCGACTTCCTCCAGGGCATCGTCTCGAACGACGTTGCCAAAGCGGGGAAGAATCGCGGCGTCTGGGCGGCATTCCTTACCCCCCAGGGCAAGTATCTGCACGATTTTTTCCTGGCCGCCGACGGCGCATCGATCCTGCTGGACTGCGAGAAGGCGCGCTCGGCCGATCTGCACAAGCGGCTGCGGCGCTACACGCTGCGTTCCGACGCCCGCGTCGAAGCGGCAGAAGACCTGGTCGTAGCCCTGGCATCGCCGGAGGCGGCCCCGGCTTACAGCGCCGCGGCCTGTTTTCCGGATCCCCGGCACCGGGACGCAGGTTACCGTGCGATCGGCAACCGAAATTCTGTTGAAGAAACGATGGCCGCCGCCGGTCTTGCGCCCTCCGATCCGCTCGACTGGGACAGGCGCCGGCTCGCCCTGGGCCTGCCGGACGGCGCCCGGGATATGGAGATCGAGCGCTCGACCCTGGCCGAGGGCAACCTGGACCTGCTGGGCGGCATCGACTGGGAAAAGGGCTGCTGGATGGGCCAGGAGGTCACCGCCCGAATGCACTATCGCGGCCTCGCCAAACGCCGGCTGACACCGATGCGCGTCGACGGCCCGATACCGGCGCCCGGCGCGACGGTCGAACGGGACGGCGTATCCGTGGGAGAGTGCCGCTCATCGACCGGCGATCTCGTCATGGTGCTCGCCCGGACAGACGCCATCGACGAAACGGAGACCGGTTTGCGGTGCGGCGAGACGCACCTGCATCCGGCGCCTCCCGAGTGGCTCAAATCCGCCCTGATCGGCAGCGGGGCGAAAGCGCAGAGTGCCTGACCCTCAGGCGTTGCGCCGCAACCTCGCCTGGGCCGCGGCCAGGCGGGCGATGGGCACGCGGTAGGGCGAGCAGGACACATAGTCCAGGCCGAGCGCTTCGCAGAAGGCGATCGACGCCGGATCGCCGCCATGCTCGCCGCAGATGCCGAGCTTGAGATCGGGCCGCGCTGCGCGACCGCGTTCGCAGGCAATCCGAACCAGTTCTCCGACCCCCTCGACATCCAGCGAGACGAACGGGTCCCTGGGCACGATCCCCTGCTCGACATAGTCCCCGAGGAAATTGCCGGCGTCGTCGCGCGACAGGCCGAAGGTTGTCTGGGTCAGGTCGTTGGTGCCGAAACTGAAAAAGGCGGCTTCGCCCGCAATTTCGCCCGCCAGCAACGCCGCACGCGGCAGTTCGATCATCGTACCGACCAGATAGTCCGTGCGGCAGCCGTTCCGCTCGGCAACTTCGGCCGCCACGCGATCGATGACGCCTTTGAGCAGCGCGACCTCCTCTTTCGAGAAGGCGAGCGGGATCATGATCTCCGGCACCACCCGTTCCCCGTCCGACTCCTGCACTTCCGCCGCCGCCTCGAAAATGGCGCGCGCCTGCATTTCGCAGATTTCCGGGAAGGTGACGGCGAGCCGGCAACCGCGATGGCCGAGCATCGGGTTGGCTTCGCTCAGGCGCTGGATGCGGCGCCGCACCTCGCGCGCGCTCACGCCGGCCGCCGCGGCGACTCCGGCCAGTTCCTCTTCGCCATGGGGCAGGAACTCGTGCAGCGGCGGATCGAGCAGCCGGATCGTCACCGGCAAACCGGCCATGATCCCAAACAGCTCGGCGAAATCCTGGCGCTGCATGGGTAGCAGCTTGTCCAGCGCCGCGCGCCGGCCTGCCGCGTCGTCGGCCAGGATCATCTCGCGCATGGCGACGATCCGGTCCTCGTCGAAGAACATGTGCTCGGTGCGGCACAGGCCGATGCCCTGCGCGCCGAATTCCCGCGCCGTGCGGACATCGGCCGGCGTCTCGGCGTTGGTGCGCACTTCCATGCGGCGCAGATCGTCGGCCCAGGCCATGATCCGCCCGAAATCGCCTGACAATTCCGGCTCGATCAGCGGCACCCGGCCCAGCATGACCCGGCCGGAGGCGCCGTCGATGGTGATCCGCTCGCCGGCCTTCACGAGCCGGCCCGCGCAGGCCATTTCCGCAGCTTCGTAATCGACCCTGATGTCGCCCGCGCCGCACACGCAGGGCCGGCCCATGCCGCGCGCCACAACGGCGGCATGGCTGGTCGCGCCGCCCCGTGTGGTCAGAATTCCAGCGGCAGCGTGCATGCCGTGAATGTCTTCAGGGCTGGTCTCGACGCGGACCAGGATGACTTCCTCGCCAGCTTGGGAGCGGACCACCGCCTCGTCGGCCGAGAAGACGACTGCGCCGGTTGCGGCGCCGGGCGATGCGGCGAGGCCGCGCCCGAAAATCGCCACCTCCGCCGCCGGATCGAGCGTCGGATGGAGGAGCTGGTCGAGTTGCGCCGGGTCGAGGGCTTCGATCGCACCGGCGGGGTCGAGAATGCCTTCGTCCACCATGTCCACGGCGATCTTCAATGCCGCCTGGACGGAGCGTTTGCCGCTGCGGGTCTGGAGCATCCAGAGCCTGCCGCGCTGAACCGTGAACTCGATGTCCTGCATGTCCCGGTAGTGGCGCTCCAGGATGCCGCGCACCCGGTCCAGTTCGGCGAACACGTCGGGCAGGGCCTCTTCCATCGAAGGCATGTCCGGCCCGTGCAGTTCGCGGCCGGCGACGGTCAGGTTCTGCGGAGTGCGGAGGCCGGCAACCACATCCTCGCCCTGGGCGTTGACCAGGAATTCACCGAAGAAGCGGTTGTCGCCGGTCGAAGGATCGCGGGTGAAGGCGACGCCCGTGGCGCAATCGGCGCCCATATTGCCGAACACCATGGCCTGCACGTTGACCGCCGTGCCCCAGGCCGCCGGGATATCGTGCAGGCGCCGGTAGGTGACAGCCCGGGCGTTCATCCAGCTGCCGAAGACGGCGCCGATCGCGCCCCAAAGCTGGTCGTGCGGAGCCTGCGGGAAGGCGCTGCCGGTCTGCTCCCGCACGATCTCCTTGTAGCGACCGACCAGGGCTTCGAGGTCGTCTGCCCCCAGTTCCGTATCGAGATAGAGGCCGCGCCGTTCCTTGACAAATTCCAGTTCGCGCTCGAACTCGTCGTGGTCGATGTCCAGCACCACGGCGCCGTACATCTGGATGAAGCGGCGGTAGCTGTCCCAGGCGAAACGGGCGTCGCCGCCGGCGTCGGCCAGCCCTCGGACTGTCGCGTCGTTCAGGCCGAGATTGAGCACGGTGTCCATCATGCCGGGCATCGAGGCGCGGGCGCCGGAGCGCACCGAGACGAGCAGCGGATCGTCCGCATCGCCGAAGCGGCGGCCGACGATCCCCTCGATCCCGGCGATGCCGGACTCGACCTGCCCGGCGAGATCGTCCGGATAGGTCCGGCCGTGGTCGTAGTACCAGGTGCAGACCTCGGTCGTGACGGTGAAGCCGGGCGGCACCGGCAGGCCGATGCTGCTCATCTCGGCGAGGTTCGCGCCCTTGCCGCCGAGCAGATCCCTCATGTCCGCAGAGCCGTCGGCGGCGCCGTCGCCGAAACTGTAGACCCACCGCGTCATCGGCGCGCCGCCGGCCTACCGGACTTCGGGCTTCGATCCGGGCCGGTCATCAGCCCTCGATCCGCGAGAAATCGGCGACGCTGCCCATCACGGAGCGGATGTTGGACAAGAGCAGAAGCCGGTTCTCGCGCAGGGCCGGGTCTTCGTCGTTGACCTTCACCGCGTCGAAGAAGCGGTCCATCGGCCCGCGCAAGGCGGCCAGCGCCGTCATGGCCTCGCCGTACGATTCTTCTTTTTCCATACGCTCCGGCATCCTCAGCTTGGCCAACACCAACTCTTGGTCAAGTTCAGACTCTTCAAGCAACTTGAACAGTTCAGAGTCTGGCTGGCCATCGTAGCTGCGGCCGTCTTTCTTCTCCTCGATGCGCAGGATATTTGCGGCGCGGCGATAGGCAATCAGCAGATTCTCGCCATCGTCCGAACCCAGCAGATTGTCCAGTGCCTTAACCCGCGCCAGCATACCCAAGAGATCGTCTTCGTCGCCGATGGCAAACACCGCATCGACAAGGTCGTGGCGCACGCCCCTTTCCCGCAAATAGACCTTCAGCCGGTCTACGATGAACTGGAACGCCTGACGCGGTCCGTCGTCCCGATTCAAGCCCGTTAAGGTTCCGCTCGCGATAGCGGGTCTTAGTGCTTCGTCAGTAGCCTGCCTGAGCATTTCCAATAAGGGCAGGCGAAGCCGGTTTTCCAGGATCAGGCGGATGACGCCAAGAGCGGCGCGGCGCAATCCATAGGGATCGCGCGATCCGGTTGGTGTTTCGCCGATCAACCAGAACGCGGCCAACGTATCAATCTTGTCCGCCAGCGCCACCGCGATACTCACCCTGCTATCCGGGCATTTCTCGGATGGTCCCTGGGGCGCATAGTGTTCGGCGATGGCATCGGCCACCGCTGCATGCTCCCCGCCTTCGAGGGCGTAGTAGCGGCCCATGATCCCCTGCAGTTCGGGAAATTCACCGACCATCCCGGTCGTCAGATCGGCCTTGGCCAGCCGCGCGGCATTTGTCGATCTTCGTCGATCGGCATGAATCAGTTCCGCAATTTCGCCCGCAAGTTTCTCAATCCGGCCCACCCTTTCGAGGACCGTGCCGAGACGTGTGTGGAAGGTTATACCTTTCAGCGCCTCAACCCGCCCGCTGAGGGGAATTTCGATATCCTGGTCCCAGAAGAACTGCGCGTCGGCGAGGCGGGCGCGCAGCACGCGCTCGTTGCCGGCGGCGACCGATTTGCCGCCGTCGCCGGTTTCCATGTCGGCGATGGCGATGAAAAACGGCGCAATTTGTTTGTCGGCGGTTTCGAGCGCGAAGTATTTCTGGTGGCTGCGCATCGAGGTGATGAGAACTTCGGGCGGCAACTCCATGAACTCGGCGTCGAACCGACCGGTCACTGCGACCGGCCATTCGACCAGCCCCGTCACTTCGTTCAGAAGCGCTCGATCCTCCCGAATGAAATAGTGACGGGTTATGGTAAGTGCTTCCTCTTTCGCCGCCTCCTCGATCCTGGCCCGCCGCTCAGCCGGATCGACCAGCACGAATGCCTTCTCCAGCTTCGCCCGGTAGTCCGCAGCCGACGAAACCGCGATCCCGCCCGGCGCGAGGAAGCGGTGGCCGACTGTCGATCCGTTGAAGGCCAGCGGCTCGCCGCCGCCGATATCCAGGCTGCCCGGCACGGGCCGGCCGTCGAAGAGACACAGGATATTGTGCAGCGGCCGCACCCACTGGAAAGCGGTATCGCCCCAGCGCATGCTCTTGGGCCAGCCCATAGACCGGATCGCGCCGGTGACGATGCCGCCCAGCGCGTCGGCCGTCGCCGCGCCCTTGCGCTCGATCACGGCGAACCAGAAGTCCGCGCCCTTGACCTCGCGGACCTCGCACCGGTCGAGGCTGTCGAAGCCGACCGAGCGCAGGAAGCCGTCGGTCGCCTTGTCCGGCGAGCCGACCCGCGGGCCCTTGCGTTCCTGGCGGACATCGGGCTGCCGCTCTGGCAATCCCTCGACGCTGAGGCCGATGCGTCGCGGAGTCGAGAAGGTCCAGACCCCGGACCAGCCGAGCCCGGCCTCTTTCAGCCCGTCGGTTATCAGCCGTTCCAGATCGGCGCGCGCCCGGTCCTGCATGCGGGCCGGGATTTCCTCGGACAGCAATTCCAGCAGCAGCTCAGGCATCGGCGGATTCCGGCGCGCTGGCCCCGGGTCCGGCGCGGCTGTCGAGCCAGGCGCGGCAGCAGGCGCGGGCCAGGGTGCGCACCCGCAGGATGTAGGATTGCCGTTCGGTCACGCTGATGACGCCGCGCGCATCCAGCAGATTGAACAGGTGGCTGGCCTTCATGCACTGGTCGTAGGCCGGCAAGGGTAACTCGGCCTCCACCAGCGCCATGCACTCCTGCTCTGCATCGGAGAAATGGCGGAACAGGCGTTCGGTATCGGCGAATTCGAAATTGAAGGCCGAGAACTCGCGCTCGGCCTGAAGGAAGACATCGCCGTAGGTCACCCCGCCTTCGTCCTTGGGGATGCCGTCCCAATCCAGGTCGTAGACATTGTCGACGCCCTGGATATACATGGCGAGCCGTTCCAGCCCGTAGGTCAGCTCGACCGAGACCGGGTTGCAGTCGATGCCGCCGACTTGTTGGAAATAGGTGAACTGGGTGACTTCCATCCCGTCGCACCAGACCTCCCAGCCGAGGCCCCAGGCGCCCAATGTCGGGCTTTCCCAATCGTCCTCGACGAAGCGGATATCGTGCGCCATCGGATCGATGCCGATGGCGCGCAGGCTGTCCAGATACAGTTCCTGGCTGTCCGGCGGCGACGGTTTGAGCAGCACCTGGAACTGGTAATAGTGCTGGAGTCGGTTCGGGTTCTCGCCGTAGCGGCCGTCGGTCGGCCGGCGCGATGGCTGGACATAGGCGGCGTTCCAGGGCTCCGGCCCGAGCGAGCGCAGCGTGGTTGCCGGATGGAAGGTGCCGGCGCCGACTTCCATGTCATAAGGCTGGAGGATGACGCAGCCCCGCGCGGCCCAGAAATCCTGCAACTTCAGGATGAGCCGTTGGAAGCAGGTCTCGGGCGATACGGCAGGCGCCATCGGGGGCAGGCTCGTGGCGGAGGGCGGCGGGATTGTGCGCTGCACTATGGCAAAACCGCCCGGCAGCCGCACGGGTCACGCCGCCGCACGGCCCTGCCGAAACTTCAGGGACGGAATTAGGCGAGCGGGCAGCCGGGCTTGCCGCAATTCCGGGCGGCGAAGGCCCCGCAGGCCCGGCACTGGATAAGGTCGGCCGCCGATCCGGATGCGGGCGGCTCTTCTGAATCGATCGGGCCGCCGCTCGGTCGTCCGGCGTCCGGCGAGCCGAAACCGCCGCTGTTGCGTTTGAGCTGTCGGACGATCCGCGCACCCAGCAGAAGCACGACGACCGCCACGAGAATCAGCAGGATCTTGCCGATGGATAACACCTGCCGTGTCCCGCCTACAGCCCGAAGCGGGACCAGAGGGCCCGTTCCTCGACCGCCGCAAACAGCCCAGCGCCGAGCGCGATGCCCCACGACTCCGGCGGCGCGCGCTCACCCGTCAGGCCGAAACGCCGCTTGAGCCAGCCGCGCCGCTCGCCGATCGCGACGAGGCGTACCTTCTCGCCGAAGCGGTCGCGGCAGACCGTCCGTACGTCGCCGAGCGCATCGACCAGCCCGAGTTCCATGGCCTTACGGCCGGTCCAGAATTCGCCGGTGAACAGGCTCTCGCCCTTCAGCTTCTTGCCGCGCCGGCGCTTGACCAGATCGATGAAGCTCTCGTGCATGTCCTTCTGGATGGTCTTCAGATGGGCAACGTCGTCCTCGTTTTCGGGCCGGAACGGATCGAGCATCCCCTTGCGCTCACCGGCCGTGTAGATACGCCGCTCGATGCCGAGCTTGCCGATCGCGTCGACGAAACCGAAACCGCCGCTCACCACGCCGATCGATCCTATAATGGAGTTGGCATCGGCAAAGATTTCGTCGCCGGCGCAGGCCAGCCAGTAACCGCCCGAGGCGGCGACGTCCTCGACGAAGACCAGCACCGGGATGTTCTTCTCGTTGGCGAGATCGCGGATCCGCCGGTAGATCAGCGCCGACTGGACCGGCGAGCCGCCGGGCGAATTGACCGAAAGGGCGACGGCCTTCAGCCCTTTCACCGAAAAGGCGCGCTGTATCGCAGGAGCAAGGCGCTGGACGCTCATGCCGCGGCGCAGCGGACCGACACCGCCGATCACACCATTCAGCCGCAGGACCGATACTGTCGGTTTACGTCTCCCGAGCCCGAACACTATTCATCCCTCAACCCCGTTTGCGGCGCGCCCGCGCGCCGCGACTCCCGGCCTGGCGCAATTTAATGTGGCGCTCCCTTATTTGTGGAAGGGCCCGCGGAAGGCAATGTGGCGGACTTTCCCGAAAAATCGATACCGCCGGCGCCGCGCAACACGGTCTCGGCCGCCGCGGTGAACCGGCCGTCGTCCTCATGCAGCACAAGGCCGGGCAACAGGCGTGCCGGGCCCTTGCCGCCGATCCGCGCCCGGACCAGGACCCGCTTGGCCTCCCGCCCGGCCTTCGGCCACAACGGCAGAATCTCCAGCCCGCCGGCCCGCGCCGCCAGGGCGGCGAGCAATTCGTCGAGCCGGGCTGCGGCATAGATCGTCGTCACCGTGGCTTTCGGCCGGCCCAGCAGGCAAAGCCGGCCGGCCCATTGCGCGATCGTCAGGTCGCCCTCATGGTTGGCGCGGGCCCTGCGCGGGTCCGGCGACCGGTTGCCCGAGCCGTCGGCCCAAAACGGCGGGTTCGACATCAGATGGTCGAACGGCCCTTCCGCGCCGCCGGGATTCCCTATATCCGCAACGGCGGTGAGCCGACCTTCCAGGCCGTTCGCCCGCGCATTTTCCTGTGCCAGACGGCGCAGCGCCGGATCGGGTTCGGCGCCGACCACGGAACAATCCGGCACGCGCGCCAGCAGGCAGAGGGCCGCCGCGCCCGCGCCCAAGCCGAGTTCGAACACGCGCTCTCCGGATTTCGCCGGGACCGCGGCGGCCAGGAAGACCGGGTCGATGGCGCTGCGATAGCCGGCGGCCGGCTGACGGAACCGGATGCGGCCGCCCAGCAGCCCACCGTCGGTTGTGTCAATCGTCATCGGGAATGTCCTGCGCCTGCCGCAGGATCAGCCGCGCCGCGGCAAGGTCGCCGTCCGCCACCATCACCCGGCGCGGCAGGATGCCGATGCTGCCTTCCAGGATACTCATATGCCGGTCGAGAACGAGCGACTCGATCCCTTCGGCCCGCAAGGCCGCCTCGAGCCAGGAAACGAGCACCGGATCTGTGGTTCTGACCAGTTCGCGCATAGCTTTCTCCCGACTGTTCCGATCGCGCTCGCGAAGGGTCGCTGCGCTTGTTTGCCGCTTGACCGGCCTTTCGGCTACGGTATCTGATGGCCTTGCAAGCGGGTGCAATTTTTTGCCAATACGACAAGAATATCAAGGGCTTATACCGGACTCTCGGTGGGCGTGCGCCCGGTCGCCGCGATGTCGCGGACGGTCAACGCCGGCAGGTGAGGAGACGCTGTGACGCCAGTGGCGACCCTGCAGCACGACACGGCGGTAGCCGGCGCCGGTCTGGCCTCTGCTCCCGGGCTCGACCGCATCCTCAGAATTGTCGGCGCCGACCTCGAGCGGGTGAACCGGGTGGTCGTGGACCGCATGCAAAGCCCGGTCGCGCTGATCCCCGAACTGGCCGGCCATATCATCGCCGCCGGCGGGAAACGGCTGCGCCCCGTTCTGACACTCTCCAGCGCCCGCCTTTGCGGCTATGAGGGCGACCGCCATGTCGAACTGGCCGCCTGCGTGGAATTCATCCATACGGCGACGCTGCTGCATGACGATGTCGTCGACGAAAGCGGCCTGCGCCGCGGCGTGCCGACGGCGAACGCGCTGTGGGACAACAAGGCCAGCATCCTGGTGGGCGATTTCCTGTTCTCCCGCGCCTTCGAAATCATGGTCGCCGACGGCTCGCTGAAAGTGCTCCGGACCCTGTCCGCCGCCTCGGCCACCATCGCCGAAGGCGAGGTCCACCAGCTCGCCACGACGAACGATCTGTCGACGACCGAAGAGGAATATCTCGAAGTCATCTCCGCGAAGACGGCAAAACTGTTCGAAGCGGCCGCCCAGGTCGGCGCCATCGTGGCCGACCGGCCGGACACGGCCGAACGAAGCCTCGCCGCCTTCGGCGCCCATATCGGCATGGCCTTCCAGCTGATCGACGACGTGCTGGACTATTCGGCCCACCAGGCGACCCTGGGCAAGGCGGTCGGCGACGATTTCCGCGAAGGCAAGATCACGCTGCCGGTCATTCTCGCCTATCGGCGGGGTGCGCCGGCGGAAAAGGATTTCTGGCGCCGCGCGCTGGAGGATCAGCGGATCGAGGACGGCGACCTGGATCGCGCGATCGACCTGATGCGCCGCCACGGCGCGCTCACCGAGACGATCGAACGGGCCCGGCACTACGCCAGCTCGGCGATGCGGTCCCTCGACGGCTTTCCGCGCACCCCGATCCGCGAGGCGCTGGGCGACCTCGTCGCTTTCGCGGTAGAGCGGCCTTACTGAAAACCCCGTCGGCGGGCTCGCGGCGCGGCTTGCGTTGTCAAGGCCCGGCCCTTATATAGCGCGCTCGGCCGGAGTGTAGCTCAGCCTGGTAGAGCACTGTCTTCGGGAGGCAGGGGCCGGTGGTTCGAATCCACTCACTCCGACCATTATATTTCAAGAGGTTAGCGGAAATCCGCACCCCCTGATTTCCCCGAACAACCGGTCAATTCACCGGAAACTCACGAAATAAACCGGCCGCGAAGGGGTGGCCGGGCTCGTATCTGTACGGACTTTCCGTCTGCTGTGCGACCGCCTTGCCGCCAAGGGAGAAGTCCGGGCGCTTCTCGACGGTGTTCTCGATCGTGGCGAATTCGACGCCGATCTGCTGGGCATTGCGCACTCCGCATTCGACAATTTTCTGCATTTGACCGGCAAAAGAATATCCATTTCAAAAACATGCATCGACACGCCATCATTTGCTATCTGGATCCGACGCTAGTGCCGTTCCGATCATGCTGTCGCGCGAAACAAGCGCTTCCAGTCTATCCGCCGGCCAGCCCTCGGTCCCGCCAGGTCGCTTCGGAATAACAAGGTATCGAAGGTCGGCGGTACTATCGAGGACGCGTATCGAAACATCCGACGGAAGTACCGTACCGAACTCTTTCAACACTATGCGCGGTTCCCTGACGGCACGGGACCGGTACTCGCGACTCTTGTACCAAGCGGGAGGCGTTCCCAGCAGATTGCGCGGATAACACGAGCACAGGGTACACACGACGACATGGTGTAGTTTGTCCGTGTTCTCGACTGCCTCGAGCTCGGCAATCGTACCGACATCGATCTCCATTTCTTCACGCAGCGTCTTACGCGCATCGCATAGGAGTCGGTCGCGGAAGCCGGAATCGGTCCATGCACGGGCAACGACTTTCGCGCCGAGCGCCGGGTTGCGCGACTCCGTGAAATTCATCATGCGCTGCACGTCGGCCTCTTCGATCACGCCGGTTTCGACAAGGAGTTCGGAAAGCGCCTTTTCCAGGAACTCCCATTCCGACGCCGGCGGCGGTTCGTCGGGCGACGGGGCGTGGACTTCGGGCTCGTCGTGGGTGTGGCCATGGTCGTTATTTTGCATGGGCGGTCTCCCCTGGGGATGCCTTCGTCAGCCAGTGCTCGAACAGGTCGGCGACCACGACATCGGCGGAATTTTCGGCTGCCTCGCCCCACACGGACACCTGATCGAAGCGCACTCGATAAAGATAGTGCTTCGGCAGGCCGGGGCGGTGGAAGGCGAGACGATCCGGATCGCGGAACCGGCCGTGTACCGCTTCGACAACCCCGGTCCTTCCGCGCAGATAGAACGGGGTGCGGCAGTGGCGTTCCGCCGGGCGCGTGTCGACATGCACCCGGTCGCCCGGCGCGAAGCGGGGCTCGATCACGGTTGTACGCCTCCGGCCTTTTCCCGGAGTGCGGCAATACGGGCGTCGATCTGCTCATCGGTCAGCACACCCTGCTCCACGAGAAGAATGCGTAGCGCCCGGACCCATTTTTCGTAGTAAGTCAGATTGACGTAGTCCGCCTCGTTGTAGGCTTCGATCGCGCGCCGCAGGGCATCGGCACGAAATACTCCAAGCGGACCGATCATCAGCATCGTCAGGGCGTCGACCCGGCGCTCGAACGTGGTCAGCGGATGTTCGCTTCGATCGATCGCGCCGAAATCCAGCCCGCCGACATCGTGTATTCCCCTGGTCCCGGCCGGGCTGAATTTGTCGGTCATCTGCATTGTTCCCGGTAGTGTCGCCTGCTAATCCCCGGACGGGAACAGCAGCACATTCTCAGGCTCGAACGAAAGATAAACCGGATCGCCTACCCTGGCGGCGCCGCCGCTCTCCGTGGAGACCGCCGGCTGACGGGCAAGGAATTCGAACCCCGTCGCAGTCCCGACATAAATCTCGACATGCGCGCCCTTGTAGACCGTCGTCTCGATCCGGCCGGCGACGATGTTGACGGCGCCTTCGGGCGGCTCGGCGGAAATCCGGATATGTTCGGGCCGAATGCCGACCTGAGCCGCGGCGCCCTTCGGCAATTGCGTCTCTGCGGCAACACGGACGCGAATGTCGCCGCTCGACAATTCAAGATAAGGCCCATCGGCGGCAACGACTTTCGCCTGCCAGATGTTCGACGTACCTAGAAAGGACATCACACCCCGCTGCTGCGGCGTGTGATAGAGCTGCTCGGGCGATCCCGTCTCGACAATGCGGCCGTCGAACATCACGGCAATCCGGTCGGAGAGAGACAGGGCCTCCTCCTGATCGTGAGTCACGAAAACGGTCGTGATCCCGAGATCCCGCTGAATGCGTTTGAGTTCGACCTGCATCTGTTGGCGAAGCAGCCTGTCCAGGGCGCCGAGGGGTTCGTCGAGCAGCAGGACATCCGGCTCGATTACGAGCGCCCGGGCGAGCGCGACCCGCTGCCGCTGGCCGCCGGAGAGCTGGTCCGGCCGGCGTTCTTCAAGCCCGTCGAGATGGGTGATCGCCACCATCTCGTCGACGCGCTTCGCCAACTCGGCCTTGCCGACCTTCCGGCGCTCCAGGCCGTAGGCGATATTCTGGCGGACCGACATGTGCGGAAACAGGGCGTAGTCCTGGAAGACGAGACCGACATTGCGCCGGTTCGGCCGCAGCGTAACCACCGATTTGCCGCCGATCCGCACATTGCCGTGCGTCGGCACAACGAAGCCGGCGATGCAGCGCAGCGTCGTCGTCTTCCCGCAACCCGACGGGCCCAGCAGGGCGAGGCACTCGCCCTCCGCGATCGTCAGGCTGACGTTACGGAGGATCTCCGTCGTACCGAGCGCATAGCTGACGTCTTCGAGTTCGACCTGCGCCATGCCTCACCCCCGGACAGACAGCGAAATTACTCCGAACCGGCGCTCGACGAAGACGATAATCGCGCTGACGATGACGATATAGATCGTCGAAAACGCTGCCGGAGTCGGATCGAGCTGCTGGCTGATGTAGTTGAAGACCTCGATCGGCATGGTGGTCACGCCGCTGCGCACCAAAAATATACTGATCGGATAGTTGTCGAAGCTGATCAGGAAGGCGAACAGGAACCCGCTGATCAACCCCGGCGTCAGCTGCGGCAAGGTCACCGTGCGGAACACCGTCCAGCGATTGGCGCCGAGCGACGTCGCGGCCTCCTCGAGCGACGGGTTGGACAGGGTAAGCGAGGCGACGATCGTCCGGACCGGGTAGGCGCTGGTCAGCACGACATGCCCGACGAGCAGGGTGATCCAGTTGAACGGCAGTCCTGTCCAGACGAAAAACTGCAGGATCGCGATACCGATGGCGATCATCGGCACCGCAACCGGCGACAGGAGGAACGCCACGATCGCCGCCTTGGCCGGAAACGCATGCCGCGCAATGGCGAGCGCTGCCGGGATCGCCATCAGGACGGTGAATATCCCGGTGAGGGACGCGACCAGCAGGCTCAACAGGGTCGCTTCGCCGATCTTGTTGATCTTGGCGATGTTGCCATACCAGTCCATCGAGAAGGACTTCGGCGGGAACTCGATGAACTGGGAACCGTTGAAGGATACGAGGATCGTCAGAATGACGGGGAACACGAGGACGGCCATCGCCGTCCAGCCGAGGGCGGCGACAACGCGCTGAAAGCTGCGATCCTCAAACATCGGCTTTCATCACCCGCCGAATAACCCACCCGTAGGCGAATACGACGGCGAAAGTGGCGAGCGTCAGGATCGTCACGATCGCCGAGCCCCAGGGGAAATTCTGCTGCACCAGCAGTTGCTCGGCGGCGACCTGGGACATCATCGCGGTCGCCGGCGAGCCGAGCATCAGCGGCGTGACGAAGGCGCTCATGCAAATTGCGAAGCTCAGGATCGTGCCGCCGAACACACCGGGCATCGACAGGGGAAAGACCACCTTGCGCAAGGTGGTCCACGGGCCGGCGCCGAGCGAAATCGACGCCTCGCTGTAACTGTCCGGTATGCGCAGCAGCGCGCCGTAGATCGGCAGGATCATGAACGGCATGACATAGTGCACGAGCGCAACGATGGTCGCGCCCTCGGAATACACCATGCGAAGGCCGCGGCTTGTGAACCCCAGCCCGACCAGCAAGGCGTTCAGCGGCCCCCGATCGGCCAGCACCACGAGCCAACCGTAGTTTCGCACGATCAGGCTGGCGGCCAGGGAGATGAAAATGACCAGCAGCATGGCGCTGCGCTGGCGCGGACCCGCCCGGATCAACAGCAGGGCGACGGGGTAGCAGATAACCAGCGCGATAAGCGTCGATACCAGCGATATGCGGAAAGTGCGCGTCAGCGCACGGCTCGTGCGCGAAGACTGGAAGGTCTTCTTGTAATAGTCGAACGTCGGCTCCGCCTTCGGTTCGTCCTCGCCCTCCCAGGACTGGAAACTCTCCTGGGCGAGATAGACGAAAGGCGCTGCATAGAAGACGACCATGAAGCCGAGCAGCGGACCCAGCATGCAGGCGACAAGCAACCACCGGCGGGATCGTCCGCCGGACCGGCGCCGCACAGGGAGCGTCACCCCCGATGCGCCGCCCGCATCCGTCATCCAGTCGGTCCTAACCGAAAACTTCGTTCCACTTTTCGGTTATTTTCGGCCGGTTCTTCGACAGGAACGCCCAGTCGGCGTAGCCGATGTTATCGGCCGGGCCGTTTAGTTCGAGCGTCCGTTTCGACGCCGAAACGTCCTTGTGAGCCGCCGGCGAGCGCAGGATGCTGTCGATCTTGCTCTGGAACTCCTTGGACAGGCTCAAGTTGACATATACTTCGGCCAGTTCGCGGTTCTTGGCGTTGACCGGCATGTTCATGCCGACGATCTCACCGTGTTTCTTTTCGGCGAGATCGGTCGACGGCGCGATCGGCGCGCCCTTGTCGATCAGCGGGTTGATGAAGATGCCGTAGAACGGCACCACCGGAACCTGGCCGCTCTGCAGCGACTGGATCGCCTGCGGCGCGCCGGTATAGGCAATAGCCCCGTTGGCCTTCAGCTTCTTCATGTGCTCGATGCCGGCCTGCCATTCGTACTGCGCTTCCTTCAGCGGCTTGCCGGTTGCGACCTGGGCCGACGAGGTCACCATGCGCACGCCGCTGTTCCAGGTGACCGGCGGGATCATGACCTGGTCCTTCAGCTCCGGTTTCCAGAGGTCGCCCCAGGCGCCGGGCGTCTTCTTGATGCGGTCGGTGTTGTAGAAGATCGTATGCGTCGCATCGACAACACCGGCCGAGAAGTAGTCGGCAAGGTTGAACGCCGGGCGCACGAACGCGAAATTCGGGATGTTCTTCGCATTGTGTTGGCGGATCAGGCCGCGCTCCTTTGCAAGGAATACACCGGCCTCTGAAAATTGCATCAGATCCGGCGGATCGGCCTTCTGGGTCCGCAGCATCACGAGCATCCGGCTCGTCACGGACTGCTGAAGGTTGATCTTCGCACCGGTCATTTTCTCGAACTGCGGATGCAGATGATCGATCCACAGTTTCGCCAGCAGGCCCTGGTTAAGGACGACATTGATCTCGCCGGCAGCACGCGCCGCGGTGGTTACCCAAGGGGCGGCGAATGCTACGGTGCCCGCAGCGGTCGCTTTCCCCAAAAAGTCGCGCCGCGTCTGCCGCGGCCCGGAACACGATTGCGATTTTGCTCCATTGTGCTTCATGTCGGTCGTCATCCCTCCTCTGGTAGAGTGGGGCAGCATCGAATTGCCGGCTGCCGCCACTGCAAATATTCCGAAAAATCGATATCCCGATTGGCTCGAACTGTCAGCCTCGCAGCATGGCCGGAAAATACCCGCTAATTTGGGTTCCTGAGCCTGCGCTTGCCCAAAGTACCGGGCCGGAGTCCGTCTGCCAAGCATCCGATAGCCGGCAGGATCTCGGAGCCCCCGCCGAATGGATCGGCCGCCTGTCGTTCGGCGTGGGTTTTGGATGCCGACCGGCAAGCCAGCCCACTGACGTTGCAGCTACCGGGGGTCGAAGGAGCGCGCCGAATAACAACCTCCGATTTCCCCGAGGCTGCGGCATGCCGCAGCTTCCGGCGCGATTCCGGCAACGCGACGCAAACCGGCCTCCTTGCGCGCAAGCCGGCTCGAATTGCCGCCGCAATCCTGGGGGGATACCCCGAAGGATCCGCTCAGTCGGGAACGGGCGCCGGTGCGGTCTCACCGGGACTGTCGCTTCGGCGGGTGCGGTATCTGTGCCAGCCGATCCAGACGACCGCAGCCGCGATGGCGGGGCCGTAGTAGGCGGGTTCGTTCGATATGACGAAGGCGGCCAGCGCCAGCCGCAACACGGTCTCCCATAGCGGCAGGCCGGCACGGTCGAAGCGCGCCAGCGCACTTGCGAGCAGATAGAGCGCCAGTACCAGGCGCGCGAGCAGCCACAACAGCGCCGTCACATCCAGCGTGCCATCGTATCCCGGCAGGTAGGAAATCTTGGTTCCGCTCGCCGTGGGATCCAGAAACGCTTCTTCTATCAGGAGCAGTTCCGGATAAATCGCGAAAACGAAGGGTATGACGAACATCACGATGCCCGACCGGACCGCGGAGAAGCCGGTCGCCATCGGCTCGGCTTTGGTAATCGAACTGGCTGCGAACGCGGCGATCGCCACCGGCGGCGTGATCGCCGAGGCTACCGCGAAATAGAAGATGAACATGTGCGCCGAAAAAATTGAAATTCCTAGCCCGGCGAGAACCGGGCCCATCAGGAGCGCCACGTTCACATAGGCCGGCACCGCCGGCATCCCCATGCCGAGGACCACCGCAAGCATCATCGTCATGACGAGAGCCATGAACTGGAACGCGACGGAGCCGCCAGCCCCGAGGTTGAGGCTCTGCAGCCATCCCAGTACATCGAGGGAGATAAAGAAAGGCAGGCCGGTCAATTTGAGGCAGAAGTCGATGATCGAAACCGCCAGGAACATCAGATAGAGCGTCGAAATCAGGATTCCGGCGTTCGAGAACGCGTCGAGCAGCTTGCGCGGGCGGGCGCGCATTTCGGGATCCAGAAAGAGCAGGAAAATCAGCAGAAAGACGGCCCACCAGCCCGCGCTTCCGGCATCGCCGGCGGCGTTCTGCACAACTTTCAGCAGCCACGGAAGCTCGGTGACCTTGCACATCCCGTCGGCAAAGATGCGCTCGGCGCCCAGCAGGCCGTCGAACCAGCCGCAGCCGACATTCTGCTTCGGCGTCAGCAGCAGGAACAGTATGATCAGGATCGGCCCGAAGATCATGATCAGGTTGTAGAAGTCCTGGCGCGACAGGTGCATGTCCTCGGTCAGCACGCCCAGGGCCTCGATATTCTGCTTTCGCGACTGGAAGACCGCGGAGAGGAAGAGGCAGAAGAAATAGGCGAACGCGGGAATGGCGGCCGCCACGATCACGTCGCTGTAGGGAACCCCCGTCATCGCCGCGAGGACGAAGGCGGCAACGCCCATGACCGGCGGCATGATCGAGCCGCCGGACGAGGCCGCGGCTTCCACGCCGCCGGCGAACACGCGTGAGAAACCGCGCTTTATCATCATCGGGATGGTCAGAACGCCGGTCGAGAGCACGTTGACGATCGGCCCGCCGGAGATCGTGCCGAACATCGCCGAGGACACGATGGCCGCGTGGGCGGGCCCGCCCCGGAGGCGCCGCGTCGAGCGGAAAGCGAGCTTGATCAGGGATTTGCCGCCCGCCGAGGCGCCGAACAGCGATCCCAGGATCAGGTAGGGGAAAATCTCGTTGAGCGTAATATCGATAAAACGGCCGAGCAGGCCGGAGGCGTTGTTGGTCAGGATGTCATGGACCCGCGGCCGGCCGTCCGCCAGCGATCGCGGTTCGCCGCCGAGCTTGGTCACAAGATATTTGTCGATGTCCTGGGCGCCGTAGAAGTACCAGATCAGGATGGTCCCGATGGTGTAGGCGGCGATCAGAAGGGCGACGAGGACGAGCGGAAACCCCCAGACCTTCATGTTGAAGGTCAGGAAAACGACGATCGCGAGCCCCACGATCGCGACGATCCAGCCGCCCGTGGTGTACAGGCATTGCGGGTCTTCCACCGTGAGGGGCTCAGGCAGGCCGAGCATCAGGGCGGTCTCCTTTTCGACCTTCAGGCTCTCGGCGATCATGCGTTCGCGGTCGCCGGTGATCCGGTCGATCAGGCAGACCGATTCGAACTCGACGAGGTAGGTGAGCGAGATGGCAATCGCCATCGTTACGAGCGCCAGATCCATGAACAGACCGAAACCGCGGCGCAGACGGCTCTTGTCGGTCCAGGCGCGCCACATCGAATGGTGCAGCGCAACCGTCAGCATCATCGCGGCGAAGTAGAGCGGGTAATAATATTCGTACGGGAATTTGCGGATGATGAAGCGGGGATTGCCCGCGATGTCCCTTGCCAGATCGTCGAGACCGGGTATTCCCGGCATCATATTGATCAGGCCGACGACGACGAGCGCGATCGACAGGACATAGATAATTCGATGACTGAGGCCGCGGCGGACGGGGCCCGGAATTACATCTTCGGACACTTTTGCGCTCGCCCCCAGCGGCGGAAGGGCCGCGGCGAATACCGCGGCCCTTACGGCCAGATCAGACTACGGCTTTGCGCAATCGGGAACCTTGTGACCGGCTTCCTCCCAGGCCGCCACGGCGCCCGGATGATATTTCACCGGCACCGGGCCGCACATGCCGGTCTTCGCCGGATCGATTTCGCCGAGAAAGATATTCGCCATGTAGGGCGCCTTCGACGTGAACTTCTTCACGTTGGAGATCGCCGCCTTGGTCAGGGCCTTGGCGAGGTCGAAGCTCATCGACGTCTGGACCATATCGGCGCCCGCCGTGCCGGGGGCGCGGAAAATTCCGTCCCCGGAGACGATGGTAAGCCCCTTGATCGGCTTGACGGTCTTGAGGTCGATGACCCACGGCGCCGTTCCGGGCGCCTTGAGATATCTTTGCATGGGTTTGGAGTCCCATGCCTTCTTGGGCACCGACCACAGGGTGATGCTTCCGGAGCCGAGCGACCGGAGGATCCGGGTATCCGGGAAGGTGATCGGCAGGACCATGGCGTCGCCGGTGCCGTCGGTGATGGTCTTGACCATCTGGCCCCAGTTGGACTGCACGCCCTTGTAGTCCTTGCCATCGGAATAGCCGGTCACGATCCTCACGATTGCCCGGGCGATGTTCAGCGCGGCGCCGCGGGGCGGGCCGTTGACGATCGTCTTGCCCTTGATGTCCTTCCAGCCTTTGACGTTTGAACTGTCAAAGGCGTAAAGCCCGTAGCCGCCATAGGTGTAGGTGTAGAGCGCTGCCGTGTTCTTGACGAGCTCGGCGCCCTTTTTCTTGCCGAGCTTGCCGTAGGGGCCGGCGCCGCGCGAAAGCAGGAACGGCAGAATGAGCGGAACCGCAGAGACATCCGTCTTGCCCTGGGCCAGGTTCTGAAGCGAGTTGGTCAGGGTCTGACCCTCGGCGACCTGGAAATTGGCAATCCCCTGAGCCGCAGCCAGTTCGGCGAGGGTCGTGATCACGGCATGGGGCACGCCGCCGGGACTGGCGGTTTCTGCCGTGAGATTTTGTTGGGCATTGGCCGAGACGGCGAAAGCAACGGTCGCTGCCAAGGCCGTCAGCGCGAATTTTCCGGACATGATTCCTCCCTGTTTCTTTGGTCGTTCGACGAGCGAAAGTCTATAGCGGCAACGGCAGCACAGGGAAAGCTGGATCGCGACGCAGGCCGCGGTACGAGCGCCCTGCGAAGCTTCTTTTCGCCCAGGACAGATCGGCAATCGGCGTGGAGCGATGCGATTGCGCCTTGAACCGGACCCGGACCGGCCCCGATAATCTGCGTCCGTCGGGGCGTCCGGCCCAGGGCAACGAACAACGGAACGAGCATGAACGAACCAGCGAAAGCAGCACCGCGGAAGGTCGCCTTCCTCGGCCTCGGGGTCATGGGCTACAACATGGCCGGCCATCTGGCGAAGGCCGGTCACGACGTGACCGTCTACAACAGGACCGCGTCGAAAGCCGGGCGGTGGACCGCGGAGTTCGGGGGGAACGCGGCGGCGACGCCGGCAGGGGCCGCGGACGGCAACGAGATCGTGTTCGCCTGCGTCGGCAACGACGACGATGTCCGTGCGGTGACAGTCGGCGAGGGCGGCGCTTTCGAGGCGATGGGCGCCGGCGCCGTCTTCGTCGACCACACGACCGCGTCGGCCGACGTCGCTCAGGAGCTGGCAGCGGCGGCGGCGGAGCGCGGTTTCGGCTTCATCGATGCCCCGGTATCCGGCGGCGAGGCCGGCGCCGTAAACGGCATGCTCACGGTCATGGCCGGCGGAGAGCAGGCGGACTTCGACCGGTGCAAGGGCGTTATCGATGCCTATGCGCGCGCCGTGACGCTGCTCGGCCCGGTCGGTTCGGGCCAGCTCACGAAAATGGTCAATCAGGTCTGCATCGCCGGTCTGGTGCAGGGGCTCGCCGAAGGGCTGAACCTGGCGCAGCGTTCGGGGCTCGACGCCAGGCTCGTGCTCGACGTCATCTCGAAGGGCGCCGCGCAATCCTGGCAGATGGACAACCGCGGCACGACGATGGCCGACGACGAGTTCGAGTTCGGCTTCGCGGTCGACTGGATGCGCAAGGACCTCGACATCTGCCTGGCCCAGGGCCACCGGGTCGGCGCGCTTCTGCCAGTCACCGCGCTGGTCAACGAGTTTTACGCCCGGGTACAGGCGCGCGGCGGCGGGCGCTGGGATACCTCAAGCCTGATGCGGCTGCTCAGCAATCCGTAGCCGGCCCCCGGCTGGCGAGAACGCCGGCTTCGGCCAAGCGCTCGATTTCCGTCCCCGAGTATCCGAGTTCGCCCAGGATGGCGGCGTTGTCGGCGCCCAGGTAGGGCGCGAGCGCCTGCACCGCCGCCGGCGTCCGGTCGAAGCGCGCCGCCGGCCGGGGCTGACGCACCCTGCCGAGCGTTTCGTCCTCGTGGATCTCGATCGTGCCGTTGGCTTCGATCTGCGCGTCGTCCAGCAACTGCCAGCGGGTCAGCACCGGCGCCGCCGGAACATCCTCGCGGTCCAGCCGTGCCAGAAGCTCTTCGCTCTGCCATTTCCGCATTTCCTCGCCGACGATTTCCCGGCGCGCCGGCCGGTTCTGCGCGCGTGCCCCGGCGGTCGCGAAGCGCGCGTCTTCCAGCAGATCCTCGCGGCCGAGCGCCCGGCACATGCCCTGCCATTCCGAATCCGAAACCGCGCCGGCCGTGATATAGCCGTCTTCGGTCTCGTAGACGAGGTCGAGCCCCATCTGGCCCTCGGCCGGATCGATTTCCTTACCGACGAAGGTCAGGCTGGAGATCGCTTCCGGCCAGAGATAGGCCACCATGGTATCGAGCATGGCAAGGCGGACATGCTGGCCTTCGCCGGTCTGCGAACGCGCGAACAGGGCCGCCGTGATCGCCTGGGCCGCCGCGACCGCCGTCGTTTTGTCGGGAACGATCGTGCGCACCATGCGCGGCTGGCCGGTGGCGTAGTCGGTCTGGACGTCGGCAAGCCCGCACAGCGCCTGAATGACCGGGTCGTAGACTCGCTGGCCGGCATAGGGCCCGGTTTCTCCGAAGCCGCTGATCGACACGAAAACGATGTCGGGGCGGAGTTCGCGGACAATGTCCTCGCCCAGCCCCATTCGTTCGATCGCGCCCGGGCGGAAGTTCTGCACCAGGACATCGGCGGTCGCGGCCAGTTTCCTGACGATGGCGAGCCCCTCGGGGCTCTTGATGTCGAGCGCCAGTCCCCGCTTGCTCCGGTTGCACGACAGGAACGAGGCCGACATTCCCCTGTTCATGGCGCTGACGTGGCGCATGTGGTCGCCCCGGGGGGATTCGATCTTGATGACGTCCGCGCCCTGGTCCGCGAGCATCATCGTCGCCATCGGCCCGGAGACCATCGTCGTCAGATCGAGGATGCGCACGCCTTTGAGCGGTCCGGTCATTCGTCCGTTTCGTCCTTTAATTCTGTGTCCGGAATGTTCGAACAGGAGTTCAAGAGTTGCAGGGATAGCCGTCGGCCGGAGTCGGCGGCGGCATCAGGCAAAATTAATTTCGCGGGCGCTCAGGTAGGCAGGCCGCTCGATGTACCGTTCCCGATAGGCCAGGAGCGCCGGGGGAAGCGGGATTTCCAGCGCCAGCGCATAATCGAGGCAGGTCACGAGCAGGATGTCGGCGACACTCATGCCCTCCGGCATGACCGACTCCATGCCGTCGGGAAATTTCTTCATCATGCCGTCGATCTGCTCGCAAAAATATTCCTTGGCGGATTCGACGGCGAGCGGCGCCTCGCCGTAAATGTGCGCCAGTTGGAAGTGCCGCCGGATCAGGTAGAGCGGATGCGCATCGAGTTCCGTCATGACGAAAAAGCACCATTCGTTCAGCGCGGCGCGGCGCGCTGTCTCGCGCGGCACATAGAATCCCTCGGGGGCCGGATAGGTCTCGCTCAGATAGTTGACGATCGCCGCGCTCTCCGCCAGCACGAACGGTCCGTGCTCGATCACCGGAACCTTGTGCCTGGGGTTCAGGCGCAGATACTCCTCGGTCATGGTCTCGCCGGTGCGCGGGCCGATGGGGCGCAGGTCGTACTCGATATCCATTTCAGCGAGCATCCAGTGCGCGCGCATGGTGCGGGCGGTCCCTATGCCCCACACCCTGAGATCGTTGTTCGACATCGATCGGTTTCCTCCTGCAAATCGCCTTACGGTGTTGATCGGAATGGAATAGTTGGAAAAATCCGAAATACCGGTCTGGCGGCGTTCCCGGCGCCGCGCTATCGGACCCGGCGTACCGTGCCCGGGATACGATCCTCGAACAGGATCGCAAACTGCCCCATCGCGGCGGCTCGATCAACGGGGCGCCTCCGGCGTCCAGGGCAGCGCTGCGGATCGTCACGTCCTGCCGGCCGGCCGGGGGCCGCGAATTCCCGGCATTTCGATCCGGTACTTCGTTGCGGTACTTCGATCCGGTCGGGGACGAAAGACGGAATCACTGTTCGCTGCACTCGAAATGCCCGTCCAATTCGCCTAAGTTCCGACAACCGCGTTAGAGAGGCCTGCCCTTGAATCCGTTCTTCATCCGGATCGTCACCGTTGCCATCGTATTCCTGGTCGCCGGCGGCGCGATCGGCCGCTTCGTGCTCGCGCCGGGGCCGCAGAAAATCATCGTACGGGAAACGGTCACCAAGAAGCCCGAATTCAAGGTGCCGGAATCGGTCTACCTGAAATGGACGATGGCGAGCGCGTTCCGGGGCGACACGCCGCAGTTCGGAACGCTCGGAAAGAGTTTCGCGGCAAAACTGCGCCGGGCGTCCGCCGGCGCCATGCAGATCGGTTTCGCCGAACCCGGCCAGCCGATTGCGGCCGAGAATTGTCTCACGGCCGTGATCGAAGGCAAGGTCGAGACCTGCTGGTCCACGCCGGGTTACTGGACATCCACCGAAAAGGCGCTTGCGTTGTTCTCCGGCGTCCCGTTCGGTCCCGACGCGCGGGAGTATCTGGCCTGGTACTATTATGGCGGCGGCGATGAACTGCTCGACGAAATCTATGGCGGGCACGGGCTGAAGTCGGTTCTGTGCGGCGTCTCGGCGGCGGAAGGCGGCGGCTGGTTCCGCACGGAAATCACCGGTCCGGGATATTTCAAGGACAAGAAAATCCGGATATACGGCCTGGGCGCCCGTGTGGCCGAGAAACTCGGAGCGACCGCGGTCCGCCTCGATGCGGCGGAAATGAAGAAGGCGCTGGAAACCGGCAAGATCGACGGCGCCGAATATTCGATCCCGCTGATCGACCTGAACATGGGCCTGAATACGGCCGCGAAATTCTATTATGTGCCCGGCTGGCACAAACCGGCGACGCTGCTGGAATTGCTGGTCCGCCGCGGCGTCTGGAACGGCCTGGCCGACGCGGCCAAGACCATGATCGTGAATGCCTGCGGCGATACGATCCGCGAAGGACTCGCGGAAGGCGCTTCGCTTCAGCCGGCGGCGATTCGGGAACTGACCGCCAAGGGAGTCGAAATCCGGAAATTCCCCAATGAGGTACTGAGCGCCCTCGAGGAAGCCTGGCAGAAGGTTGCCGAAGAGGAGAGCGCAGGCAATCCGCTGTTCAAGCGGGTCTGGCGCTCCCTGATCTCTTTCCGCGCGGAATACCGGCTGTGGGACGACAAAAGCCGGGTGCCCTGATCGGGGACCGGCGCGCTATGCTGCCCGCTTGAGAACTATTCCGCGGCCTGAAGCAGGACCGGCCGGCTGAGGTCTTCCATCTCCCGGCGAAGCTGCACGGCCGGGTGCGCCCTATCCGCGGCCACGTCGGACCACCGGACGACCTGGCCCTTCGAGACCGGATTAACCAGCCGGACGCCATGGGTCAGCCCCATCGGCAGGGCCCCTTCGACCAGCGAGCGCGCAGCCGGCATCAGCTTGCCGGAAACCGTGTAGCCGCCCTCGCCGTCCAGCAACTCGCCGGCCGCGAGGTCGCGCTTTGCGACCGCGACGGCGTCGGCCCGCCAGCCGGTGGCCGCCCCCGTCGGCTCGCCGCGCAGGGCGACATTGGCGACGCTGATGCCGAGCTCCAGACCGATCAGGTGCCAGCGCTTGTACATCGCCGCATAGCGTCCGCTGTCGTCGGTCTGCAGGCCGTATTCCATGAAGCAGCGCGCGATATAGTCGGTATCGGCCTCGAAGGCGACGAACACGCCGAAGCGGATATCGTAGTCGATCGGCGTGCCGTCGCGGTGCAGGGAGGATATGACCTCGACCTGGCCTTTATGGTCGAGCGCGCCGCCCTCGGTCCGCGGCCGGCAGATATTCGGGATCTCGTCGATGCTCCCGGGCGGATAGGCCAGGCCGTCCGGCGCCGGCGTCAGGCCGGTGGCGTTGGCGACCGCCGTGCTCTCAATGGCGGGCTTGGTGCCGTCGAGGAAGGAGGTGAACATCTTGGGATTGAGGCCGCCTTCGACCGCCTGTTCCGGCGTCAGGCCGTAGCCGCTCCACACATTGTCCGGCGTGTAGAACTGGAACTCCGGCAGCCACTTGTGGCCCCGGCCCGCCGCCGTCACGTCGAATCCGCTGGCCCGCGCCCAGTCCACCAGATCGCAGATCAGCGCCGGCTGATCGCCGTAGGCCAGCGAATAGACGATGCCGGCCTCGCGCGCCTTCTGCGCCAGCATCGGGCCGGCCAGCGCGTCCGCCTCGACATTGACCATGACGATCGACTTGCCGTGGCGGCAGGCGAGCAGGACATGGGCCACGCCCGACGGCGGATCGCCGGTCGAATCGATGACCAGGTCGATCGCCTCCTGCCGGAACAGCGCCTCGGCATCGTCGGCGACCCAGGTGGCGCCGGAGCGCAGCGCCGCGCCGCAATCGGCCGCCGCGTATCGCTCGGCCGGCCAGCCGATGCGCGCCAGGTTTTCCTGGGCGCCGGCCGGGTTCAGGTCGGCGATGGCGGCGATGTGTATGCCCGGCGTGCGGATCGCCTGGGCCAGGAACATCGAAGCGAACTTGCCGCAGCCGATTATCCCGACCCGGACGGGATTGTCTTGTGCCTGACGCTCCAGCAGGAGGCGGTGAAGGTTCACGCCGCGCCTATTCCGCGGCCACCTGAATCCCGGTCCCGTCTTCGGCCATGCGCGGCATCGGTGCCAGCAGGCAATCGTCCGGCAACGGTTCGATGGGCGCGAAATCGCGATGGGCGACCCAATCCGGGCGCTTGAAGCGCCGGATATGGTTTTCGACGTGGCACAGCGACAGGTAGACGATGGTCCGCCCCCAGGGCGACAGGTTGGGCGAGGAGGCGTGGACGATGTTGCTGTGGAACATCAGGACGCTGCCGGCCTCGCCCTTGGCCGAGAATATGCCGCCGCGTTCCGCCAGTTCGCTCACCTTCGCCTTGTCGAGCGTCCACAGGGGATAGCTGGTCGTCTCGATATCGTGGCCGGCGTCGTAGACGCCTTCGCGATGCGAGCCGGGGATGATCCAGAGCGGTCCGTTGAATTCCGTCGCTTCGTCGACGAACAGCGCGATGTTCATGGCCCGGGCTTCCGGCATCAGGTCGTCGCGCGACCAGGTGCCGTAATCCTGGTGCCACTGCCAGACGGCGCCGTCGAAGGCGACCTTGGCGTTGACCTTGTACTGGTGCATGTACACCGGGCCGTCGACCAGCTGCATGACCGGCTCGATCAGGCGCGGATGGCGGCCGAGCCGCCGGAACGCCTCGTGGTAGCAGTGCGCCGCAAAGGCGGTGCGCGGCGAGACGCCGTCCAACTCGCGCACCACCTCCTTGCGCTCCATGGCGTAGACTTCGGCTGCCCCGTGGCGAAGGACATCCGCCTCCTCGGCGGAAAACAGGTTGGGCAGCATGAGGTAGCCGGTCTCGTGGAACCGGTCGATCTGGTCTTGTGTGAGTTTCATCGTCGTGCGCCCTTTGGACATCTGGGCCGGTCGGAACGGATTAAGGCAAAGCATAGTCGCGCAGCGCCGGGGATTCAACGGCGCGCTCCGAAATCGGCGCATTCAGCTTTTCCGGCGGTGACCATGAAAGCAGCATTTATCGACGAACAGGGCGGCCCGGAGGTTCTGCAGTATGGCGATCTGCCCGATCCGCAGGCGGCGCCGGGCGAGATCGTGGTGGATATACACGCCGCCTCGGTCAACGCCGCGGACTGGAAGGTGCGGTCCGGCAGCTATGCGAAGATCGCGGATTTTCCCTATGTGCTGGGCCGCGACTTTTCCGGCGTCGTTGCCGAAACCGGCGCGGGCGTGACCGATCTGGCAACCGGCGACCCGGTGTTCGGCGTGCTCGACGCCGGCCAGGAAGGCGCCTATGCCGAAAAGGTGGCGGTCAAGGCGTCGCTGGCGGCGCGGAAGCCCGATGGCTGGACGCACGAGGAAGCCGTCGGACTGGCGCTCGCCGGGCTGACAGCGATCGTTTCCCTGGAAGAGACGCTGCATCTCCGGGCCGGCGAAACCATCCTGATCCAGGGCGGCGCCGGCGGCGTCGCGGGCTTCGGCATCCAACTCGCCAAGCATATCGGCGCGACAGTGATTACCACGGCAAGCGCGGCGAACCACGACTATGTCAAGGGCCTCGGCGCCGACCGGGCGATCGACTACCGCGCGCAGGATTTCACCGAGGAAGTCTCCGGCGTCGACGCCGTGTTCGAGACGGTCGGCGGCGAAGTGGCGCGGCGGTCGTTCGAGGTGCTGCGGCCCGGCGGACGCGCGGCCTTCATCGCCTCCGGCGGCCAGGCGCCGGCGTCGCCGCGCACGGACGTGACGTCGCTCCGGCCCAACGTCGCCCGCGCCCGGCGCCATATGGAGCGGATCGCCGAGCTGGTCGCGGCCGGCGCCGTGACCGTCCCGCCGATCCGCACCTTCCCGCTCGCCCAGGCCGCCGACGCCCACCGCGTCAGCGAAGGGCGCCACCTCAGGGGCAAACTGGTGCTTCAGGTGCGGTAGCGCGCGGGCCTACACCCGCTCGATCACCATGGAGATGCCCTGGCCGACGCCGATGCACATGGTGCACAGCGCGTAGGCGCCGCCGCGGCGCTGGAGTTCGCGGGCCGCGGTCGCGACGAGGCGGGCACCCGACATGCCGAGCGGATGGCCGAGCGCGATCGCGCCGCCGTTCGGGTTCACATGCTCGGCATCGTCCGGCACGCCCAGCATGCGCAGCACGGCCAGGCCCTGGGCGGCGAAGGCCTCGTTCAGCTCGATCACGTCCATGTCGTCGATCTTCAGGCCGAGGCGGGCCAGCAGCTTCTCCGAGGCCGGCGCCGGGCCGATACCCATGATGCGCGGCGGCACGCCCGCGGTCGCCATGCCGACGACCCGGGCGAGCGGCTCGAGGCCGTAGTCCGCGACCGCCTGTTCCGACGCCACGAACATGGCCGCCGCCCCGTCGTTGACGCCCGACGCGTTGCCTGCCGTAACCGTGCCGCCATCGCGGAACGGCGTCGGCAGGCCGGCCAGCTTCTCGACCGTGGTGCCGGCGCGCGGATGCTCGTCCTTCGCCACGACGACCGGATCGCCCCGGCGCTGCGGAATGGTGACCGGCACGATCTCGGCCGCCAGGGCGCCGCTTTCCTGGGCGACGACGGCGCGGGCCTGGCTGCGCGCCGCGAAGGCGTCCTGGTCCTCGCGGGTGACCTGGAATTCCTCAGCGACATTCTCCGCCGTCTCGGGCATCGAATCGGTGCCGTACTGCTTTTTCATCATCCGGTTGACGAAACGCCAGCCGATGGTCGTGTCGTAGACCTCGGCCTTGCGGGAGAAGGCGGTGTCCGCCTTGCCCATGACGAAAGGCGCGCGCGACATGCTCTCGACGCCGCCGGCGACGGTCAGGCCTGCATCGCCGGTCTTGACCGCCTGGGCGCACACCCCGACCGCGTTCATGCCCGAGCCGCACAGCCGGTTGACCGTGGCACCGGGCACGCTGTCCGGCAGGCCGGCGAGCAGCAGGCTCATCCGGGCGACGTTGCGGTTGTCCTCGCCGGCCTGGTTGGCGCAGCCGTAGACCACATCGTCGATGGCTTCGGCATCGACCGCCTCGTTGCGCGCCAGCAACTCACGGATCGGCACGGCGCCGAGATCGTCGGTGCGCACCGCGCTCAGGCTGCCGCCGTAGCGGCCGATCGGCGTGCGGACGGGATCGCAGATAAAGGCCTCGGACATGGTTCGCTTCCCTTCGCGGCGGCGGGTTCATCGCGACTTCGGGTGGCGCCGCCGGTCGGTCCGACATATCGGCCGGATACCGCTTTCCTGCAACCCCCACGGACAATCCTACGGACGGTTGCCATCGGCTTGCCCCTGTACCGCGCTTGGCGCTATCGTTGAGCCGCCCCGGGAATTGTCGAGCCCTTCGGAGTCGAGCGATGGCGGTTAAAATCTGGCCGGTAACCGAAAGCTTTGCCGCCGAGGTCGGCGATGTCGACCTGTCGACGCCGCTTTCTGCGGAAGACTGGCGGACCGTCGAGGACGCCTTCCACGAATTCGCCGTGCTGATCTTTCCCGGTCAACGGCTGGCCCAGCAGCAGCATGTCGATTTCGCTAAGCGTTTCGGGCCGATCGATCCCTCCATGATTACCGATCTGGACGGTGTGAAACCGCGGGTGCTGACCGAAATCGCCGATGTTTCGAACTTGATGCCGGACGGCAGTCTATGGAGCGCGGACAGCCGCCTGCGCGGTTTCCAGACGGGCAACCAGCTGTGGCACACCGACAGTTCCTTCAAGAAGGTGCCGGCCAAGGCGTCGCTGCTCTACATGCAGTCGATTCCGCCGGTCGGCGGCCAGACCGAGTTCGCCGACATGCGCGCGGCCTGGGATGCCCTGCCGGACGATCTGAAGGCGCAGGCCGAGGGCCGGATCGCGCGCCCCCCCATTGCCCCTTCGCGGGGGCGCCCGGGGGTCGAGGGGTCGGGGGCGGGAAAAACACGCGA
>FZLR01000141.1 GCA_900197615.1 Rhodospirillaceae bacterium Spongia-Bin9
CGCCGACGAACGCCGAGGATCTCATCCGCCGCATTCGCCCCCTCGTCAGCGGCGATCCGATAGGAAAGCCGTGGGTCCCTGCAGACCCGCGGCCGCTCTTCGAACCCGCGCACGACGAGTTGCAGGCGATCTATTCCGAACTGGGGGGCGCCAATCTCGCGGAAACGCGGACCAAGCGGGACCTGTGGCTCGACATGCTCCGAACGGCAAGCATGGAGCCCGAGAACGAGGCGGCGCGCGACCGCCTGTTCGTCACGCATTCGTTTCTGGTGGCCCTCGCCCGGGGCGTGGTCCAGACCCTGGCCCAGCCGGACGACGCCCCAAATCCCGCGGACGTGCTGACGGACGGGTTCGTCGCGTGGATCCTTGCCACGACCCGCGGCCGCGGTTGGGCGGCGAGGCTCATGGCACAGGTCCACGGCTACGAATGGCGCCGGCAGCGGGGGGACGTGCTTCGGCCGCTCTACGAACGTTTCGTCGGCGAACGCGACCGCAAGGTCTTCGGGGAATATTACACGCCGGACTGGCTGGCCGGCCTGATCGTCGAGGAGCTGCTCGACGAGGCCTGGTGCGATCGCGCCGTCGCGGCGGCGATCGCGGACGAGCGGAACCAGGCGCGGCTGGAAGGCGTCGGGTTCCTCGATCCGGCATGCGGTTCCGGGACGATTCTCTATTTCGCGGCGCAGCGCCTGCTCGCCGCGCCGGCCCTCGAAGGCCATACGGCCGCGAGACGCGCCGCGGTGGTCGCAAGGCTGGTCAACGGTATCGACGTTCATCCGGTGGCCGCGGAAATCGCCCGGGCCACCCTGCTCCGCGCCCTTCCCGCGGAGCCTCCGGGCGGCAAGGCGGGTATCCGGATCTACGAGGGCGACTCGCTACTGGTGAACGCGGACGACCAGACGTCTCTCTTCCGTCCCATGAACGGAGAAATCCGGATCGTGACGCCGCAAGGGCGCGAGCTGCTTCTGCCGCGCTCGTTCGTCGACCTGCCGTCCTTCACCGACGATTTGCGCCGGCTGGTCGAGGAAGCCGGCACGGGCCGCCCCCTTTCGGCCGACATCCGCAATTCCGTGCCGGAGGAGGATCGGGCGGCCGTGGAAGCGTGCCACGCCGCATTCATCGAAATCGTTGCCGAGGAAGGCAACTCCGTGTGGACCTGGTACATCGCCAACACCACCGGCCCGCTCCGCCTGTCCGACCAGAAGGTCGACCGCATCGTCGCCAACCCGCCATGGGTCTCCATGGCGGACATCCAGGCCGAAATGCGCAAGCGCGATCTTGAGCGGTTTGCCGACAGCGATCTCGACCTCTGGACCGGCGGGAGAAACGCGCCGCACTTCGACATCGCCCAGCTCTTCATCAAGCGTGCGCGGCAGCTCTATCTCGCAAGCCCGGACCGGGACCCGGCTGCCTGGATCGTGAAGAAGTCCGCCCTGCGGGCGGAAAGCTGGGCGAAATTCCGGGAATGGCACGAACCGGTCCTGGCGCAGTCGCTCGATCTCGAGGCCGTGCAACCGTTCGGAGGGGGCGATGCCCGGCGATGCTGTGTCCTGTTCGAAAGACGGCGGTCCGCTTCGCTCGCGCCCGGCAGCGCGGCGCGTGCGCTCTGGGCCTCCTGTCCGGACCGCAGACCCGAGGCACACACGCCTTCCGACCGGGCAAGAGAGCTTGTCGTATTCGAGGAGTCGCCCGCACCGCTGCCGCGCCGGCCATCGGGCTACCTCGACAGGCGGCTGAGGACTCCGTTTCGGCAAGGGGCGTCGGTGAGCCCCAGGGTGCTCCTCGTCGTCGGCGAGTCCGCCGACGGGCCGGGGCATCGAGAAATGACGGTGACTACCGTACGGTCGAAGAAGGATCCCTGGACACAGCTTGAGCCGCAGACCGGCGTCGTTCCCTCACACTGGGTTCGGGAGCTGCTGACCTCGAACCAGATGTTCGCGTTTGCACTCCTTCCGGAGTTGCCCCGTGCGATCGTCCCGACGGACGCCGGCGGGCGGCTGGAAGAGGCGCCCGAGCGGCTCTCTCCCTTCTGGCGGGTTCTGGATGCCGCCTATGACGAGTTCCGCGGCCGCGGCCGCAACACGCCGGAAACGCTGATCGCGCAGCTCGACCACAACGGCAAGCTCTCCGGGCAGCTGACCCGGGCGGGAAGACGCCGGTCCCTCGTCCTGTATCCGAAGTCGGGAGACATCATGCGGGGAGCCCGGAGCCAGGCGGGGTCGTTCGTCGTTGACGACACCCTCTACTACTTCAACGCGACCAGTGTCGGAGAGGCCGGCTATCTGACGGCGCTCCTGAATGCCCCCTGCCTGTCGCGCGCGTTCCTGGAATCCCGCACGAGCGGCCGGGACTTCCATCAGCATCCCTGGCGCGCGGTCCCGATCCCCCGCTACGACGGCGCCTACGAGGTGCATCGCGAGCTGGCGCGCCTGTGCAATCGCGCCGAACGGGCCGCGGGAAACTGGCTCTCCCGGCAAACCGCCCGCTACGGTCAGGTTGCAGCATCGAGCCGGATTCGCTCGCTGCTGGATGATCTGGGCATCTCCGCCGCTATAGACCGGGCTGCGGCAACCATCCTGCCGGAGCATGCGAATCCTCAGTGACAGTCTGCGAGACGATGCCCCACAAGCGACAGTCGGTTCGCGACGAGGGGATTGTATCGGGCGTTACCTAGAAAGGCTGACGAAAGCTGGGGACGCTGGTATTGGGACCAGATGGAAGAAGTAATCAAAGCCGTCACCGACTATACTTTCTCGCTCATCATTGACCGCTGGGCCGAAATTCTGACTCTGAGCGTCTTGATAGCGCTCTGGCGTTGGTGGATAGGGCACAAACTCCGCGACCGCATTGCGGCGCTTGAAGCGAAACAGGATGCGCCGCCTGCCAATGTCTCTCCGACCATAAATTTCTCGCCTACGGTCTCTCCACAGATCGAAATCCACGGCGCAGAGATTGTGCGCCCATCGGAGGTGGGCGAAGGCGTTATAGGTAGGCAAACCGACGAATATGTGGAGTTCGGCACTACGCACGGACCTATATCCGTCAGCTTGGCTGGCGGGAGCAGGATCGCGAGCGACCTTGTGCGCTGGCTACACGAAAAGCGCCTCTTGGCGCCATTGACGCTGGCTATTGAGGCAACGGACGCCACAAAAGAACGCTGGCTTGCAAGCCCCGGCGCCGGCAGGACGGCGGCGAAACTGATAGCGAAGGCCCCGACCTTGGAAGAGGCGCGCGAAATTTGGGCCGATTTCTACAACGCGCCGCGCCGCACGGAGATGAATTGGGCCTCTTGGGCTTTTTTCTCACGGCTCGAAGACGCCGGGCATGGCGAAGAGGTCGCAGATCTGATCTTCGATCTTTGCAATGGCAAAGAGGATATAGACCCGACCGACGAAATCCAGACGATTATCAAGAAATGGCAGGACGAGCGATGAATTGGACCGGACGTAGTCCGGCGCTGAAGGAGTCGCGCAAGCGAGGCAACCAACGAGCATTCAGCCGGGTTCGCGCGCCATATCCACCCGAGCCATAAGCATCTCGATGGATTGCAACTCGCCGGGCAGGAAGGTCAATGTCGCTGCCCCGATCAGGGGAAGGTCGTCGACATGGCGCACTTCGATTTCTGCTCGGCGGCGACCTTCTTCGAGAAGCGTGCGGGCCTTGGCGCGTACGCGCTCCAAGCGCTCAGCCTCTTCCTGCTCGAACTCTGCGTCGAACAGTACGGCAAAGGATGTGGGCATAGCCACTCTCCACATTGGTGCTGCGGCTTGACTGTAGTAAGTCAGTCTGACTTTGAAGCCGCGAGTCTGTCCTTGTACGGCACCTGGACGAACCGCGCACTACCGAACAGCACAGCCCCCACCCAGCTGGCCTTCCGGTAAAGCCTGACAGCTTCATTAGCCTTCCACGGCTTTCGGCCCAGCAAGTTCTTGAGCTTCCGGTTCTCGGCGCGCGCAGTATCGGAGCCGACCAGTTCATGGGGGCGATGTCGGATTGCGGCCGGCATCATTTGCAGTGGCCGGACGCGGCGCGCGATCTCCGAGTCGACCATGTTGAATAGCATGTGATCGATCGGCACCGGGATGTCGGGTGCCGTTTCGAGAATCCGGTCAGCCGTGCCGCGGTCGATCAGATATCCGTATGCACCCAAATTCTTGCGCAATATCGGCCGAAGCTCCCGCCCGCATGGGTAGAGTCGAGGACTGGCGCGCCAGTTGTAGGGTCCGGTGGCTTGTCCGTCGCTTTCGCTCCGGGCCTCAGTCCGGCTCCCATGACCGCGTTTCAAGTCCCGGCTCATCAAACCGGACGTGCGGATTTCCCGCATCCGGCTTTCGGACGAGATCATGCCTTCGCGCTCGGAAGGCCCAGTGCCTGCCGCGTCAGACGGGTGAGGCCGTATTCGTCGTGGAGACTCTGGGCGGGGTATTGCACAGTTGCCCCGTGCCGCGTCTTGTGCTTTCGGCAGAGCCACTGGCGAAACCGCCGGACCGCATGTCGGTTGACGACGTTAAAGGCCGGGCTGACCTGCCCGAGGCTAAAGTAGTTTGCCCACCCGGTCATAGTCCGGTTCAGACGCCCTACCATCAAGCACCGCTCGTAACCCGGCGCTGGCCGAGCCTGCGGCCCGGTTGACCCGGTGGGTCCACAGGCACCCCCCACGCGGCTCCTCCCTATGGACTACCGGGACAACCTCCATCCAGCCCCCAGAAGGGTCAATATTGCACGCCGGGTCAACTTTGAATGCCGATTGACAACCAATGCCGCCACTTGGTCCCCAATCATCCGGATCGGCGCGAAGATGGTCGTCACTCGAAGGCGAATTGCACGTCGAGCGGTTTCGAGTCACACTTGATGGGGGGAGGGTTCCATATGGGGAATTTCGGTTCACAGTACTGGTGTCTCAAGGTTTGCAAAGCAGGTTCGGTTAAGGTCTCAAAGACATACGCACCCGTCTCGCGCACGCCGTGGTAGTCAAACGAAAAGGTAAAGGAACCATGGAAAAATCTGTGCTAATAACTGGAGCTTCTTCCGGGATAGGTGCTTGCGCAGCAGAATTATTTTCTCAAAATGGTTACCGAGTTTTCGCTGGCTATAGGAGCGACACTGATGGAAGTAAACTGGCGCAGATTGCCAATGTAACGCCAGTTAAGGTCGACGTCACCGTTGTTGAAGAGATTGAGCAGGCGATCGCGGCAGTTTCCACTGAGCTGGAAGAATGCGGCCTCTATGCCATCATCAATAATGCGGGACTTACATACACCGCTCCTTTTGAGTATGCCGATGAAGAAAAGATGCGTCATGTTATGGATGTCAACGTCTGGGGCATTGTTCGTCTGACCCAAGGATGCATCCCACTGTTGAAAAGGTTCAATGAACAAAACAGTGTTAAATCACGGGTAATCAACGTGACATCATGGGCTGGCATTATGGGGCAGCCTTTCAATGGTGCCTACAATGCCTCGAAATTTGCGCTCGTTGGCTTGACCGAGGCCATGTATTACGATCTTGGGCTGCTGGGCATCCATGTGGTTTCAGCTTCGCCCGGTGTTACCAAAACACGTCTACTTGCAAGGACAACCGATGCTTCTCAAGCTTATGAGAGTATGCCGGAAGAGGGCAAGGAATTCTACAAGAAGTACATCGACAAATTGGATTCAATTAGCGCATCGGCCAATTCCTCCAGTGCATTGGCAACCCCGGAGAAAATTGCAAAAGGCCTATTCAATCTTGTAGAAAGGAAGAAACCCGGGTTGAAGCAAGACTTGGCAACGGATGCCAGGTTGATGAATCTGCTACGACGCCTGCTCCCGTTTAGCTGGTCGTCACGCATGTTCAAGCGCATGTATAAGCTGTAAATTTTACAGACTACGTTGAGGTCTTTGCTAAAATGGGTCACGATGAGTGAATTTCTTCCGCGATGCCTTGGCCTCAATGTTCGACTATCGGGGTTGGCGTGAAGGGACATCAGGCAAGTCAAGGAAAACGGGATGATTGCGCGTATCGTGGATGTGGATGCCCTTCCCGTAGGCTTTCCTACTCATCGTCATAGTGCTGCGTTCTGGGAGCTCTTGGGGCGGACAGTGGCAACATATGGATTCTTGGAAGAAGTCTTGGGGAAAGCAGTTTTCTCCTTCACGGCGACCAGACGCTACGATCCCGCAGAGGTAGATGCTGCATTTGAGAAATGGTTGCCAACGCTGGAGAAAGCACTGACAAATCCCTTGGGTAAGCTTATCGATCTATACGGAAAGGCTGTGCGAGATCACCCAGAGGTAGTCGTGGATGGTCTTGATGCGCTGCTCGATCATCTCCGAGAGGCGGCTAAGCTCAGAAATGTCCTGTGCCACGGATCGTGGTCGGTTCCCGATGTGAATGGCGCGTCGCTGCCCTTGTTTGTCGATCAGAATCTCAATGTATTTGATACTCGGGTCGACTGCGCATTCTTGGAACAGGTGCGACGACATGTGGCAGAAGTCTCGTGCTCAGTCATCAATTCGGTCACCCAAATGGGCTGGCAATTTCCCGGATCGGATGGCCCAGGGGTGACAATTGCGAACAGACAGTAGGGCCACCTCATCGTCCAGCCCGGAGGGCGGCGGCCAGGAAAGACCCGCCGCCTCAGCCCGGGCAAGCACATGCGAGACCGTCCCCGTGCTCACCCCGGTTGCGACCGCGATCTGCGAGCGCGGCAGCCCGAAGTCGTGACGGTGCCGCAGGAAGCCGATGAAGTCGATGCTGCGGTGGCGGCGCTTGAGCTGGCCGATGACCTTGCCCGTGGCTATGTCCAAGGCCGCGAACAGCGTCGTCGTGTTGTAGCGCCGGTAGTCGTGGGTGCGCGTCTCCGGCGTGCCCCAGTTCAGCGGCAACGACCGTTGCGTCCGCTCCAGCGCATTCGAGGGCAGGAGCTCGTCGAGGCGGCTGTTCGGATGGCGGGCACGAGAACGCGACGGCCGAGCGTGCGCTCGGTACCGTCTGGTTCGATCCCGCGCTCTCCGTCGACGACTGTCCGCCGGTTCCGCGCGAGCCTCCCGGGATTGAATGCGCAGTGCGTCTCCGGCCTGTTCGGCAAAGCGGGAGTTCCGGGGTCCGTTTCGGGCACCCTCAGGGTTCGTCGGGCTCGGGCATTCGGTAGCCGAGGCCGCGCTCGCCGATGACGTAGCGCGGCTTCCTGGCGTCGTCGCCGAGCTTGCGCCGGAGCTTCGCGACGGCGCTCCTCAGCGCCTCCATGTTGCCACCGCCTTTCTCGCCCCAGACCCGGCGCATCAGCGTCTCGTAAGTCGCCACCCCGCCAGCGTCGAGGATGAGCGCGTGCAGCAGACGGTACTCGGTCGCCGTGAGCCGCAGCGGCCGCCCGGCCATCGTCACCCGCCGCTTCGCCCGGTCGAGGACGAGCTCGCCGATCCGGAACGGCGCCGGCGGGGACTGCCGGCGCAGCGCCAGCGCCACCCGGGCCGCGAGTTCCGCCGGCGAGAACGTCTTGACGATATAGGCCGCAGCGCCGGCATCTAGGGCGCGGGCCATCGTGTCGCCCTCGCCATAGGCCGAGACGAAGATCACCGGCAGGTCCGCGAGCCCCGGCTGGGTCCGCATCAGCTCGATGCCGTCAATTGTTGATCGGCGCACGGATTGGATGCCGATCGGCACGGTAAGTTATTGAGATAACTTGATCCAGCGGGGCCAAGATTAGGCACCGAACAACACGCCATGGGATTGGCGACGCGGAAAGCGGCTGAAATAACTTCAGCCTTGCAACGGTATCGCAGCAGTGTCAAATTGATCTGACAGAGAATGCAGATGTCGGCAGCCCGAATCCTGTCCAGCAGGAGAGCCGACAGAGAGGGTCGGCTTCACTCTCGTTGTCCGGCCCTTCCGCTTGATGTCAGACTGACTCACTACCGAATTTTTGTACGCTCTCTGATAGCGCCACGTTGGAGGTCAACCGGCGACCTCGGCAATCCGGCTCGCGATGCGGTTGGCGGCGGACTTGACCGGGTCGTTGGCAAGATGGGCGTAGCGAGCCGTCGTCTGCACTTGCGTGTGGCCGAGCAACTTCCCGATCATCGGAAGTCCTTCGCCCACCAGTAATCCACCACTGGCAAAGCTATGGCGGAGGTCATGAATTCGTACATCATCTAGCCCGGCCCGGGCCCTGATACGCCGCCAGGGGTGCTGTAGATCGGTCAGATGGCTGTCGGGCTTGCGCCCGGCGATCACCCACGGATTGCCGTCCTTCCGGTGAATTCCGCGCAACACGGCGACGGCCGGATCGCCGAGATGCACCGTCTTGGCCCCCGACTTGCTGTCGCGTAGCCGCAATTCGCCCGCATCCAGGTCGATATGCTCCCAGCGCAGCTTCTGGACCTCCGAGAGCCGGCAGCCCGTCAGCATCAGCAGCCGGATCGCCGCGATGGCGGCAGGCGTCTCCGACCCGTCCCGCTCGACTTCCTTCAGGGTCTCTCCAAGGCGCCGGTACTCCTCGTCCGACAGGAACCGCTCCCGCTTCTCCTCGCGAAACCGCTTCACATGGCGGCACGGGTTCGATCCGTCCGGGCGCAGGTCCCAGACCTCTGCCATGTTGAACATCTTGGAGAGCACCCCGAGCGTCCGGTTGGCCTGGTAGGGGGTTTCCCGCATGCCGTGATGCAGCGCCGCTATGTCCTTGCGTTGGATGTCGGGGACACGGAGCCAGCCGATCCTGGGATCTATGAACAGTGTCACCGATCGGCGGTATTCCGCCGCCGTGCTCGGTTTGCAATGCGACGGCACGTATTCTTCCAGGAACCGCTTGCCCAGTTCCCGCATGGTCGGCGCGTCGGCATTGGCCCCGCCGCGCGCCGCCGGGTCCTTGCCCGCCCGTGCATCGGACATGATCTCCGCCGCCCGGGTGCGCGCGTCGGCCGGCGTAACCGCGCCGTGGGGTCCGATGGTGACCTTGACCGCCCGCCCGCGGAAGCGCGTCTTGACGATGTAGACCTTGCGGCCGGAGGGATGGATGCGGACGCCAAAGCCCTTGAGATCGTCATCCCAGACGACTCGCTCCCGCTCCTGGGGGCCGAGCGCGTCGACGGTTCTCTTGGTGATTTTGGCCATGGCGCCCCCCTCTCTTGCAATTCCCGATCAGGTACCATATAGGTACTCCGAGGACGCAAATCAAGGCGCAGGATGGCGTAGGGGAGCGTAGAAAACGTATCAATAATCATATGTTTCATAGCTACTTAGCGCATTCCATCGCAGTTATGTCCTCATATTCGTATCAAACTCATAACCTGAAGGTCGTAGGTTCAAATCCTACCCCCGCAACCACTGAAAGC
>FZLR01000147.1 GCA_900197615.1 Rhodospirillaceae bacterium Spongia-Bin9
GGACTGGACGGGCGGCCCCGGATCGAAGTCCGGGGCAGGCAGGTGGACAGCGGGCTTGCTGATGTCGCACTCGGTGGGTGAAGGCGGCAACCGGAGCCCAGACGCTGCGGGCGCGATGGAGATCAGCTTGACTGGCTTCTTCCCCTACGGTCGCTACATGGCGAGCGACCGGGTGAGGCTGTGGGGCATCCGCGACCGGGGTCTCAGGGGCTCGTTTGGCTGGGATCCGGGGCCGGGGCTCGGGCCGGATCCGGTCGCTGGCACTGACCCGGACGATGGGCGCCCCGGTCCCGGGCGGGGTGGACGCGCTGCTCGGGCAGCAGCATCTCGGGGGCCTCGCGGCCAACGACGACGGATCGGGGTCTGGGGCAGACGGCGGCCGGGATGATCTCGCGAACCGGCGCCCGGAGCTGCGGATGGGCTACGGCTTCTCCGCCCTCGGCGACCGCTTTAACTCGACGCCGGAGTTCGGGCTCGGGCTTTCCAACGGCCAGCGGGAATACACGCTCGGCTGGCGGCTCGGGCTCGACCGGGGCGGCCCGGTGTCGATTGAGTTCAGGCTCGAAGCGACGCGGCGGGAGCCGGCGAACGAAGACGGGGCGGAGCCGTTCAACGGGCTGGCGCTGCGCGGCGCGAAACGGAGGTGAGGCCAAGCGAGGCGGGGATGGCGGCGGCGCTCCTCCAGCGGTATCGCCCTCAAGGGGCGGCTCCTGCGTTTCTGCGGCAACGGTCGTGCGTTGCAAGACGCAATGAATGACCCGGGCGCCTCGCGGCTGGCCGGCGATGTGAGCGACGACACGCTGTATCGCCGGATATGCGAGAGCATGACCAGCGGGGTCATGCTCGTGAACGCGGAAGGAAAGATCGAAACCTTCAATCGGGCCGCGGCAACGCTTCTCGGCATGGATCGCGAGGCGGTGATTTACCGGAGCTTCGGCGAAGTCTTCCTGGCGGACGAGCGCCTCGACGAGCTGAACGAAGCCTTGCTGGTCGCCATCCACGATGGCGAGACCGGGCATCATCGCGTGGCGCAGATCTCGGTGGGCGAGCGGACGGTGCCGCTCTCCGTCTCCACGGCCTATTTGCGCGACCGGTCCGGCGAGCGTCCCTCCCGGCGCGGGGTTGTCGCGGTCTTCAGCGACATCTCTGAGGTCGAGGCACTGCGGGTCTCGGAGATCCGGCTCAAGCGCGACCTGGAAGCCCGCCACAAGGAGGTGAGCGAGGCCTATGTCCGGCTCGAGGAGCGCAACCGGGAACTTGGGTCCCTGGGGCGCAAGGTCCAGACCGTAAGGATCGCCGCTGCCGTCTTCGTGGTCGCGCTGGTCGCTGCGGTCGCCGGCTACCTGTGGAGCGGGCAATCGTCCGGAGGGTTGAGCGCGGCCGCCGAGGCCCCGGCGGGGGAAGAGGCCCACAGCCGGATCGTCACGGTCGCGCCCGGGGAAATCGCGTCCGAGATCGTCGTGGCGAGCGCGATCAAGCCCCGGCGCGAAGTGGTCGTGACAAGCCCGGTCGAAGGACAGATCGAGCGGGTTCATGTCAGGCAGGGCGAAGCCGTGGATGCCGGCCAGCCGCTGCTGAAGCTCGACATGTCGAGGGAGCGGATCCAGCGCCGGACCGCCCGGACCGCTTGGCTCAAGGCGCGGATTCGCCTGGCCGAGCTGTCGAATTGGGCCGACGGGGTCGAGGCCGCCAGGGCGAGGCGGACCGTCAACAAGGCGCGCATCGCGCTTGAGGCCACGGAGGCCGAGATCGAGAAAACGAAATTCCTGGTCGAACACGGGCTGGTGCCTTCCGGGAAACAGGCTTCCGTCGAACGCGACCTCACCACCCGGCGCCTGGACCTCGAGGCGGCCGAACGGGAACTGAAAGCGGTCCTCGCCGGCGGCGTCGAGGAACTGGAGGTGGCCCGTCTCGAGCTGGCGAACGCGAAGGATGAGCTCGAGCGGATAGACCGGGTCCTCGACAACGCGACCGTCCTGTCCCCGGTGGCCGGCGTGGTGCTGCGTCTGGAACGCCGGCAGGTGCTAAATACCGGCGCTCTGTCCGCGGGAAGCCCGGTCGAGCAGGGACAGAAGCTCCTGACGGTCGGCGACCTCCAGGGCATCGCGGTGACGGGATGGGTGGACGAGGCCAATGTCGCGCGGGTCCGGACCGGCCATGCCGTCCGGATCTCGGGCCCGGCCTTCCCGGACATGGAACTCGAAGGCAAGGTCGTTTACGTTTCGTCGGAGGCTACCCCGGCGCCGGGCCGGAACCTGCCCACCTTTGAGGTCACGGCCGTCGTCGACCGGCTGGACGAGAAGCAGCGGGACATCGTCCGCCTCGGCATGTCCGCCGACATGAAGATTGAGGTTTATCGGAACGACAAGGCGCTCGTGGTGCCGATAGAGGCCGTCGACCTGGCGGAAGAACGGCCCCGGCTGCGGGTCTGGGACGAAACGACGGCCGCCGGGCGCATGGTGTATGTGGTTACTGGGACGACCACGACCGACTCGGTCGAGATCCTGAGCGGCATTGCGCCGGGCGACCGGGTGGTCGTGCCGTGACCGTGTCCGGCCCGCCCCTGTTCGAACTCGAGGACGTCCATCAGAGCTATGGCAGCGGGCCGGTCGTACTCAATGTGCTGGAAGGCGTGGACTTGCAGGTCTGCCGGGGCGACTTCGCCGCTATTATGGGGCCTTCGGGGTCCGGCAAATCGACGCTCATGAACATCATCGGCCTGCTCGACCGTCCCGCCCGGGGGCGATACCTGCTGAAGGGCGTGGAAACCGCGTCGCTGGACGATGGCGAGACGGCCGCACTGCGCAATGAGGCCATCGGGTTCGTGTTCCAGTCCTTCCACCTGCTTCCCCGGCTCACGGCTTGGCAGAATGTCGGGCTTCCGCTGGTGTACCGGGGGCTCGGGCGCGCCGAGATCCGCCGCCGTGCGACCGGCCTGCTGGAGACGGTCGGGCTCGGGGACCGGGCGGCCCATCGCCCACACGAGCTGTCCGGCGGCCAGCGCCAGCGTGTGGCGATAGCCCGGGCGCTTGTGGGCGAGCCCGAGATCCTCCTTGCCGACGAACCCACGGGGGCTCTCGACACCGATACCGGCCAGGAGATCATGAACCTGCTGTTCCGCATGAACGAGGAGCAGGGCACGACCGCCATCGTGATAACCCACGACCATGGCGTTGCAGCGCAGTGCCCGCGCCGCATCCAGATCCGGAACGGCAGGCTTCAGGAGCGCGATCCGCCACCGAATGGAGGAGGTGCCGGCTTGTGAGGCGGTTCGGCAGGACCAGCCTGCTGGAGGCATGCGGAGGGCTCTTGGCCACGAGGCAGCGCGCCGTGCTCGCGCTCATCGGCATTGTGGTGGGCGTCGCATCGGTGAGCAGCATGATCTCGGTCGGGAAGATCGTGAAGGACGAGGCCGCCCGGCAGTTCCAGGAGCTCGGTACCGACGTCCTCGCGATTGCGGTCAGGGCGCGCGACAAACGCAGGGGAAGGGCCCGCCTCGAGCTGTCGGTCGCCGAACGGATCGACAGCCTGCCCGGACTGGCGGCGGCCGCGCCCTTTACAAGGGGGGCGGCCCACGTCACGATCGGCGGCGCATCGAGGGAGCTGGCCGAGATCGTCGGCGCGACAGGCGAGTTCGCGGTTCTCAACCGGCTGCCCCTGGCGGAAGGACGGTTCATATCCAGGCTCGACCGGGGCCAGTATTTCTGCACGCTCGGCGCGGGGATCGCGGAAAAGTTGCGAAAGGCGGCCGGCGCGGTTGTCGGCGAGTCGCTGCGTATCGGAGATACGGCCTGCACCGTCGTCGGGGCCCTTGCCCCGGCCACGACGCAACAGCGCGCGTTCGACGCAAACCGCATTGTCGCGATGCCGATCGGTACTGCCGCCCTCGTGATCCCGAACAAGACATTGCGGGACATCGTGGCGCGGATGAGCCCGGGCACGGGCTACAGGGAGGCGACGAAGCAGATCGAGGACTATTTCCGGTTCCGCGCGCCGGACATGCGGGTGAGGGTGCGCAGCCCCGAGCAGCTGATAGAGCAGCTGCATCGGCAGATGCGCCTTTACACATTGCTGCTCGGGACGGTCGGGGCGATCTCGCTTCTTGTCGGCGGCATCGGGGTGATGAACGTCATGCTCGTGGCCGTGGCCGAGCGGAAGGGGGAGATCGGGCTTCGCCGGGCCGTGGGCGCCAGGCGCGCCGACATCCAGGCGCAGTTCCTGGTTGAGTCCACCATTCTGTCGCTGGCGGGCGGCGCGATCGGCGCAGGCCTGTCGTTCGCCGCCACCTGGGGGATCTGCCGGTTTGCGGGCTGGGCCTTCGCGGTCTCGGCCGAGGGCGCGGTCCTCGGCACGGCGGTGGCGGCCGGCGCCGGGGTGTTCTTCGGGTTCTACCCGGCCTGGCAGGCGGCCCGGCTCAACCCGGTCGCAGCCTTGCGGGGGTGATCCGGCGGGAGGCGGCTGTCCCATGCCCCCGGGCGGGGACAGCCGGGGCCACGAGTTTCGCGCCGGGCTCTACTTGCCTTTGTCCCTTGAACAATTCGCCAGGCAGAGGCCGTCGTTGGTGGCGGTCCTGGAATCGGTCTCACCTGACTGGCAACTCGCCCTCACCGCGGCAGTGAATGCCGTGCCGGCGCTGTTCTTCGAGAAGCAGATGTCGATGTCGTCGACCTGATCAGGTCTTGCAATCATGTCCAAGGACGGCGTCCAGGTCGTGGAGCTTACGGTTCCGTCCGCCGCCGTCACCGTCGCCGTGATGGAGCACGAGCCATCCAGGTCGCACTTGCAGTCCGAGACGTCGATGGTGGGGCTGGTGCAATAGGGGCGTGCGGAGGCGTTTTCGTTCCAGTCGCCGGTGCAATCCGATACGGTGAGCGTGCACTCTTTCACGGTTTTGGCTTCGGCCGGATCGAGCGGTCCGCCGAGCAGAACGGCGACTGCCAGCGCGAGCATTCCTGTCTTCATCGTGTTGAACGCATATCCCATTGTCTCGTCTGCCTAGCGTTTCGACCGCAAGAAAAATTCATGATGAACAGGGGCTATGATATGCCTAGTAGACTGAAATGTGCTTACAAATACGGCACGTAAATGTTCGAAATTGGGAGCGTCTTTCAAAAACAGTTGTAGTTTTAAAGAAACCTCCACAACGCCCTAAAGCGGCAGGGCAGGCCGGTTGCAGGACCCATGCGGGGGGCGTTTCGCCGACTCCGGTCGGACGCAGCCGAAAGCGGCGCTACGGATCGCTCGGGGATAGCCGAGGGCGGAGTGTAGGCGTCTGTCGTTATAGCTGTCGATGAAGCGGGGCAGGTGTTCCGCCACGTCTTCGGCGCTCTCGGAGGCCACCCGCCAGTTCGCGGCCATTCTCGAACGCCGCCTGGCCGAGACCGGCGACTACCCGGATCATGCCCGCGATTGGGTGTTCCCCTTGCCGACCAGCGCCACCGGCCATGTCCAGGACCCGCATCATCTCTGCGCCCGCATCAGCGAGAGCGGCGGCACCAAGTTCTGGTTCCACAGCCTGCGCAACTGCTTCATCACCGTCGCCGAACGCGAGCTGATGCTGCCTCCGTCGCTGACCAAACGGCTAACCGGACGATGTTTCACCCGAAGGTCTACATATTCAGGGCGACAAAGAGGAATTGTGCGTGGATCGGCAGTGCGAATTTCACCGGTGCTGATTTCGCTCGCAACGAAGAAGCGGTTCACGAGACAGAGGATGTCGCCGGCGCGGTCGACTGGTTCAAGCGACGCTGGAAAGATTGTGACCCGCTGGATCCCGGTGCGATCGAGGCCTACCGGAAGCGCCGCCGAAAGCAGGGAGTTTCGAGGGGCCTGGCCGGCCTGGTCGGACGATCAGAACCGGGTACTGGGGACAGGCTCGCCTATCTCAGAGAGGCTGACAGCTGGAAGGAATATGTGCGCGCTCTCAGGAGGTGTGAGGAATCATGGCTCGGCGAGGGATACGACTGGTCGGTATTGGGACAGACCTGTAGCTACGTCCACACGATTGAGGAAGGGCAGGAGATTGCGCGTCGTACGAGCTGGATCGGTATTTCTGACGAGGAAAGGACAATCTTGTTGGGATTGCAAGACGGCGTTAACGGTATGTGGGGGTTGTTAGGAGCGCTGGGTGGCGCAGGGAAAGTGAATGGAATTTTCAATCGTTCGACGGTCACCGCGAATAGTTTGATTTTGGAGCAAGTCAGGGACGCCATTGAAGATGTGCTCAGCGCGCGAGACCGAGAATTCCCGGATGTCGCCGTGAAGGCCCTTGAACAGATAGGCGACGAAAAGCGGTTCAGCTACGGCACCGCGACACGACTGCTCGCGCTTGCTCGGCCGGACAGGTTGGTATCCGTAAATAAGGGGTCCCGTGTCGGTTTGGCGAAAGCTTTCAGAGTTCGTAGGCGTTCGGGGAAAGGCTTCGACCTCAGCCCGACGACTTTGGGAAGACCGGAGAACTACCGCTTGCTGCTGGAGAGGCTCTACGCGGCGCCGTGGTACGGCGGTTCGCCAGGCCGCGGCAAACTAGAGCGTCAGCTTTGGAACATGAGGGCCGCATTGGTTGACAGCTTCGTGTATGTCCCTGGCAGCAAAGCATAGGATTGAGAGGTCTGGCGCAGAGACTGGGTCCACTCCGCGTGGGGTGCAATTCCGCCATCCCTGAGCGCCAGCGCCTGGGACGAAGAGTGATCAGGTCGGGGCGCCGGGAATCGCATGGGAATCGGCGGGATTGGATAGTCTGACCGCTTGAGGCGCGCGATGGCGCAGCTGCGCCCTCTTGCGCCGCTGGCGCCGAGATTGTTCCATCGGGCATGTGAGCTGGACCATGAAATCCCTCGTCCTGACGCTGTTGCTCGGCGTCGTTCTCTCCGTGCCCGCCGCGGCTGAGGAGGATGATCGCCTCGCCACCATCCATCTCCCGGAGGGCTTCGTCATCGAGCCCTTTGCGAAAGTCCCCAATGCACGGCAGATGGCCTGGGGCGAGAAAGGTACCCTCTTCGTCGGCACCCGCCGGGAAGGACGCGTGTTCGCGGTGACCGACGAAGACGGCGACGGCCGCGGCGAGCGCGTGCGCGAGGTCGCATCGGGGCTGCGGATGCCGAGCGGGGTCGCGTTCCGCGACGGGGCGCTCTACGTGGCGGCCGTCAGCACCATCCTGCGCTTCGACGACATCGAGTCCCGGCTGGACGACCCTCCCGCTCCCGCGATCGTCACCGACCGGCTGCCGTCTGAGGGGCATCACGGCTGGAAGGTGCTGGAGTTCGGACCGGACGGGCTTCTCTATCTTCCGGTCGGCGCGCCGTGCGACGTGTGCCGCACGGAGGGCGTCCACGGCACCATCCTTCGGATGCATCCCGACGGCTCGGGCATCGAGATCTACGCGCGGGGCCTCCGGAACTCGGTGGGTCTCGCCTGGCACCCGGTGACGGGCGAGCTGTGGTTCACCGACAACGGCAGCGATCACCTGGGCCCGGAGCTGCCGCCCGACGAGTTGAACAGGGCTCCGGGTCCGGGGCTTCACTACGGGTTCCCGTTCTGCCATGCCGGCATGCTGCCGGACCCCGTCTTCGGCCGCGATGGGCGCTGCGCGGACACCGAGCCACCTGTCCAGGCACTGGCGGCGCACGTGGCGCCACTCGGCCTCGCCATTCATTCCGGAACCAACATGCCGAAAGCCTATCGGGGCGCGGTGTTTATTGCCGAACACGGACCGGGGAACCGGAGCGGAACGATCGGCTACCGGGTTTCGGTCGTGCGCGTCAGCGAGGACCACAGGACCGCGCTGGACTATGCGGCATTCGCCCAGGGATGGTACGGCAACGGGCGGGGGTGGGGACGGCCGGCCGATATCCTGGAGGCATGGGACGGCTCTCTTATGGTCTCCGACGACCGGGCCGGGCGAATCTACCGGATCCGGTATGTCGGTCCATAGGCGGCCGGCGGGGGATGGCGATAACGGCGCCGCGGTCGAACGCCCGGTTCCCGGTGCGGGAACCGAAGCGATCCGGAGCTACCCAGCCTGTGGCGCATGCCGCGCTATCGCGTTGTCGCGCAGCGTTTGTTCGAGCAGGCGGAAGGGCTCCAGGTCCTCGGCGGCGCGTCGGGCGACGAACCCTGTGCGCCAGCAGCGCCGGCCGAAATCGAGCGGCACCGGCCTGAGCGGCAGCGCACCGGCCGGTGTCCCATGATGGCCAGGCGCGGCGCAACCGACCCCCCCACCTTGTGTCCCGGCCCCAAAGTCGGAGCGGTTGACGTCTTCGGTCTCGCGGCGGGTCGCAATGGCTCGACGGATTGCCGGTTTTTGTGGTGTCTCGACAGGGCGTGGATTGCTCCAGTACCGCGGGCGCTGAAGCGATGAACACGGACCGGGTCATCAAATCGAATGTCGAATTTTTCAATAGCCGGACTTGGGTAAGCGGCATTTGTCGGCGAAGGACCATTCCGGCGCGCCGAGACAACGTCCAGACGGCCATGGGCAGCAGCTCCATGCAGAAGTATCCGGCCGACGGGAATTGCCCCAAAGCCGCCGCCTCTCGTCGCGATGGACGCGTGCGATCCTGCGGGTTTTCCGGTCGGGGAGGGCCGGTGGATTTCAAGTCGGTCGCGGTAGGGACGCCGGTTTCCCGGCGCCTTCCGCACAGATCCGGACTTGCGCGTTAACGCATCCGGCTCCTACCTCGGGTATTTGACGGCGAACCGCGCGCTCGGCCATGGGTGTCGGATCCGTGGCGTCGGCCAGTAGCGGGCGACGAGCGCTTGCAGCCGTTGCCAGCTGAAGCGATCCCGTTGCGACCGCCGACGCAGCATCTTCAGCCACACCCGTTTCAGGGTACGGACGAAGCGGTGCAGGAACCGGGAGCCGGTCGGGACGGCATAGTAG
>FZLR01000148.1 GCA_900197615.1 Rhodospirillaceae bacterium Spongia-Bin9
GGGCGCCACCCGGCCGACCAGTGCCGGCCCACGATCCGTCCGATGACGATAAAGCGCGGCTCGTCAACTGTCCGTGCCGGCGCTTCGAGCAGCCGGGGATCGTCCCACAGCGCCTGCGCCTCGTCGAAATCGATGCCGTGCTTCGCCTTGTTTCCCGCGCTCTTGGCCGGATCGAATTCGAAGTTCATGTCCGTAAACTATATTAAAAATATACAATATCAATATAATTACAGTATAGAATCGGCGCTTTTCCGGACGAAAGCCCGCTACGCCCGCCGCTTGAGGGTCATCCCGGCGTCGCGCGACGCGCCCCGCGGCGGCGTTTCTTCGGCTTCATCCCCGCCTCCAGCGGTGCGCGCATCTTCTCATAGAGCATGAACAGGTATTCGACGCGCTCGCGCTCGGTGGCGAAGCCCTTGCGGCGGTAGAGGCGGTCCACGGCCCGGTCGAGGGCGCGGTGGGCGCGGCGCAGGTCGGGTGGCATGGTATCAGCGTTGTAGAGCACATCCAGCGGCGCGTCGGGAAACGCGGCCCGAGCATTGAGAACGGCTTGGGACAGTTCTGTGATCCGGGCGCGCTGTAAATCGGTCATGTCAGGCCAAGGAAATGAATTGTAGACCGCCGGCGCATAGCGATAGTCGCTCTTGAGCCGTCCGGCGACCGTTCGCATCCACGCCATGTGCATCGCCGCGGTGAGCAGACCGAAGTAGTGGAGAGGCGCGCCGGCAATGATCCGAAGTTGATTGGACGCAATCACATCCGTCGGCAGTATGGCAATTGGAACATACTCCCGCATCTCCGACGACACCTCTGGGATGGCGAGATAGTCGGTATCGGGCTGCCGGTCCTGCGTGAACAGGGTCGGATAGTTCGCGAAGTCCCGGACGCTTGCAGTCGGGCTTTGCAGCCGCCCTGCGCGGACTCGCTCAAGCCTCTCCATAACGGGTTTCGATGCTCTTAATTCGGCCGGATCCACGTCCTTCAGCCAAAGGCACCAGCGCCACTTGCCCGAAATCATTTCGTCACCGCCGACATAGGGTTTCAGCCACTTTTCGGAGTCCGGGTCGACGGCCAACAGTTCCTCCCGGTCGCTTTCTTCCAGGATCAGGTTGCTGAACTTGAGATAGCCGCCATCCGGCTTCCTGAGGCGGGCGCCGTCGGTCGGCTGACTGCCCTTGTGCATCTTCGGCCGGCCTTCGGGCGGCGCCGAGCGGGCGGGCACTGCATATTGAGGGCCGTCGATCAGATAACCGTTGATGCGCGCGACCTCCGAAGCGTGAGGCTCGCCGCGGACATGGTCGTAGTCGTAAATTCGCCGGGGCCCGTCCTTTGCGAAGGTCAGGCCGACGATCACGCAATGGACCGCGGCCTGCCCTCGCGCTTCGCTGTTCCACTGGAAGGTCCGGTGCGCAAACCGGATCGACAGGTCGCGGCGGAACAGGACCGGCCACAGAATCCCGCATTGCTCGCCCTGCGAAATCGAATTGGTCGAAACGAACGCAATCTCCAGCGACCGGTTGGCCGCCGCATAGAGGGAAGCCTTGTTGAACCAGCAGGTGACATAATCCAGCCTGTTGACCTGCCCCTTCGTTCCCCAAATCCGCGCCATATCCTCCTGTTGGGCTTTTGTCCGCCACTGGTGGCCGACGAAGGGCGGATTGCCGAAGACGTACGAGCATTCCCCGGCCGGCAGAAACGCCTGCCAATCCATATCGAGAGCATTGCCCACCGCGATATTCGGCGACGTCTTCAGCGGTATCCGCGCAAAGGTCTGGCCGAAGGCGAGGCTCAGGCGGTTATTCATGATGTGGTCCATCATCCACAGCGCGGTCTCGGCGATCCGGGCCGGGAACTCGCCGATCTCGATGCCGTAGAACCGGTCCACGTCGATGACCGAGAGCGTCTCGGCCAGCGCATCGAGTTGCCGGTCGGGATAGACCTCTTGCAGCACCTCGATTTCGAGCGCGCGCAATTCGCGGTAGGCGATGATGAGGAAGTTGCCGCAGCCGCAGGCCGGATCGAAGAAGCGCAGCTTTCCCAGCCGCTCCTGAAAGCGCAGCAGTTCGGGCCGGCGGCGGCTGTCGCGCCGCGCTTTGAGCCGGTCGAACCCGGCGCGCAGATCGTCGAGGAACAGCGGCTCGATGACCTTCAGGATGTTCTTCTCGGTCGTATAGTGTGCGCCCTGGGCCCGTCGCTCCTGCGGGTCCATGACCGACTGGAACAATGCGCCGAAGATGGCCGGCGAGATGTTCGACCAGTCGAAGCGGCAGGCGTCGAGCAGTGCAGCCCGCATGGCCGAATCGAAGGACGGAATGCGCAGCGGCCCGTCGAACAGGGCGCCGTTCACATAGGGAAACTGCACAAGGTCTTCGTCCAGCGTCGTCTGGCGTTCGCCCTCCGGCGTGTCGAGAACCTGGAACAGCTCCGCCAGACGGGAACCTGTGTCCGAACCGTCCTCGCTCGTGCGCGTCTCGATGAAGTCGAGGAAAATGTCGCGCGGCTCGAAAATGCCGGTATCGTCGGCGAACAGGCAAAACACGATCCGGACGAGATAACGCTCCAGATCGTGGCCGCGGTAGCCCGCCGCGTCGAGCGCATCGTGCAGCCGCCCGACCAGTTCGGCGGCTTCGATGTTGGCAGGATCCTGATCCCGGAAGGTCCGGCGCTGAACGCCGAGGATGAAGCCGAATTTCTCGACATGGGCGGGCAGGTCGGCGAGCGGAAACGAGGCGACTTCGCGCTCGTCGAGATCGTGCAGTTCGAAAGTCTGGAAATCGCTGACCAGGATGAAGCGCGGGCGGTCGCGCTCGGGCAGCGCGTCGAAATACTCGCCCGCCTGTCCGTAGGCCCTTTCGAGATCGCGCCCGGCGCTCTTCTGTTCGACGAGCAGCACGCCCGGCCAGAACAGGTCGATGAAGCCCGAACGGTCGTTCAGCTTCGTCACATGCTCTTCGTAGCGCGCAACGGAGCGCCGCTGCTTCCCGAATATCGCAAAGAAATCGTTATAGAAGCTCTGGGTCTCGCCCTTTTCGTAGGCGGCGTCGCGCCACTCGCGGGCGAAATCGGCAGCGCGGGCGCGCACCTCGTTCCAGGAGAGGCGCATCGGGCCTTGCCGCCCTCCGGTCAGACGCCTCCAGCCCACCCCCTACGCCGGCCGCACCCACACCGCCGTGTCGTGGTACACCGCGCCGCCGAGCGGCGGGCCGGGGTCGGCGCTGGTCAGGGCGTTGACGCCGAGGCCTTCCTCGAAGGCGGCGTTGGGCCAGATGCTCTCGATGATGGCGACGCCGCGCTGCATGCCGTCGAAGGCCTCGGCATGGACGACGATGCTGGCCCGGCGGTTGCCGACCCGCACCCGGCTGCCGTCGGCCGCGCCGATCGCTTCCAGGTCTTCCGGGCGCAGCTTGATCGTCGGCCGGCCCTCGCGCTTCTGGGAGGTCGGCGTCTCGGTGAAGCTGCTGTTGAGGTAGTTGCGCGCCGGCGCGGTCACGAGGCGGAAGGGGTGCTCGTCGTCCGCCGCGTCGACGATGGCGAAATAATCGGGCAGGTCCGGCATCCGGCCGCTGTCCCGGCCGACCTTCGACCAGTCCGGGCGGAAGCGGAACTTGCCGTCGGCATGGCCGAAGCCGTTGCGGAAATGCATCTCGTCCCCGGCCTTGGCGCAGTCGATCCAGCGGCCGTCGGCGACCGTATCGGCGTCGCCCAGGCCCGAGGCCCTGAGCGTGGCGTCGATGATCTCCCACTCCGTCATGCGGAAGCCGGGATGGTTGTTGCCGAAGCGCTGCGCCAGGCCGCACAGCACCGCGTGGTTCGAGCGGCATTCGCCGAGCGGCTCGATGACCCGGCGCGCGACCTGGAGGTAGGTGTGGCCGCCGGCGACATACAGGTCGTCATGCTCGAGGAAGGTCGTCGCCGGCAGGACGATATCGGCCATGGCCGCCGTCTCGGTCATGAACTGCTCGTGCACGCACACAAACAGGTCGTCGCGCCGGAAGCCGTCGCGCACCTTGGCCGATTCCGGCGCCACGATCATCGGGTTGGTGTTCTGGATGAACAGCGCCTTGACCGGCACGGCGTCGCTGCCGTTGCCGATATCGCGCGGGTCGCCGGTCAGGATCGGGCCGATGCGCGACTGGTCGAGCAGCCGGGTCGACTTGTCCATGACGTCGAAACCGCGGATCAGCGTGGCGTCGACCGGATAGAGGCCGCCGTTGGAATAGAGCGCGCCGCCGGCATGGTGTTGCCACTTGCCGGCGACGGTCGGGATGCAGGTCACGGCGTGCAGGTTGGCCGCGCCGTTGCGCGAGCGGGTGAAGCCGTAGCCGATGCGGATATAGGCGCGATCCGTCCGGGCGTAGAGGGCGGCGAAGGCCTCGATCTCGTCAACCGTCAGGCCGGTGATTCCTGCCGCCCAGTCCGGCCCGCGGCTTTGCAGATGGGCTTCCAGCTCCGCCGGGCAATCGGCGAATTTCTCCAGATACTCCCGGTCGGCATGGCCGTCGCGGAACAGGATGTGCATGACGGCGCAGGCGAGCGCGCCGTCGGTGCCCGGCCGCAGGGCGAGGTGCATGTCCGCCTGTTCGGCGGTGCCGGTGCGGTAGGGGTCGACCACGACCAGCCGGGCGCCGCGGTTCTTGCGGGCCCGGGCGATGTGGGTCATCACGTTGACCTGGGTGTTCACCGGGTTGCCGCCCCAGACGACGATGAGGTCGGCATCCTGCATCTCGCGCGGATCGACGCCGTATTTGACACCGACCCCGGCGAGCCAGCCGGCGTCCGCCAGCGTGTTGCAGAAGGTCGAGTGCTGGCGCGAATAGCGCATGGCGTGGCGCAGCCGGTCGATGCCGTCGCGCTGCAGCAGGCCCATGGTGCCGGCGTAGAAATAGGGCCACACCGCCTCGCTGCCCCATTCTTCGGCGATCGCCTTCAGCCGGCCGGCGACCTCGTCCAGCGCCTCGTCCCAGCTTATCGGCGCGAAGGCGCCGATGCCCTCGCCCTTGGCCCCGATGCGGCGCAGCGGCTGCGTCAGCCGGGCCGGATGGTGCACCCGCTCGGCATAGCGGGCGACCTTGGCGCAGACCACGCCGGCGGTATAGTCGTTGCTCTTCGCGCCGTGGACCCGGCCGATGGTGCGGGCGTCGAGCCGCTCGACGTCGAGCGCGCAGGTGCTCGGGCAATCGTGCGGGCAGGTCGAGGGAACGATTTCGGGTTTCGTGCCCAGGGGCGCGGCGTCCAGCGGCATGGGCGTCTCTCACGGCGTCGACGGTGCGGAAGCGCCCAATCTACGGCCCGCCGCCGGGCGGGGCAAGCGGGCGGGGCAACCGGGCGGGGCAAGTGTGTCAGGCGTGCCCTTCCAGCGTGAGGGCCAGGGGATGGCCGGCAAGTTGGCGGTCAAGGGTGAGCAGTTTCAGCCCCTCGACCTGGGCCTGAACCAGCAGCAGTTCATCGAACGGATCCTTGTGCTCGACCGGCGTTTGGAGCGGCTGCGCGGCATGGTCCTGGGTCAAGGGCAAGAAAACTACGTCCTGCCGTTCGAGCACGGCAAGTACATCTATCGGATCGTATTGGCTCTTGCGCGCGCCGGACGGGTGACGGGCGCGATATTTCAGTCGCATCTCCCAGATCGACACCGCGCTTACAAACAACTGTAACTCCCGAACGGCGAACAATCCGCGCTCCGCTTCGAAGAACTTTCCAGGCGCCTCCATGAAGTCGTAAAGATAGGAGGTATCTAGAAGGACACGCACTGTTCGTTAGCCTAGTCGTCGTCAAGGCCCAGCACCTGCCTGCTAAAGGCAGGGTCGTTGAACTCCTGTGGCCATCTCTCCCCGTCCCCCTCGATACCGAGACGGCGGCGGTCCTCCTCCAGCTTCGCGAAGTCGAAGCCGCCGCGGCGCTCGCAGCGCACGAGTTCGACCGCGGGGTGGCCGTGCTTTGTGATAATCACGCGCTCACCGTTGCGGGCGGCGGCGACCAGCTCGGAGAGGCGCGCCTTCGCGTCGCGCAAGCCGACTTCCATGATGAAATCTCCCGCTCCCGAATCCGTTTCGGCCACTATGGGCGCTCGAAACTGCTAATTCAAGACCACATTGTGACTACAATTAGTTCGAATCTGATTTCACGACAAGACTATCGAGCGGCAGGGAACCCGATATCTCCCTCTTCGCAATCGTAGGTGTGCCGGCTAGACCGGTTCGACCGCCACCCTCAGCCCCGGAGCGGCGGCCAGACGCCGGTCGCCGGTGACCAGCACTGTCGACAGCGTTTCAGCGAGCGCCACATAAATCGCGTCGTAAGCCGATACGTTGGCGCGCAGCCGCCAGATTCGGTCGAGGAACGGTTCGTGCGGATATCGTTCGACATCGAAACTTCGCCAGCGGCGAAGCGCCATCCCGCCCGCCCGCTCGTCGAGCGCGCCCCGCAGCACATAGCGGCGCAAGACCTGGGCAATCTCCAAATCTATGAGATGCGGGACGTGCACGACTTCGGTTTCGTCCGCCAGCCGCGCGGCAAGCCGTTTACCGGCCGGGGTGTTCAGCAGCAATTCGACCGCGCCGGACGCGTCGAGGACCATCAGCGCAGTTTCCGTTCCTCGCGAAGAATGTCGGCCGGCGATCGGTCCAATGCAATCTCCGGCTGGGCGGCTACGGCTTCGAGCCATTCGCGCCGGCTCGGCCGCGCGAGCGCGCGTTCGATCTCCCGCAGGATGTAGCGGGACATTGAGATGCCTTCGAGGGCGGCGCGGGCTTTCAACTGCCGGTGCAGCGGCTCCGGAACATTGCGAATCTGGATCATCGTGCTCATGAAAGTAACATGAAAGCATGAATTGTTCATGTCAACCTGTATTGGGCTCTACTTCGCCGCTTTTCCGGGTCAGCGCCCCGCCGCCCAGCCCCGCCTCCGCCACCAGCGCCTCCTCGCGCGCCAGCAGGTCCTCGACGGCTTCGCCGGCGACCGATTCGCGGCCGATTTCGAGCAGGATCGGCACGGCGAGGGGCGACACCCTGTCGAGCTTCTGGTGGCGGATGCGGCCCTGCACCCGGGTCAGCATCTCGCCGAGGCGGCGGATGTCGGTCAGGCCGGTCGCTGCGTCCTGCCGGGTCGCGCGCAGCAGGATGTGGTTGGGCTCGTGCCGGCGCAGCACGTTGTAGATCAGGTCGGCGCTGAAGGTGACCTGGCGGCCGGTCTTGCGCTGGCCGGGATGGTTGCGCTCGATCAGCCCGGCGACGGTCGCGACGGTGCGGAAGGTGCGCTTGAGCAGGGTGCTCTCGGCCATCCAGGCCTCCAGGTCGTCGCCCAGCATGTCCGGGTCGAACAGGCCGTCCAGGTCCTCCGGCCGCTCCAGCGACCAGACGGCGATGACATAGTCGGTCGCGACGAAGCCGAGCGGCCCGAGGCCGGCGCGCTCCATGCGCCGGGTCAGCAGCATGCCCAGGGTCTGGTGCGCGTTGCGGCCCTCGAAGCAGTAGGCGACGGTGTAGATCTTGCCCTGGCGCGGGAAGGTCTCGACCAGCAGACCGTCGGCCTGCGGGAAGACCGACTGTTCGGCGTGGCGGTCGAGCCAGAAGCGCACCTGGTCCGGGAACTCGCCCCAGCACGCCGGGTCGGCGATCATGGCGCGCACCCGGTCGGCCAGGTCGGTCGTCAGCGGCAGGCGCCCGCCGCCATAGGCCGGCACCTTCGGCGCATCGACGCCCTTCGCCTTGCGGGCGTAGACCGTCATCTCGCGCACTTCGTTGAACTCCAGCATCTCGCCGGCGAAGACGAAGGTGTCGCCCTTCACCAGCCCGTTGACGAAATATTCCTCGACCTGCCCCAGGTTGCGGCCGCCGGCGCGCACCTTGAGCATCTGGGCCTCGACGATCACGCCGGCGTTCATCCGGTGCTGGCGGGCGAAGCGCGGCCCGGCGATATGGTAGCGGCCCTCCTCGTCGACGGTGAGCCGCTTGAAGCGCTCGTAGGCGCCGAGCGCGTAGCCGCCGGTCGCAACGAAATCGAGCACATCGTCGAACGCCCGGCGCGACAGGCCGGCATAGGGCGCTGAGCGGCCGATCTCGGCGAACATGTCGTCGGCGGTGAGCCGACTGCCGCAGCACAGGCCGACCAGATGCTGGGCCAGCACGTCCAGCCCGCCTTCGCGCGGCGGGTCGCCGTCGAGCTCGCCGGCCTCGACCGCCTCGATGGCGGCGCGGCTCTCCATGAATTCGAAGCGGTTGCCCGGCGCCAGGATCGCCCGGCTCGGCTCGTCGTAACGGTGGTTGGCCCGGCCGAGGCGCTGGAGCAGCCGGCTGGCGCCTTTGGGCGCGCCCATCTGGATGACGAGATCGACGTCGCCCCAGTCGATGCCGAGGTCGAGGGAGGAGGTGCAGACGACCGCGCGCAGGGCGCCGCGCGCCATCGCGGCCTCGACCTTGCGGCGCTGCTCGCGCTCCAGCGACCCGTGGTGCAGGGCGATGGCCAGCCCGTCCTCGTTCATGCGCCAGAGCTGGCGGAACACGATCTCGGCCTGGCCGCGCGTGTTGACGAAGACCAGGGTGGTACGGTGGACCGCGATCTGCGCATAGACCGCGGGCAGGGCGTGCAATGCCATATGGCCGGACCAGGGAATGCGCGCCTCGGATTCGACGATCGAGATGTCCGGATCGGCGCCGGGCGGCGCGCGCACGATGCGGACGTCCCCGCCCCCCGAATCCCTGGCCGCATCGGCGGCAAGCCAGCGTTGCGCGGCGGCTTCGTCGTGCACCGTCGCCGACAGGCCGATGCGGCGGGGCCCCGGGGGCAGCGGGGGGGGCGGGGGCATCGGGGAG
>FZLR01000143.1 GCA_900197615.1 Rhodospirillaceae bacterium Spongia-Bin9
CGGGGGCCCCAGGGGCCGGAAGGAAAAACCCGGCGGGGGTCGAGCCGGCCGTCCAGGAACACGGTGCGCAGTTCCTCCGCGGCTGCCCGCAGCGCCGGGACGTGTCGCTGTGCATCCTCGAACGACATGCGGTGGGTCGGGCCGTGCACGGCTAGAGTCGCGGCCAGCCGGCCCGCGTCGTCCTCGATGGGAACGGCGACGGCCACCATTCCGTGGACCAGCTCCTCATTGTCGGTGCCGACCCGGTTACGCCTGATCTCGTCGAGAGCGGCCAGCAGCGTTTCCGGATCGGTGATCGTATTGGCGGCCAGTTTGTCCAACCCCAGAGAGCGGACGATCTGCCGCTGCCGCGATTTGCGAAGGGTGCTCAGATACAGCTTGCCGCTGGCGGTACAATGGAAGGGCACCGTTCCGCCGACCGGCAGCTGAATTCGCAACGGCCAGCGCGTCTCGACACGGTCGAGGTAGACCATGCCCTCCCGGTCCGGAATGGTGATATTGCAGGTCTCGCCGATCGACTCCGACAGGCGTCGCAGAATGGCGACCCGCGCCTGAAGAAATCGCGAAAAGACCGCTACGCGGCCGGTGAACGCGAGCAACTGCCGGCCCGGCAGCAGGCGCTTTCCATCCATGTCGCGGACCAGCCATCCGGAATCGACAAGGCGTTGGCAAATCCGATGGATCGTTGCCTTCGGCAGTGCGAGCCGGTCGTTGATCGCCGTCGGCGTCAAGGGGACGCCGGCGTCCAGCAGCGCCTGAATGACGGCGAGGGTGCGCAGGCCGGCCGGAAGACGATCCTGCTGCAACGGTGACGGCTTGTCCAACTGGCCTCTGTCCGGTCGTTACGTTATTGCTGAAAGGTTCCGGCCCCTTCGTGCACGAGCAACACGGTCGAGATATCCGGCACCAGGGCCACCACCAGCCATACGATCGACAGCGCAATAAAGTAGGGCATGGTGTAATACAGCAACCGGAAATACGGGATGCCCGTGATGCCGCTGGCGACGTAGAGGTTCAGGCCATAGGGCGGCGTGATGAAGCCGATTGCGTCGCCGATCAGGAACACGACCGCGAAATGGATCGGGTCGATGCCGAATTGCGCGGCGATCGGCGCGAGGATGGGCGCGAAGATGATGGTGTTCGGCAGGCTTTCCAGGATTGTTCCGGCCAGCAGCACGATCGCCATGCAGACGAACAGCACGGCATAGTAGCCACCCATTCCGCCGACGAAACCGGTGAACAATTCCTTGGCGCCGAGCAGGGTGAGGATCTGCTGCATTACGACGGAGATCGCGATCAGCGGCGCAAGAACGCCGGTGATCTGACCGGACCGCATGATCAGGTCGGGCAGTTCGCGGAACGAAAAGCCGGGGATCACGATCCGCTCGAGATACCCTGTGCTCTCCGAATACTGCTCCGCCGCCAGGTTGCCGCGGCCGGCGCTGTCGGCCACGGACAGCGCCGCTGCCTCTTCCTGTTCGATCTGTTCCCGGCTCACCGTCTTGTTCCGGTGTACATAGCGATAGATCGGATAGAAAATCAGACCAACGATCGTGCAGAATCCTGCGGTGACGCCCGCCGCTTCGGTTGGCGAAAATTTACCCGAATAAATTCCCCAAATAACCAGGATGATCGCCGCAAAACCGATCCAGGCGCCGATGGCCGTCTTGACGATCCGGCGGAGGTCGATCGAGATCAGATGCCCCCAGCCGTTCAACTGGCAGATCAGCCAGCAAACGAACTGCATGGCGACGATCATCAGCACGCCCGGCAGAAGACCGCCGATGAACAGGTCGGAAATCGACAGGTTCATCAGGAAGCCGTAGACGATGAAGATGATGGAAGGCGGGATGATGATGCCGACCGTGCCGCCGGCGGCGATCGTGGCGGCGGCGAAATTCCTGTTGTAGCCGCCCTTGGTCATCTCCGGATGCATGATCGAGCCGATGGTGGCGGTAGTCGCCGAATTCGAGCCCGAAATCGCCGCGAACAGGCCGCAGGCGCCGAGGGATGCCATACCGAGGCCGCCGCGAAGCCAGCCCAGAATCGAAAACGCGACCTCCGACAACCGTTTGGCGATGCCAGCGCCCTTGATCAGGTCGCCGGTCAGAATGAACAGCGGTAGCGCCAGCAGGCCGAAGAAGTTCAATCCTTCGAACAGGGTGACGCCGAGGTTGGCGAGGGTGAAGTCGATCGCAAGGCTGACGCCGATGACCCAGAAGCCGATCACCAGGAAAATCGGCACGCCGACGGCGAAAAAGACGGTTACTATTCCGGAGACCAGAATGATCCAGAGGGTCTGCATGCCCGCCTCCTATTCGCCGAGCATGCCGGTCTGAACTTTCAGAGGCCGGCCGTTCCGGTAGTCCGATACATCCTTCGCGACATTCTGCAGGACACGGACGATCAAAATGGAGAATGCGAGCGGCGTGGCGATGTAGAACCACCACTGCATGACATCGTCGGTCCCCTGGACGATGGCGAAATTGTCCTTGGACAGCAGGACCTGCTTCGAGGTGTAGAAAATGACGATGGCGGAAAAGACGATCCAGAGGACGGCGTCAAGCAACAGGCAGAGCAACTGCCCGCGCTGGGACAGCTTGTTGCGGACTTCGTCGAAGCTGAGATGCGCCCGGATGCGCACATTGTGAGCGCATGCGATCCAGACAATCCAGAGAAACAGGTAGATCGGAATGGTCGAAGACCAGGCAACCTGCTCACTCAGCAGGAAACGCCGGATCACTTCGACAAAGATGATCCCGGCCATGAACACATAGGCGACCAGGATTACGACCCGCTCGATATTGGCGTCGATCCATCTTATCAGCCACATGGCTGCCTCTCCATGCCGTCGGATGCGCCTATCCCTGCCGGTCCCCTGCGGCGCTCTCCCGCCGGCTGCAGGGCGGACAAATGTTCCGCCGAGGTACGCCGATCATGCCGGCAGCCGGGCGGGATGTCCATTCCGGCGGCGGAAACGGAAACGGGCTCCGAATCCGAAGCCCGCTCCCTTCGCCGGAAGTCCGCTGGGCGGACCGGCCCCTAGCTCTTCCACCAGCGCCGCGGCTCAACATTCTCGGCCAGCGTATTGGCCGGAATCTCTCGTGCGACGTCGTAGATATACTTGTAGGTGTCGAGGCCGCCGGACCATTTGTTCAGCCGTTCCCGCCATCGTTCCCAGGGCTTGGGCTGGAATTCCGGCGAACACATTTCCTCTGCCTCGCGCCGCGCCGCGGCGTTCAACCAGGCAACGCGGACGTTGTGCTTGGCGAACAGCGTGTTGGGCAGTTGCGGATTGGAGAAGCCGACCGTGTTGACCAGGGACACCTCGTTGGCCGCCTGGACATGGACCTGGGTCAGATAGGCTGATTCCATCACGGCATCCTGCAGTTCGCCGCCCAGCTTGTCGAACGTCTTGCTGCTCATTGCCGTATGTTCGGTGCCGCAGAAGAATTCGAGGTCGACGCACTGGGAGACCACCGGCGACATATTGGCGTAAGCCACGGCGGATGGCCAGGTTTCGGCGCCGTCGACCAAGCCCTGTTTCAGGCCGTCGAGGGTTTCCGCCCAGGCGATCGGCGTCGGGTTCAGGTTCATCAGCTTCATCGCGATGCGCCCTAGCTGCGTGCCCGTCACGCGGTTCTTCGTGCCGGCCAGATCCTTCACGCTCTTGACCAGCGGCTTGTCCTTCCACTTCAGGCCGAGCTGGATGCCGCGCAGTTCGGCATGCGAGAACAGGAATTCTATGCCATGCCGCTTGCGCATAGGCTCGCGCAGCACCTTCATGCTCTTGGGCGAGTACAGGAAGTGATATTGCGCCGCGCGGGACGGGAACATGTAGGCATAGTCCAGCACGTTCAGATAGGGCGCACCGCCGGCCGAGTTCTGCGTCGACGCGGCGTAGATGTCGACGATGCCCTGCTGGGTCTTGGTTACGCAGTTCAGCTGGCCGCAAATCTGGTTCGAGCCGATGAACTCGACCTGGATCTCGCCGTCGGTACGCTCTTCCAGATCGTTCACGAACTGGAGGCAACCGGCCCGTTCGATCAGCAGGTTGCGTTCATTGAAGCCCGCGGCGCCGAATTTCAGCTTGAACCGGGACTTCTTGCCGAAGCGTTTCTTGTAGGTCGAATTGGCCGCCTCGGCGAGTTGCGGAGCCGTGATCGCGCCGGCGAGGCCGGACGCTGCGATCAGTGTCGACGTCAGGCCGAACTGGCCCGAGACCCGCAACATGTCGCGCCGCGAAACGCCTTTCAGTTTTTCCGGGATCGATTGCATGGATGTTTTTCCCCTGATGCATCGGGTTGGAGCCGCCACACCCATTCTTTGACAGAATTGGCAAAGTTTGAGACTGACAATCTCATTGTTGACTCTTTTTTTGGCTGCGGCAAGTGTTGAATGGCGGCGCATGCCGTTTCGAAAACCCGGGTACGAGCCAGCGATGGAGTATGACTACATTATCGTCGGAGCCGGATCGGCCGGTTGCGTGCTGGCCAACCGATTGTCCGCAGATTCGTCAAAAAGCGTGCTGCTGTTGGAGGCCGGCGGGAGGGACAGCAACCCATGGATCCATATCCCGGTCGGTTACTTCAGAACCTTGCACAATCCGAAGACCGACTGGTGCTACAAATCCGATCCCGACCCCGGCCTCAACGGGCGCAGCCTGGACTGGCCGCGCGGCAAGGTTCTCGGTGGATCGAGCTCGATCAACGGCCTGCTTTACATTCGCGGCCAGAAAGAGGATTTCGATTACTGGCGCCAGCTCGGCAACGAGGGCTGGTCCTATGACGATGTATTGCCCTACTTCCGGCGCGCCGAGGACCAGGAGCGCGGCGCCGACGCTTATCACGGCACGGGCGGGCCACTCGCCGTCACCGACATGCGGACGCGGCGCGATGTCTGCGAAGCGCTGATCGCCGCTGCCGAAGAAATCGGCATTCCGCGCAACGACGATTTCAACGGCGCCCGGCAGGAAGGCGCCGGCTATTTTCAGTTGACCGCGCGAAACGGCAAACGCTGCTCGGCGTCAACGGCCTATCTCAGGCCGGTCCGGTCGCGCAGAAATCTGACCGTGCAGACACACGCGCTGGCCGAACGCCTGCTGTTCGACGCCGGCGATACGCAACGGGCCGCCGGTATCGCGTTCCGCGTCGGACAGGCGCGCCGCGAGGCAAGAGTACGCAGCGGCGGCGAGGTCATCCTGTCGGCCGGCGCCATCGGCTCGCCGCAAATTCTTCAGCTTTCCGGCATCGGCCCTGGCGCGCTGCTGCAATCGCTCGAAATACCGGTGCGGCGCGACCTGCCGGGTGTCGGCGAAAGCCTGCAAGACCATCTCCAGGTCCGATCGGTGTACGAGGTCAACGTTCCGACGCTCAACGACGAGATCAACAGTCCGGCGCGCCGCATCGCGATCGGCTTGCGCTATGCCGCGGCGCGGCGCGGGCCGATGGCGATGGGCGCCAGCCAGGTGTGCATCTTCTGCCGGACCCGGCCGGAGCTGGCGACGCCGGACATCCAGTTTCACTTTCAGCCACTCAGCGCCGACAAGCCGGGCCTGGACATGCACCCCTTTTCCGGAATCACCATGTCGGTCTGCCAGCTCCGGCCCGAAAGCCGCGGGCGAATCGCCATCCGGTCGCCGGATCCCGCAGCCCACCCGGCGATCCAGCCGAACTACCTGTCGGCGCCGCTGGACCGGCGGACGGTTGTCGATGGCCTCAAGGTCACCCGGAAGCTGGTCGATTCCCCGGCGCTGTCGAAATTCGTCCTGCGCGAGCATCTGCCGGGCCGGGACATACAGTCCGACGAGCAGTTGCTCGAAGCTGCCCGCAACAATTCGCAAACCATCTATCACCCGACTAGCAGCTGCCGGATGGGCAAGGACAGCATGGCGGTGGTTGATCCGGCGCTCCGGGTCCGCGACATGCGGGGCCTGCGCGTCGTCGATGCCTCGGCCATGCCGGCGATCGTCTCCGGCAACACCAATGCCCCGACCATCATGATGGCGGAAAAGGCCAGCGACCTGATATTGAACGGGACGCCCTAAGGCCGATTGCGCGCCGTCGCGAAATGGCGCCGGCCCAGGTTCGGAGATCGATACGCGGTCTTAGTGCCTGGCCGCCCGTTTTCCGAGGTAGGCCTCGATGACGGCGGGGTGGGTGGAGACCTCGCGGAAAGAGCCCTCGGCGATCTTGGTGCCGTGGTCGAACGCGAAGACCCGGTGCGCCACGCCCTCCACCAGCTTCATATCGTGTTCGATGAGCAGCACCGTGTGGCCCTTCTCGTGGATGCGCTGGATGTCCTCGATAACGCCCCTTGTCTCGGTCGGGTTCATGCCGGCCACGGGCTCGTCCAGGAGGATCAATCTGGGCCGCGAGGCGACGCAGCGGGCGATTTCGAGCCGCCGGCGGTTGGCGTAAGAGAGCGACGACGCCGGCTCGTTGCACATGCTGATGAGCCGCGCCCCGAACATGGAGAGCGTCTCCAGGGCCTTCTCCTCGGCGCCCTTGTCCTGTTCGCGCAGCGACCTGGGTTTGATCAGCGCCGGAAGGAAACCCGCGTTGACATGGGCGCTCATGGCAACCAGCACGTTTTCCAGCACCGTCAGGTTGGGGAACAGGCGCAGCGTCTGGAAAGTCCGTGCCAGACCCTGGGCGTTGATCTTGTGGGTCGGCAGGTCGAGCAGATTGCGCCGCTCGCCGCCGAAGAGGATCTGCCCCGAGGTGGCGTCGTAAAGGTGCATGATCAGGTTGAAGAACGTCGTCTTGCCCGATCCGTTGGGCCCGATGATGGCGGTGATCTCGCCCTCGCGGACCTCCAGGCTGAGGTCGTTGACCGCCATTACGCCGCCGAAATTCTTGGTCAGGGCTTCGCTGGCCAGGATGGTTGCGGCGGTTTCGTCTACAGCCATGCCGTGCCTCCCCGCCCCCTCAAACCTTCACTTCGTCCGGCAGGCCCGGAGCTTCGGCATCGTCGCGTCCGGATTCGGCGATCAGCGTATTTATCTTCTCGGCCTGCAATTCCCGGCGCCGGCGCGAGTTGGGAAACAGGCCCTGGGGCCGGTAGATCATGATCAGCACCAGGGCGCCGCCGAACAGCAGCATGCGCAGGTCCTCGAACTCGCGCAGGCGCTCCGGGATCAGGGTCAGGGCGACGGCGCCAACCACGACGCCGGCGACGTTGCCCATGCCGCCGATGATGACCATCGCCAGGATCATGATGGAAGTCAGCAGGACGAAATTGTCTGGATGCACGAAACCGATCATGTGCGCGAAAACCGCGCCGCCGATGCCGCCGAAGAAGGCGCCGGTGGAAAAGGCGATGATCTTGAGCCGCCGCACGTTGACCCCGAAGCACCGGGCCGCCACCTCGTCCTCGCGGATGGCCTCCCACTGCCGGCCCAGGTTGGAATCCCGCAGCCGGATGCTGACGAAGACGGTCAGCATCGCGATGATCAGGGCCAGGAAGTAGAAGTTCATCTGGAACGGCAACTCCAGGTCGCCGATCTCGATGGGAGTGACGAAATCCCAGCCGAAGATGGAGGGCGGCGGAATGTTGATGACCCCGTCGGTGCCGTGGGTCAGGAACGTGAAGTTGCGGTGCAGCAGGTTCATGATCAGCCCGTAGCCGAGCGTCACCAGCGCCAGATAGTGGTCGCTGACCCGGAGCGCCGGCCAGGCGACCAGGAAGCCGAAAAAGGCGGCCGTTAGCCCGCCGATCGGCAGCCCGATCCAGAAACTGACGTCGAAGATCACTGCGAGCTGCGAACTGGCATAGGCGCCGGCGGCGAAGTAGACGGCGAAGCCGACATCCAGCAGCCCGCAGAAGCCGAGCGTGATGTTGAGCCCCAGGGCCATGATGGCGAAGATGGCGGCGAGCGCGCCCAAGTGGATCAGGTAGGGGTTGTCGAGGAAGACGAAGGGGAACACCGCCAGCAGCGCGATCAGGATAAGCTGGGCGAAGCGCTTGTCTTTCGCCAGGCGTTTCCCGGCCCACCGGTTGAGCTTCGGCATGCGGCCCCAGCCGATCGCGCCGACGACAACGAGCAGCAGGAAGCCCGTCACCAGGACGGCGTCCTCCAGGGCTATGCCGACCAGGAAGGCGGCAAACAGCGCCACCTGGCCACCGCCTAGCATCAAGCGGTCCCTGGCCTTCTCCGCCAGCGTCCGCGTGTCTTCGCGCGCAACCTGGGTATCTATGAAATCGACTTCGGGCACCGCGCCGACTCCCCCGCCTCAACCCACTTTCTGTTCCGGCGCCCGCAGGAGGCCCGAGGGGCGGAACACCAGGACCCCGATCAGGAGCAGGAACACGAAAACGTCCTTGTAGCGCGAGCCCTCCGGGATCAGCGCCACCACCAAAACCTCCACGGCGGCGACGATGTAGCCGCCGAACATGGCGCCGTAGATGTTGCCGAGGCCGCCGACGACCGCGGCGGTAAACCCCTTGATCGCCATTACCCAGCCCATGTCGAAGCGGATGGACAGGTACAGGAGGCCGTTCATGACCCCGGCTACGCCGCCCAGCGCCGAGCCGAGGAAGAAGGTGTTGCGGATGACGATGTCCACGTCGATGCCCATCATCCGCGCTGCGTCGAGGTCCTCCGACGTCGCCCGCATGGCGCGGCCGACCCAGGTCTTGGCGACCAGCAGGTAGACCCCGCAAACGAGGATGATGGAGGTCAGGATCAGCCCGATCTGTGTGTAGTCGAGGACCACCGAGCCGAGTTTGAAGCTGTCGTACTTGAAGGGCGAATAGAAGGCGTGGGGGTTGGCCCCTTCGGGGAAGAACTCCTTGACCGCCTCGCGGACGACGATGCCCACGGCGAGCGACGTCACCAGCATGATCAGCACCGGCATGCCGCGCACCGGACGGTAGGCGAAGCGTTCCATAAGCGCGCCGATGACGGCGCAGACCGCCATGGAGAAGACGAACATCAGGAAGATGATCAGGAGCCCGCTTTCGATGCCAAGGTCCTGGGCCAGCCAGGCCACGACCAGACCCGTGAATCCGCCCAGCATGAAAACCTCGCCATGGGCGAAATTGATCAGCCGCAGGACCCCGAAGAACAGTGTGAAGCCCACGGCCACCAGGGTGTACATCCCCCCGATGGTGAGGCCGTTGACCAGCTGCTGAATCCAGGTCTCGAACACGGGCGGAGGTTATGCTTTCGCGAGTCGGCGCGCGGCACGGGCGGGGCCGGGGCGCGCGCCCCCCCCGGCGGGCCCCGGG
>FZLR01000151.1 GCA_900197615.1 Rhodospirillaceae bacterium Spongia-Bin9
CATTGATAGTAAACGAAAAATATGAGAGACAGTGTAGGAAATCTCCTTGGCGGACAAATTTCAAACCCTCCCCTACGCCCGAATGGGCCGCCCCGCACCCGGAAAGTCGGATCAGAACGGAATTTCGTCGTCGAAGTCCGCTCCGGCCGGCGCCGGGGCGCCGCCGCCCTGCTGCCGGTCGCCGTAACCGCCGCCCGCGCCGCCGCTCGAACCGCCGCCGCCGCGACCGCCCGATTCGTAGGAACCGCCCTGGTCGTAGCTCTCGCTCATGCCGCCGCCGTCGCGCCGGCTGTCCAGCATGGTCATCTCGCCGCGATAGGGCCGGATGGCGATTTCGGTCGTATAGCGCTCCTGGCCGGTCTGGTTGTCTTCCCACTTCCGGGTCTGGAGCTGGCCCTCGATATAGACCTTGGAGCCTTTTCTCAGATATTTCTCGGCGACTTCGGCGGTGCGCCCGAAGATGACGACGCGGTGCCACTCGGTGCGCTCCTGCATCTCGCCGGTGTTGCGGTCCTTCCAGCGCTCGGAGGTCGCGACGGAGAAGTTGGCGACCTTGTCGCCGCTCTGCATCGTGCGGACTTCGGGATCGCGCCCCAGATTGCCGACGATGATGACCTTGTTGACGCTGCCTGCCATAATGTTCCCCGTTCGTTCGAGTCGCGACTCTTGTTTAATTCGTCTGGTCCGCGTCGGCAAGCGTTATAACCTGCCCCCGCCCCCAACAGGAAGGCCGGAAGGCCCGAACCGAAAGATTCGCCATGCTCCTCGAAGGCTCCTGCCATTGCCGCGCGGTGACGTTCAGCGTCGAGAGCCGCACGCCCTACCCGTTCAACCTTTGCTACTGCTCGATCTGCCGCAAGACGACCGGCGGCGGGGGATATGCGATCAACATCATGGGCGAGACGCCGTCCCTGCGGATCGAAGGCGGCGAGCATCTGGCGATCTACCAGGCGACGATCGACGGCCGGACGAGCACGGCGATGCGGCATTTCTGCCGGCGCTGCGGCAGCCATCTCTGGCTGTGGGACCCGCGCTGGCCGGACCTGGTCCACCCCCTCGCCTCCGCCATCGACACCGAACTGCCGGCGGCGCCGGAGCGCGTCCACCTCATGCTCGGCTCGAAACCCGGCTGGTGCCCGGTTCCGGACGCCTCGGCGGAAGAGCGCCATTTCGACGTCTATCCGGAGGAATCGATCGAGGACTGGCACAGGACGCGGGAGTTATTCGGAGAGTGAGGCGCTGTAGCCGGGTACCTACCTTGCCCTTTACCGATTCGTGTCATATCGACCGGAGCGGTCCGCAGGACCGTGGAGCGGAGATATCTTTCCTGCGCGGTGCTGGGTCCGGGGCGCCGTAGTTGAAAGATTTCTCCACTCCCTTCGGTCGGTCGAAATGACGGGGAGGGGAAACAGTCGGTCGAAATGACGGGGAGGGGAAACGGCCGGTCGAAATTTCGGTCCGCGATTCGGCAGGCCGGCATCGGCCCTCCCCCCAAATCCGAGTCGCTTTCCCGGCCTTCCCGCACCATATTGGCGGGCACGCGGACGGGCCGATGGCCGAGTTGAATATTCCACCTGAACTATGCCCGATTTTCCTGCCGACCCAATGCCCCGAACCCTCAATACCGTCGCCCGGCCTGCGCCCGACGCCGATGTTATCGAAGGGGCCGGGGTGACCCACATCCGGGTGCGCGGCGCGCGCGAGCACAATCTCCGGAACGTCGATGTCGAGATCCCGCGCAACACGCTGACGGTCATCACCGGGCTGAGCGGCTCGGGCAAATCCTCCCTCGCCTTCGACACGATCTATGCCGAGGGCCAGCGCCGCTATGTCGAGAGCCTGTCGGCCTATGCCCGCCAGTTCCTCGAACTGATGGAAAAGCCGGACGTCGACCATATCGAGGGCCTGTCGCCGGCGATCTCCATCGAGCAGAAGACGACCTCGCGCAACCCGCGCTCGACCGTCGGCACCGTCACCGAAATCTACGATTACATGCGCCTCTTATGGGCGCGGGTCGGCATCCCCTATTCGCCCGCGACCGGCCTGCCGATCGAGAGCCAGACCGTCTCCCAGATGGTCGACGCCGTGATGGCGATGCCGGAGGGCAGCCGGCTCTACCTGCTCGCGCCCATCGTGCGCGGCCGCAAGGGCGAATACCGCAAGGAATTCCAGGACCTGCAGAAGCGCGGCTTCCAGCGCGTCAAGGTGAACGGCGAGATTTACCTGGTCGACGAAGCGCCGGCGCTCGACAAGAAGTTCAAGCACGATATCGACGTGGTGGTCGACCGGATCGTGCTGCGCGACGACCTGGCGACCCGGCTCGCCGATTCCATCGAGACCGCGCTGGAGCTGTCCGACGGCCTGCTGTTCGTCGAGGATGCCGACAGCGGCGCGCGCACGACCTTTTCCGCCAAGTTCGCCTGCCCGGTCTCCGGCTTCGCCATCGACGAGATCGAGCCGCGGCTGTTCTCCTTCAACAACCCGTTCGGCGCCTGCCCGTCCTGCGACGGCCTCGGCGTCCAGGCGGAGTTCGACGCCGAACTGGTCGTGCCGAACCCGGCGCTCAGCCTGGACGACGGCGCGCTGGCGCCCTGGGCCGACACCAGCTCGAAATATTACGGCCAGACGCTCAAGAGCCTCGCCGCCCACTACGGCTTCAAGCTGTCCACACCGTTCAGGAAGCTGCGCAAGAAGGACCGGGAGGCCATCCTGTTCGGCTCCGGCGGTGTGCCGATTTCGATGCGCTACGACGACGGGCTGCGCAAATACGAGACGACGCGCCCGTTCGAGGGCGTGATCCCGAACCTGGCCCGGCGCTTCCGCGAGACCGATTCGAGCTGGGTGCGCGAAGAACTGAGCAAATACCAGACGATTGCGCCCTGCGCGGCGTGCGACGGCTTCCGGCTCAAGCCGGAGGCGCTGGCCGTCCGGGTCGCGGAGATGCACGCCGGCGCGGCGGCGCAGATGTCGATCGCCGGCGCCCGCGACTGGTTCGCCGCGCTGCCGGAACGGCTGAGCGCCAAGCAGATGGAGATCGCCGGGCGCATCCTGAAGGAGATCAACGAGCGGCTCGGCTTCCTGGTCAATGTCGGACTCGAATACCTCACCCTGTCGCGCAATTCAGGCACGCTCAGCGGCGGCGAGAGCCAGCGCATCCGCCTGGCGTCCCAGATCGGCTCGGGCCTGACCGGCGTGCTCTATGTGCTCGACGAGCCCTCCATCGGCCTGCACCAGCGCGACAACCGCCGGCTGCTCGATACCCTGGAGCGGCTGCGCGACCTCGGCAACACCGTCATCGTCGTCGAGCATGACGAGGAGGCGATCCGCGACGCCGACTGGCTGATCGACATGGGGCCGCGCGCCGGCGTGCATGGCGGCGAGGTCGTCGCCATCGGCCCCCCGGCCAAGGTGTTCCAGACGCCGGACAGCCTGACCGCCGACTACATCACCGGCCGCAAGGCGATACCCATACCGCCGCACCGGCGTGCAAGCCCCGGCGGGCGGGCGGTGACCGTCAGCGCGGCGGCGGCCAACAATCTCCAGCAGATCGACGCCGTATTCCCGCTCGGTGTGTTCACCTGCGTGACCGGGGTTTCCGGCGGCGGCAAGTCCACCCTGGTGGTCGAGACCCTTTACAAGGCGGCGGCCCGGCGGCTCAACGGCGCGCGCACCCTGCCCGGCGCCCATCGCGATATCGCGGGGCTGGAGCATCTCGACAAGATCATCGACATCGACCAGTCGCCGATCGGCCGGACGCCGCGCTCCAACCCGGCGACCTACACCGGCGCCTTCGGCCCGATCCGCGACTGGTTCGCCGGCCTGCCCGAATCCGGCGCGCGCGGCTACAAGCCCGGCCGCTTCTCGTTCAACGTCAAGGGCGGGCGCTGCGAGGCCTGCCAGGGCGACGGCGTGCTCAAGATCGAGATGCATTTCCTGCCGGATGTCTACGTCCAGTGCGACGTGTGCAAGGGCAAGCGCTACAACCGCGAAACCCTGGAGATCGCCTTCAAGGACAAGTCGATCGCCGACGTGCTCGACATGACGGTGGAAGAGGCTGCGGACTTCTTCCGCGCCGTCCCGGCGATCCGCTCGAAGATGGAGACGCTGCAGCGTGTCGGCCTCGGCTATATCAAGCTCGGCCAGCCGGCGACGACGCTTTCGGGCGGCGAGGCCCAGCGGGTCAAGCTGTCCAAGGAACTGTCGAAACGCGCCACCGGGCGGACCCTCTACATCCTCGACGAGCCGACGACCGGCCTGCATTTCGACGACGTGCGCAAGCTGCTCGACGTGCTCCACGAGCTGGTCGGCGCCGGCAACACGGTAATCGTGATCGAGCACAATCTGGAGGTCATCAAGACCGCCGACTGGATTATCGACCTCGGCCCGGAGGGCGGCGACAAGGGCGGCCGGATCGTCGCCGCCGGCACCCCGGAAGACGTCGCGGACGTGCCGGAAAGCTACACCGGCCAATACCTCGCCCGCTTCCTGGAGGCCGCCGGCGAGGCACGGCGGAGTGCGTGACAGGGGCCGACTGCGGCCGGTCCTACCGGATTCAAGCGGATCGCCAACTGTCTCCAGGCGGGAAGGGCCGGCCCCATGGACCTGATTTCCCTGATCCAGGACGGTTCGACATCGTTCCTCTATCTGGCCGCCGTCGGCCTGGTCCTGGGATCGCTGCACGGCCTCGAGCCGGGCCACTCCAAGACCATGATGGCCGCCTTCATCGTCGCGGTCCGCGGGACGCCGTTCCAGGCCGTCCTGCTCGGCATCTCCGCCGCCTTCTCGCACAGCATCGTCGTCTGGGTGCTGGCGCTGCTGGCGCTATCCTACGGCGACGCGGCGATCGGCGAAAAACTGGAGCCCTATTTCGTCGGGGGCGCCGGGGCGGTCGTCATGGCCGTCGGCCTGTTCATGCTCTGGCAGGCGTTCCGCCGGGCGCGCGCCCGGCACAATCACCCTCATGTCCACGGGCACAGCCATGGGCACGGCCACGAGCACAGCCACGAGCACAGCCACGGGCACGATCATAGCCACGGGCACGATCATAGCCACGGGCACGACGGAGACGCGCACGCCCGCGCCCATGCGCGCGAGATCGAGACCCGGTTCGCCGGCCGCACGGCAACCCATGTGCAGACCGTCGGGTTCGGGCTGGTCGGCGGGCTGATCCCCTGCCCCGCCGCGATCACCGTGCTGCTGCTCTGCCTCGGCATCGGGCAGTTCTGGCTCGGCGTCGGCATGGTCGCGTCCTTCTCGATCGGCCTCGCGGTTACGCTGGTCGGCGCCGGCATGGCCGCCGTCCTCGGCCTGCGCTACGCGACGAAGCGTTTTTCGGGCATAGGCCGGTTCCTTGCGGCGGCCCCCTATGTCTCCGGCGTGCTGATCCTGCTCGTCGGATGCTACATGGCCTGGTCCGGCTGGACCCACCTGGCGCCGGCGTAGCGCGAAGGGCGCCGCGTTCCGATCGACGCTCTTATCCCTCCGATCCGCGTTGCGCCTTCACAAAGCTTTCGAGCACGCGGTCGATCCGAGTCCGGTAACCCCGGCCCGGCGCCCGGAAATGGTCGAGCACCGAACGCTTGACCCGGAGCGCGATCCGGTCGGCACGGTCGGGCCGAACCAGTTCGGCTTCGCGCCAGAATGCGGCGTCCAGTTCCGGAATGTCGCTGAAGTCGATCTCTCGGTCGTCCACGGATGCGATCTCATCCGGCGTCAGGGGCCGCTTGTATCCGTTCGTGCCGGATCTGCCTCTCCTTGCGGGACGCCGGCCGCGCCGAAATCAGCCGCACGCGCCCGCCATGAACCGGTCCAGGCGCGCTATCATGGCAGCTTTTCCGGCTTCCGCCGCGAAGGAACCGAGGAAAGCGTTGCGCATGAGGGTGGCGATCTCGGCGCGGCTGTAGCCGCCGCTCTCCTGCACCGCGCGCAGCAGGTCCGTCAGGTATCCGCTGGCGAACAGGGCCGGGTCGTCGGTATTGATCGTGACGCGGACCCCGGCGTCGAACAGCCGGCGCAGGCGGCGGAGCCGGCGCGGGCCGGGGTCGCCGGGCCGGAATGTCGGGCACACGGTCAGGCAGATATCGCGCTCGACCAGGATCTCGACGACCCGCGGGTCCTCGACCGCATTGACGCCGTGGTCGATGCGCTCCAGCCGCAGCAGGTCGAGGCATTGCCGGATATGGTCGATGGAATTTTCCTGGTCGACATCGCAATGGGCGGTCAGCCGGTAGCCTTCGGCGCGCGCGCGCTCGAACAGGGCGGCGAACTTGCGCGGCGGGTTGCCGTGCTCCGCCGAATCCAGCCCGAAGCCCACGATCCGGTCGCGCCAGGGCCGCAGGATGTCGAACAGGGGCCAGGCTTCGTCCAGCGGCCGGTCGCGGTTGACGCACAGGATGAGGTTGCTCGAAACGCCCCAGTCCCGGCCTGCCTCGTCGACCGCCGCCAGAATCCCGCCCATGAAAGCCTCTGCCGCCACGCCGCGCGCCAGATGCGGCTGCGGATCGAAGGAGAGCTCGGCATAGATCGTGTTCTCGTCCCGGCAGCGCCGCAGGTAGGTCGCCGTCAGATCGTGGAAATCCCGCTCCGTGCGCAGCACGTCCATGCCGCGATAGTAGATTTCGAGGAATTCCTCGAGGCTGGCATAGTCGTAGCCCTGGGTGTCGGCTTCCGGATCGACGTCGGGCACCGGCAGGCCGTTGCGCCGGGCCAGCGCAACGCGCAGCGCCGGGCCGAGGGTCCCTTCGATGTGCAGGTGCAGCTCCGCCTTCGGGATCGCAGCGATGAAGTCGTCCGGCATGGCCGTCCTACCGGTCCGCGAACACGCCGAGCCCAACCGTGCGCTCGACCAGCAGGAAGAAGGCGAGCGTGATGATAATCATCAGCGAGGAGACCGCCGCCGGCGTCGGGTCGGGCAGATATTCGATATGCGACATCAGCTCGACCGGCAGGGTGCGCGCCTCCCGGGCCGACAGGAAGGCCGAGATCGTCACGTCGTTGAAGGAAAAGGTGAAGGCGATAATGGCGCCGGCGACGATGCCGGGCACGATCAGCGGAAAGACGATCAGCCAGAAGGCGCTCCAGCGCGTCGCGCCGAGGCTCTGCGCCGCCTCTTCGAGGGAAATGTCGTTGCCGGCCATGCTCGACCAGACCGCGCGCAGGGTGAACGGCGTCGTGACCATGGTGTGGCCGATGATCAGGTTCAGCAGCCCGGCGTCCTGGGCCTCGATCAGGACCGAGACGTTGAGCAGCGCGAAGCCGACCACGACGCCGGGAATGATCAGCGGGCTGAGCACGGCGTATTCGAACAGGCCGCGGCCGTAGAAGCGGTGCCGGGCCAGCACCCGCGCGGCGGCGATGCCCAGCGCCACGGCGATCGCCGTCGACACAACTGCGATGACGACGCTGTTCCAGAAGGTCGACCAGACCCATTCCGATTCGAATGCCGAGAGGTACCAGCGCACCGACCAGCCGGGCGGCGGAAAGGTCAGGTAGGTCGAACTGGTGAAGGACGACGCCAGGGTCACGACGATCGGCGCGACCAGGAAGACCAGCCAGAAGACCGCCATTACGGTGACGAGGCCGCGGCCGGAGCGCAGGAAAAAATCAGCCATAGCTGCGCATCCCCCGGCTCGAAACGAAGCGGTGGATCGTGACGAACAGGATGCCGAGGATCAGCAGGACGATGCCGATCGCCGCCGCGAGCCGCCAGTCGAACAGGGTAAAGGCATAGTCGTAGAGCAGCGTGGTCAGGATCGGGGTGCGCCCGCCGCCCAGCAGGAAGGGCGTGGCGAAGGCGGTCATCGCCAGGCTGAAGACCAGCAAAGTCCCGGTCAGCAGGCCCGGCAGGGTGAGCGGGACGACGATGCGCCAGAACACGCTCACCGGCGAGGCGCCCAGGCTCTCCGCCGCGTGCCGAAGGTTCGGGTCGATGCGCTGGAGCACCGCCAGCAGCGACAGGATCATGTAGGGCATCAGCAGATGGGTCTCGCCGACGATGATGCCGATCTCGTTCTGGACCAGGGCGATCGGCCGCTCGATCAGGCCCAGTGCGATCAGCCCCTTGTTGGCGAGACCCGAATCGCCGAGCAGGACGGTCCAGCCGAAGGCGCGGACCACGGCGGAAATCAGGAAGGGAAAGATCACGACGGCGAGCAGCAGGCCGCGCCAGCGCGGCGCGCAGCGGGCGATGAACAGCGCCACCGGATAGCCCGCCAGCATGCAGACCGCCGTGACGATGAGGCTGATCCGGATGGTGCGGTTGAGCGCCTGCTGGCCGACCTTGCTGTCGAACACGCCGAGGACGTTGGTAAAGTCCGGCCATTCGCCGGTCTCCGCGGTCGGCTCCAGCCCCTTGACCAGCAGCATGACGCAGGGCGCGACGATAAACACGGCGAACGCCAGGAGCACCGGCGTCGCCAGACTGGCGGGAAAGCGGCCCGCTTTCACTTAAGGGCGCTCACAGGAAAGCGCTCATGGCCGGGCTTCGGACCCGCCGACCGGCGCGTCGGGCCGCAGCAGCTTGATGGCGCCGGGCGGCAGATGCAGCCGGACGCGCTCGCCGACCGGAATTTCCTGCTGCGCCGTCGCGATCAGCGGCGCCGGCAAGGCGGGGCAATCGACCTGGTAGACGACAGCCGAGCCAATATAGGTGAATTCGCGCACCGTTCCGTCCAGGGCATTCGGTC
>FZLR01000286.1 GCA_900197615.1 Rhodospirillaceae bacterium Spongia-Bin9
GGCGAACCTCTGCGCCGGAAGCGGCGCATGACCCGGACGCTTGGATCGCCCGCCCGGCACCGATCGATCTCGGGCCGCGCCGCGCGGCGGAATCGCGGCAGCGAACAATTGCAGCGGAAGACCCCGATGCCTGGATTGCGCGGCCGGCGCCTGTCGACCTGACGCCGATCGGCGCTTCCGACACGGTCGCCGCGCGCGAAATGCCGGAAGAAACGGAACCGGCCGATCCGGACACCTGGATCGTCCGCCCGGCGTCTATCGATCTCGGTCCCGGGCGCGCGGAAGAGGCAAAGCCGGCCGCTGCCGACGAAAAAAAGGCCCCCCCCCCCCCCCAGCCAGCAGCCGATGAACGCCTGGCTCACCT
>FZLR01000152.1 GCA_900197615.1 Rhodospirillaceae bacterium Spongia-Bin9
GGCCCTGTATATCCTCGAAGGGTCCGGCACGCTGTCCATCGGGGACGACGAGATCGTGGTGTCTGCGGGCGATTACGCCGCCCTGCCGGTCGGCCGCCACTTGGCCCACAAGCTGGTCAACACCGGCGATGCCGACCTGGTCTATCTGTGCCTGTCGACCAACCACATGCCCGAAATCACCGAATACCCGGATTCGGGCAAGGTCGGCGTGCTCGGCGGGGCGAACTGGAACCAGGGCCTGGCCGATTTCTATGCCGGCAATGACATCCACGGAGACTATTTCTTCAGATTTTTCGAGGGCGACACCCACGTCAACTATTTCACCGGCGAGATCGACGAATAGGACAGGCCCGCCTGCAAACGCCAACCCGCCTGCCGCCGCTGCCGCGCGAGCCGCGGCGGCGGGGGCTGCCGGTTGCGCGCACGAGGTGCGGTACGGTATCGCGGATGCGGTAACCGGATTGGGCGCGACGGACGAGGTACTGTCGCGGTCGCGCGCCGGCAATGTCCTGAATTCGGCCCTTTCGGACCGGTTTACCGTTACCCCGGCAACCGGATGCGTTTGCTGGTCGGGAAGCCGTGCATGCCGTTGCCGGCAAAGACGCAGGCATTCGAGCGCAACGGATCGCCGCTCAGCACCATGAGAATATGCTCCGGCTTTTCGACGATCGGCACCAGGCGCTCGGGATCGTCGCTTTCGGCGTAGAGGGGCGCGGCTTTGCCGGCTTCCGCCAACTCAATCAAACTCCGATTCCCGGACACCAGGTTCGACCAGGCGCCGATGTAGGATTCCAGTTTGTGCGCCGGCAGGCGGGCATGCCGGAACAACAGGGCGCGCAATTGCTGTTTCGTCGTGCCGCTGCGCGCCAGCGTCTTCGCCACCATTGGGCTCAGGACCAGCAGCGGGCGATAGAGGCCACGGAAAAAGCCGACGGTGAAGACGAGCTCCCAGCCCGATTGGCGCACCAGACCGTCGGCCAGGTACCGGGCAATCGACTCCGGATCGTTGCCGTAGATCGAGCCGACGACGCCGCTGCCGGTAAACCGGCCGATGGTGACGACATTCGCGTCGGGCTCGAAGCCGGCGTCGGCGCTGAACGACGGCCAGCCGAGCGCCTGCGCGGCCGCCCCGTTCTCGGCCAGGACGACGCGCCATGTCTGGCCGAATGTGCTCTTGTCCGTGCCGCCCGGCAGGCAGCGGGCGACGTTGCGCAGGAAAAGGCGAAGAAACCGCCCGACGCTGGTGTTCGCCCGATAGCCGTCGCGCAGCGCCGCCTCGGCACAATTGAACTGCAATTTATCGACAATCGGACCGCTCAGCACGATGAGCGCATCCCCGCCGGTGGTATCGCCGCTGTGTTCGACGCCGTAGCCGGGATCGGCGAGCGCTTCGGCAATGGCGATCAGCACCGGCATATATTCCGGACGGCAATTCGCCATCGCGCCGTTTATGGCCACGTTCCGGACGGTCGCCGCCGAGCCCGAGGGCTTCAGAACGCCGATAACGCGATCGGGATCGTCGTCGGTTTGGGCCAGGAAGGCGGCCACACGGTCGGCCGTCGGCGGCACGATCGGCAGGCCGTCGCTCCAGCGGCGCGCGTAGAAGACTTCGTTGACGTCGTCGAACGAGCCCCGCGCGACGACGGTATCGTTGGTGAGTCCGGACGTCGCCGTAGCCGAGTCGACCGGATCGGTGAGGCAGTCGATCACGGCATTGGCGGTCACCGCCTGTACGTTTCGTTCCAGTTCGTCGAGGTTCTGCCCGTCGACATGGCCGACGATCCGGGCCACCGGCAAGCCGGCAATACCGAGCCCCGGCGCGATGCCGGCGGCCTGGCCGATGAAGCCGTCGCAGATCAGGGAAGCCGTGGGTATTCCGGACTTTTCGACAATGGCGCTGGCCCGCAACACGGCGGGCGTGCATGCGCCTCAACAGCCGACGCCGGAGACGACCGCGTCTATCCTGAGCTCTTTCAGCCGTTGCGGCAGCGCGGCGAGCGTCTCGTGTTCGTTGCCGCCGAAGGTCGAGCCGAAGGCGTCGTAACCGACGATCTCCACGTCGTCGTAGGCGCGGGTGAGGGAATCTTCCAGCATCGGGAAGATTTCATCGCCCCGGAACGCGTAGTCCCACAGGAATCCGATGCGTTTGCCGTTGAGATCTGCCGGTCGGGGCGCCGGGGTTACGGCCGGAACCGCATTGACGCCGCCCGGCCAGAGGGCTTCGAATTCTTCGGCCGTATTCATGGATTTTTCCCCTGATCCTATTGTCGGTGCGAGCCGGGACGATCGGGCAGTCGCCCAGGCAGCCTGAGGCGCTCATTATCGTCGGGCTGTCCGCCGGTTTCCAGTATCGTGTGCACGTCCTTCGACATGGGCGCCGCGGCCTCCCCGATCCCGTCCTCCAGCAGGCGGAAGGGCGCCAGGTCCTCGGCGGCGCGGCGGGAGGCAGCGGCGAGGCCGGACGCCGGCCCCGCACGGGGAATTCGCGGGCGTCAGCCCGTCCCGTCCGCGGACACCGGCAGCCGCCCGGTCAGCTTGAGCTCGCGCAACGACAGGTTGGACGTCACGCTGATCACGCCCGGCAGGTTCCGGAGCACCGTCTCCACGAACCGGCTGTAGTCGTCGAGATCCTTCGCCACCACCTGGAGAAGGAAGTCCGCTTCGCCCGTCGTGTTGTGGCAGGACAGCACGTGCGGACACCCCGAGAGGATGCGCTCCATCTCGGCGGTCGCTTCCGGGTCGTGCTGGCCGAAGCCGAGCTGCACGAAGGCGAGCAGGCCGAGGCCGAGGTTGCGGCGGTTCAGCACCGCCCGGTAGCCCTCGATCACGCCCTCCTTCTCCAGCCGCCTGACGCGCCGCCAGCACGACGGCTCGCTGAGCGAGACCTGTTTCGCGAGCTTCGCGTTGGACAGGCGGCCGTTCCGTTGCAGGCTGTCCAGGATTTCGGCGTCCACATCGTCGATATCGGGCATTCTGAAAGAATCCTTCCATTTGTACTGGAACTTGAAAAAATACTCCACTTTACGCCCGTAGCAAGCCGTAATTGGAAGCATATTTCACACCATGCGAACGCTTGCCGGTCGGGAAAACGCTTCGATCCGTCCGGCAGCATCGATTCGATATTTCGCGTGGAAGGCGGTTTCGAGGACCGGAGGCCGTCACGACTCATCCGCCGAGGATGGGAGCAAGACCATCGAAGGCCTCGTCCAGAAGATCGGGAGGACGGGCGCAGCACAGCCGTAAGTAGCCTTCGCCGGCCGGACCGAACGCGGCACCCGGCGCCAGTCCGACCCCGGTGCTCTCGAGATTCCCGGACGCGGCTTCCGCGCTGTCGGTGAGCCCCGACACACGGAAGAAGCAGCAGAAGGCGCCGTCGGGCCGGATGAACTCGACGCGGTCGAAGCCGGACAGCCGTTTCTCGGCAAGAGCGAAACCAGCCTTCAGCCTGGCCAGCAGGCGGCGGTCGCGGAAATTGACAGCCTCGCGATGGTCGTGGCGACGGATGGGAGACCGTTTCCCCGAGGCGGATGTCGCACCTTCATCGCCGATCCTCCCGAATTTCGCTATATGAAAGAAAACGTCACATATTGGTCATTATCAGAAATAGTAGCCTAATTCTGAACGCTCGTCCGCAATTCCTGAAAGCACATTTCAGAGCATATCGCATAAACTGATGCTGTTGCAGGCGTGCTTCCTTACCGTACGGAGGGCGCATATCGGCGTCAGGTGGCGGAGGATCCCTCCCGCGCGAACGTAGGTGTGGGCCTTCGGCTGCGGAATCCTCCTGCTGGATGGAAACGAAGAACATGGGTGAGAGACGCGGCAGGGTCGTACCTCGCTCCCCCGCGCGGCGGGCGCCATCTTCGCTGCGGCCATGCGCGCCGCGCGGGCTCCGCCGGCCGCCAACGAGGTGTCGTCCCGCTCCGCGGGCATTGCCTCGCTTTATCCGAGGAGGGCCATTCGATGGCCATCGGGCACCCGGGGTCGCCGGTGCGCCATTGCCGGGGCGGCATCGGCCCCCAGGACAGCTTCTCCAGTGACTCCGCATTTCCCGATTCGCGACCCGGGCAGCTCCCATGCAGGCAAAACCGGAACATGACGGAACCGGCGTGAAGGCCGCCCCCGGCCCGCCGCTCAGGCGTGCCATGCAGAGGCTCGTCGTCTCCGCGGCGCTCGGCGTTGCAGCGCTCTGCGCCTCGGCGGTCTCGACACCGTTGCAGGCGCAGGAAGAAACGCCGATCGAATACGTCGCCAACGGCCTGAATTTTGGGTCGGGTTCGATATATATCGGCAACCCGGACAACCTCTTCGGGGCGGCTTTCAATGTCCAGCGGACACAGCGGTTCACCACGGGAAACCGGGAGGGCGGCTACAAGCTGTCGAAGATTCGGTTCCACCTGCTGGACAACCGGCCGGCCTACAATCGTTATTATGCGTTCGATCTTTTCGAGGGTCCCAATCAGACCGCTATCGTGGATGAGGTCGACTCTTTTGGGGACCTCGGCCTGTCCGGCGCCCCAAACGGCTCCTCCTGGCAGGAACTCGTGCCGGAAAGGGAAACGATACTCAAGCCCGGGACCGCCTACCATATCCGGTTCCGCCTCAGGTCCGGGGCTAGAGCCTTTGTACGTCTGGGAAACGCGCGAAATGTCCAGACCGGGCTCAATGGATGGAGTACCGCGTCCGGCAGCTTTGTGTTGTTAGGCCAAAACACGCAATCCGAATGGACCTACAGGCCGGATGAGGCGATCGCCATCGAGGTCTTCGGCACGCCCGCTTTGCCCGATATCGAAGTCCCGCCCGTCATCAAGATCGACGTCTCTCCCGACTCGATCGCAGAGAACGGCGGGGTGGCGACCGTCACCGCCACGGCCGATCCCGCGCCCCGCTCGGACGTTTCGTTGCAGGTAGCGGTGGCCCCCGGGTTGTCGGCGACGTCGGCGGATTACACTCTGAGCTCCAACACGGTGCTCACCATCGCCTCGGGCCAGACGAACAGCACTGGCACGGTCACCGTGACGCCGGTGAACGACGAGGTCAGGACCCGCGACAGGACCCTGGCGGTCGCCGTCACGACCGGGGCGGACGTGGATGTCTCCCGCGCCGCGGCTTCGCTCACCATCGAGGAGGACGATGCCATCCCCCCGGCGCCGGCCGGCGTCACGGCGAGGGAGGCGCCCGACTTCGTGTTGCTGGAGTGGGGGCTCGACACCCGGGCCGTCGCGGGGAACTTCGCTTTCCAGTACCAGATGAAAATCGGCGGCGGGACCTGGAGCGCGTGGGCCGACATTCCGGACAGCGGTCCGGGAGGCGCGAATTCCACCAGCTACAAGGTCACCGGCCTCGCCTACGATACCCGCTACGGCTTCAGGCTGCGGGCCGGCGAAAGCGGCCGGTACAGCCAGGCGGTCGAAGTCGGCGCCGAAACCTTCACGCCCTTCACGGTCACCTTGACTTCGAACGGGAAATTCTGGGACGCCCACGGTGCCGACCAGAAGCTCAAAAGTTATGTCCACGCTGAGTTCAGCCACGACTTCCATGAACGAAACCGGATGGTCTTCGACGATCGCCGTTCACCGCACGTCGAGTACATCGACGCGAGACGCTATGCCACGAGCATGGATCGGTCGAACCGGAAGAAGTACCTCTTTCAGATGCAGGCGAACAGGCACGCAATAACCATCGGCATGACGCTGAAAGCGTCCAGCGAGCCGTATCGTTGCACGCTGGCAGAGGCGGAGCAGGCCCTGAAGATCTGCAGCGCCGACCTGCGCCCCCTGTCCGAGGACGCGACGATCAGGCTGGGGGGACGAAGGCAGCTCCGGCTGAACCTCGACACCGCAGCCATCAGCGAAAACGGCGGCGTCGCGGCCGTGACCGCCAGTTTGCACAGGCTGAACCATCTCATGGTCAACGACAGAACCGGCATTCGCGTCTATGTCGATGTCGCGGTCGAATCCATTTCGGCAGCCACGGAGGCCGACTACACGCTCGCCAACAGCGACGCCACGCTCAAGCCGAACCGGCTCGTAATCGAGCCCGGCGCCTCCGTGAGCCGCAACGAACTGACCATCGCCGCGGTGGACAACAACGTGCTCGAACGCGACAAGCGGTTGCGCATTTCGGCCAGCACCGACGCGGGCCACGTCCTCCTTCAGCACCCGTTCAAGGACATCCCCGAAGCCGACCCCATCCTGACCATCGAGGAAGACGAATCGGGCTACGGGCCGCCGGACGACTTCCGCCTGCTGCCGGCCCTCAGCGCCTTTGTGCTGAATTGGGATGCCAGCCCCAACAGCGCCAGGGAGCACAGCTACCAATACAAATACAAGGTGGGCGACGGCGAGTACGGCGAATGGACGACCATTCCCGACAGCGGCCGCGGCGAAGCGAACCACGAAAGCTACACCGTGGCCGGAATGGCCCAGGACACGCGCCACAGTTTCAGACTGCGCGCCGTGGATGCCGAGAACAACGCCACCGAAGAGACCGGGGCCGTGGACTCCACCCTCAGACCATACACCGCCAAATTCCCGAAAATCCATCTCCCCCATCACATCGCGGCGGGCGCTGAATTCAAGTTCATGGTGAGCTTCGACTCGCCCCTGCGGCGGCCTGACATGGTCGCGCCAGGCCAGGGAAAGATCATCGTGGAGGGCGGCACTCACACGAATAGCGTTCATGATGTTTCTCCACAAAGTCATCCAAACTACAGGGACTGGTTCCTGAGCATCCAGCCTGACAGCGATGTCTCGGAAGTCGTTGTCAGGCTGGTGCCGGGAACGCCGCCTCACACGCTTTGCACAGAAGGCGAAATCGACCGCATCTGCAGCGCCGAGAATCATCCGCTCACCGAGGAGGCGTCTCACCGATTCTTCGTGGCCGTGGCAAAGACCCCGGTCGCGCCCCGGATCACGGGGTTTGCGCAGGTTGGCAGTGCCCTGGAGGCAAACTTTGACGAGGCGCGGGCCGGAGACATTGCTTATCAGTGGCTGCGCGGCTCGGACGAAATCGCCGATGCAACGGCAAGCACCTATGTTCCGGCCGCGGAGGATGTGGGGGCACGGCTCTCGGTGCGGGTCGAGAGCGGCGATGAGTCTCTGACAAGCGCGGCGACGGCGCCGGTGTGGCCGGCGCCGGTCAATCCGCCGCTCGCAGACGGTGAGGAGGAACTCCTGTCGACGACGATGACGCTCGGCTGGCATCCGTTCAACTTCTGGGTCGCGGGATATGGCCGGGTGCTGGAGGAGTCGTTCGGCGAAATGGACGTCACGTCGTTCGAGGACGGCGATGCGACCTATCCGATTGACGCGTTCCTGGTGAACTCCAATGGGCGGTTTGTATTGTCGACGGGTTCCACCCTGCCCGCGGCGTCGGGGCTGGTGGCGTACTGGAATGGCTACCGGATATCGGGGCTTGAGACGGAAAGAGCGGACGGGGGCAAGTTGGCGGTGCTGGCGGGGAATACGCCACAGCCGGCGAGCGAATACTGGCGGTATCGGAACGGAGCGTCGGACGGGGTGCGGGTCGCGGTGTCGCTGCGCCGGACCAGTGTGGCGGCGCAGGACGTCCTCACGGCGGAATTCCAGGACATCTCCGTGGCAGCCCATGACGGCAGCACGCCTTTCACTTTCGACGTCCGGTTCAGCGAGGCGTTCGCGGTGAGCTACGAGACGATGCGCGACCGTGCGTTCGCGGTGACGGGCGGGCGCGTGACCGGGGCGCGGCGGATCGACAACCCGCACCACGAGGCGGACGGCATGGAGCCGAACCGGGAATGGCGGATCACCGTCGAGCCGGACGGAAACGGCGATGTGCAGGTCGAACTGCCGGCGACGACGGACTGCGACGCAGCGGGCGCGCTGTGCACGGCGGGCGGCGAGGCTCTCTCGACGGCGGTCACGGCAACGGTGCCGCGGGATGCGGCTTCGCAGACCCCGGCGACATCCCTGACCGCGAGCTTCGCGGACGTGCCGGCGGAGCATGCCGGCACGGGACGGGTGACGTTCCGGGTCGTGTTCAACAAGAAGCCGCATGGCTACAGCTTCCGCACGATGCGCGACGAGACGCTGGTCATCTCCCAGGACGGGCAGTCGCTCGACGCGGCGAAGGCGAAGCGGCTGAACAAGCCGCACAACGACCGCTGGGAGATCGCGATCGACCCGGTGTCGAAGGCCGACCTCACGGTGGCCATCGCCGCGACGACGGACTGCGAGGCGGCGGGCGCGGTGTGCACGGAAGACGGGCAGAAGCTCTCCAACGCGGTCACGGCCACGATCCTCGGCCCGCCGGGGCTCGCGGTGGCGGATGCGCGCGCCGACGAGAATGCCGACGAGACGGTGGACTTCGCGGTGACGCTCTCGCGCGCCTCGTCGTCGACGGTGACGGTGGACTACGCGACCTCGGACGGCTCGGCGACCGCCGGGGAGGACTACACCGCCACTTCGGGCACGCTGACCTTCGCGCCGGGCGACACGGAGAAGACCGTCCCGGTGCCGATCCTCCAGGATGCCCATGACGAGGGCGAGGAGACCTTCACGCTGACGCTCTCCAATCCCTCGGGCG
>FZLR01000157.1 GCA_900197615.1 Rhodospirillaceae bacterium Spongia-Bin9
CTGACCTCGAGCAGCCGCCGGCCCTCGGCGCTCTTCTCCAGCAGGGCGCGGCGCTCGGCCGGTGGGATCGGCGGCGAAGTCGCTTCCGGGATCAGGATGCGCTCGACCACCGGGCCGAACTCGTCGAACCAGCGCCGCAGGGTGCGCGCGTCGCGCTCGCTGACCTGTGCGAAGGAGGCGACCGTGCGGTCGATATCGGTCCACCATTCCAGCGCGCCGCCGTCGCGGGTCAGCATGGCGACGTTCAGGTCCGGCTCGATCATCCGGGCGCCGTGGCCCTCCAGGTCGAGATCCCGGTACCAGGGCATGCCGGTAATGGCGCGCAGGAAGAAGGCGTGGGTGTTGTGGAGCAGGCCCGGATGAAACGGGTCCTCAAGGGCGGTAAGGCCGCCGCCGGGCTCGTCCCGGCGCTCGATGGCCAGGGTTTCGAGCCCGGCGCGCGCCAGATAGCTTTGCAGGATCAGGCCGTTGTGGCCCGCCCCCAGGACGATGGCATCGCAGGTTTCGTCCATCCGAAGGGCCTCGGCGGTCGCCCGGCGCAGGCTTTGTCCCGCGCCGGGGTTGCCGCCGGCAGATTACCGATTACTCGAAGGCCGACTTGCGGTCGATCTTCGGCATCTTGATGCTGCGGTCGAGGAACTCGTTGGTGTAGCGGTCCTCGATGGCGTACTTGGTCTCGATCTTGAAATAGGTGTTGATCAGCGTGTGGTCGGCCTTCATGCGGTCCGGATCGAAATAGCCGAGCGCCACCGTGCGCGAGACTTTGTCGCTCATCAGCTCGGTCACCAGGCCCCAGTTCTCGGTCTCGTTGGCGGCCTTGAGGCCCTTGTTGGCCTCGACCAGCGCCGCGATGCAGGGCGCCGGCGCCTTCACGCAGGTCTGGAAGGCCTTCTGGGTCACCGAGACGAAGGCCGCCACCGTCTTCTTGTTGCTCTTCAGGTAATCCATGTTGACGATGATCGAGTTGCCGTAGGGGTTGATGCCGTATGTCTTCCACGGGAAGAAGCCCATGTCCTTGCCCAGCACCCGCTTGAAGATGTGGTGGATGTTGTAAAAGGAGGTGGTGACGTCGATCGACCCGGCCTTGAGCGCGCCGAGCTTCGCGTTCGGCTGGATGTTGACCCATTTCACCGAAGCCGGGTCCATCCCCACTTTCTTGGCCAGCGCCGGCCACATCTGGCGCGCTGCGTCCCAGGGCGGGTTGCCGATCTTCTTGCCGGCGAAATCCTTCGGCCCCTTCATGCCCGAACTGTTCAGCCAGTACATGCCGTAGGGCGAGTTGGCATAGACGTTCATCACCGCGACCATGCGGGCGCCCTTGCCCATGGTGACCAGCGCGGTGCCGAGATCGGCCAGGCCGATCGGGTTCTTGCCGGCGCCGGTGCGACGCGACGACATGGACGAGCCCTTGCCCTGCTGGATGTTCAGGTCGATGCCCGCCTTGGCGTACAGGCCCATCTTTTTGGCATAGTAGTATGGCGCGTGGTCGCCGCCGGCGATCCAGTTGAGAATGAAATCGACCTTTTCCGCGGCGCCGGCCTGCGTCGCGCCCAGGCTGCCGGCCGCGGCGACGGCCAGCGCTGCCACTGATTTACGCCCAATCATGATAGTCCCCATCTTGCTGCTGGTTTGAAACCGTGCGCAGGCGCGTGCGGAGAACCGCTGCCGGCGGCGAACCGAGCCGCCTTCGGCGCGCCCGCATTTCCTCCCGTAGATATCCAACCGGGCAAAAAACCTTACGTCGCGCCGCCGCGGGCGACAACCTTGTTGTTTCGGACGAATATTGGCCGCCCTGCTTACGCCACACCGAGCAGGCGATAGATACGGCGGGTATAGGCGCCGAAGGTTTCCTGGGTCTTCATGTCGAGGGTGCGCGGCTGCGGCAGGTCGATGTCGATCCGGTCGGCCATGCGCGCCGGCCCGGCGGTGAGTACGACGACCCGGGTGCCGAGAAACACCGCCTCGGCGATGCCGTGGGTGACGAACAGGATGGTCTTGCGGCTCCGCTCCCAGATGCGCAGCAACTCCAGGTTCATGCGCTCGCGGGTCAGCGCGTCGAGGGCGCCGAACGGCTCGTCCATCAGGATGAGGCGCGGATCGTGCACCAGCGACCGCGCGATGGCAGCGCGCTGCTGCATACCGCCGGAGAGCTCGTAGGGGTACTTCTGCTCGTGGCCGGCCAGGCCGACCATGTCGATCAGGCCGCGCGCCCGCTCGCGCGCCTCGCCCATCGGCAGGCCGAGGATTTCAGCCGGCAGCAGCACATTTTCCAGCACCCGCCGCCATTTGAGCAGCAGCGGCTGCTGGAACACCATGCCGACATCGCGCGCCGGGTCGAAGTCGCTCCCGGCGCCGCCGATCTCCAGCGTGCCGCCGTCGTGCGGGAAGAGCCCGGCGACGATCTTGAGCAGGGTGGTCTTGCCGCAGCCGGAAGGCCCGACGATCGACACCAGCTCGCCCTCGTTGACGTCGAAAGTGGCGTCGGAGACCGCCAGGAATTCCTGCTTGCGGGTTCGGAAGACCTTCTTGACGCCGTCCAGGCGGATGAAGGGCACGCCGCCGCCGGGCGGTTGCGCGGTCATACGGTCTCGACCCGGGCGTCGCGCACCACGACCAGTCGCTCCAGCCCCAGGACGATCAGGTACAGCACGACGCCGACCAGGGTGATCAGGATCACCGCCATCATCATCGCCGCGGTATCGAGCGTCACCTGGACCTGGCCGATCAGGTAGGCGAGGCCGGAATCCGACGCAATGATCTCGCCGACCACGGCGCCGGCGACCGCCAGGACGACCGCCACCTTCATGCCGGAGAAGATATAGGGTAGCGAGCCGGGCAACTGGATCTTGACGAAGATCTGCCGTCGGGTCGCGCGCAGGGTTCTGACCAGGTCGATCAGGTCGGGCTCGACCTCGCGCAGGCCGCGGGCGGTGGTGATCAGGATCGGCAGGAAGCTGATCGAGAAGGCGATGATGATGTTGGTTTGAATGCCGTAGTCGAACCAGACGACGATCAGCGGGCCGAGCGCGACCTTGGGGACCATGTTCAGGCTGACGACGAGCGGCATCAGCAGGGTATCCACCGTGCGGAACCAGGAAAACAGCAGGGCGAGCCCCACCCCGACGACGACGGCAAGGAAATAGCCGCCGAAGATTTCGGCCGTCGTCACCATGGTGTTGTGGAACCAGGGATAAGTGTCGAACAGCGACAGGAGGGTTTCCCGGGGCGAGGCCAGAACGAATTTCGGCACGTCGCCGACCTCGACCGCGATGTACCAGATCAGTACGACCGCCAGATGCACGATGACGATGGCGGTCCATCGCCAGATCGCTTGGGCAGACAGTCCCGGTCCCATGTGGCGCCTCCTTTCGGCGTCTTTCCGTCCCGGCCGGGTTTCTGTCAGAACCCGTCCGGCCGGGTCAGCGCGCCAGCCATCTTTCCAGATTTTCCGCGACAAAGGAATCGTCGTTGAGATGCGGATAGGCCCGGCACACCCGGTCGATTTCGGCGGCTTGGCCGGGGCTGAGTGTCTCGTCCGGGTCCAGGCACCAGGCGCCTTCGAGCAGGCACTGCCGGCGCAGCACCTCGTGCATGCCGGCGATGCAGCCGCGGAAATCGTTGGCGACGTCGAAGAAGGCGGCGTTGCAATCGGTGATCTGGCCGGCCAGCGCCAGCAGGTTCCGGTCGATCCGGTCGTCTTCGATCGCGGTGCGGACCCGGTCCAGCTGCTCGACAACGGACTTCACCCACACGCTCCAATGGCCGAGCAGGCCGCCGGCGATGCGCAGGTCGACCGTCGCGTCGCCGCGCTTCAGGCGCCAGGGGGTCAGCAGGTCGAGCAGGATGTTGTCGTCGTTACCGGTATAGAGGGCGATGCGATCTTCTGCGCCGGCCTCGGCGACGCCGCGCACGACGTCCAGCGTGCGGTAGCGGTCGAACGGCGCGATCTTGATGCCGACGACGCTCTCCAGTTCCGCGAAGCGCCGCCAGAAGGAGAAGGGCAGGGACACGCCGCCGACCGCCGGCTGCAGATAGAAGCCGACCAGCGGCATCTCCGCCGCCACGCGCCGGCAATGGGCGATCAGTTCGTCCTCCGACGCGCCGCGAAATGCGGCAAGGCTGAGCAGCACCGCGTGATAGCCAAGACCCGCCGCAGCCCGCGCTTCGTCGACCGCCTGTTCGGTGCGGCCCACGACTCCGGCGATCAGAAAAAGCGGATCGCGGGCCCACTCCGCCGCCGTTTCCGCTGCCAGCCGCAGCACCGGCTCATACAATCCGGCCTCGCGGATTGCGAACTGGGTCGTGTGCACGCCGACCGCCAGGCCGCCCGCGCCGGCGTCGATGTAGTAGCGGCTCAGTGCGCGCTGCCGTCTCTCGTCGAATCCCCGCGCCGCAGTCAGCGCCAGCGGGTGAGCCGGGATGACCGTGCCCGCGCGGAAGCGCGCCAGCGCCGCCTCGGGGATGTCCGCCACGGTCCGCGCCATCGCCGCTACACCGCGGATTGGTGGCGCTCGATGCAGGTCGTCAGCACGTCGTCCGCGTCCCGCCGCCACCAGTTGTCTTTGGAGAAAATCTCGACCTCGGACGTGCCACTATAGCCCGCCGCCTCGACCCAGCCTCGGATCTTGGGAATGTCGATCGCGCCGTCGCCCATCATGCCGCGGTCGAGCAGCAGATCGGTCGTCGGCACCAGCCAGTCGCAGACGTGGAAACCGAGAATGCGCCCGGCCGTGCCGGCCCGCGCGATCTCGGCCTCCAGGTCCGGATCCCACCAGACGTGGTAGACGTCGACCGCTACGCCGACCCCGCCTCCCAGCGCGTCGCACAGGTCGTTGGCCTGTTTCAGCGTGTTCACGCAGGCCCTGTCGGCGGCGTACATGGGATGAAGCGGCTCGATGGCCACCGGCACGCCGGCGGCGCGGCTATGGTCGAGCAGCGCGTCAATCCCGTCGCGGACCTGCATCCGGGCGCCGGCGATGTCCTTCGAACCTTCGGGCAGGCCGCCGACGACCAGGATCAGGCATTCGGCTCCTATGGTTGCGGCATCGTCGATGGCCTTGCGATTGTCGTCCAGCGCCGCCTGCCTGCCGGCCGATGTCGCCGCCGGGAACATGCCGCCCCGGCACAGGCCGCTCACCCGCAAGCCGGCGTCGCGGATCATCGCGGCGGCCCGCGCGGCGCCGCATTCTGCCAGCTTGTCGCGCCAGGGCGCGATGCCGCCGACGCCGTGCCGGGCGCAGCCGTCGATGCACTGCTCCAGCGTCCATTGCGCCTGCACCGTGGCCGTATTCAGCGAAAGCAGCGCCGTATCGCCGGAAAAGTCGCGCATTGCGGGTGTTAGGGTCTCAGGCAATGCCGCGCACCGCCAGCACCGCGGCCATGCGCGCCGCCGCGGTCTCCGGGTTGCGCAGCAGGCCGGCCTTGTCGGCGAGGCGGAACAGCTCGGCGAGATGCAGAGTCGAGCGCGCGCTCTCCTGCCCGCCGACCATGGTGAAATGGTCCTGGTGGCCGTTCAGGTAGGCCATGAAGACGACGCCGGTTTTGTAGAAGCGGGTCGGCGCCTGGAAGATGTGGCGCGACAGGGGCACAGTCGGCGCCAGGGTCGCGAAATAGCCGTCCATGTCCTGCCGGGCCATGGCGAGCAGCGCGGCGCTGGCCGCCGGGGCGATGGCGTCGAAGATACCGAGCAGGGCGTGGGAGAAGCCTTCCTCGTCGCCTGCGATCAGGGCCGGATAATTGAAATCGTCACCGGTATACATGCGCACGCCGGTCGGCAGGCGCCGCCGCATGGCGATCTCCTTGCCGTCGTCCAGCAGGGAAATCTTGATGCCGTCGATCTTCTCCGCATGGGCCGAGAGGATCGACAGGCAGACCTCCATCGCCGCCATATGGTCGTCGTCGCCCCAGTAGCCGTCGAGGGCAGGATCGAACATCTCGCCCAGCCAGTGGATCAGCACCGGCTCGCGCACCTGGCCGAGAATGCGGCCGTAGACTTTCTCATAGTCCGCGGGGCCCGCGGCGCAGGCGGCTAACGCCCGGCTCGCCATCAGGATTATGCGCCCGCCGGCGGCCTCGACAGCCTCGCACTGTTCCTCGTACGCGCGGATCACCTCGTCCACGCCGGTGTCCGGGCCCGGCGCCAGATGGTCGGTGCCGGCGCCGCAGGCGATCGGGCCGCCGCCGTCCCGCGCCTTCGCGGCGGCCACCGAGCGCCGGATCAATTCGCGCGAAGTCGGCCAGTCCAGGCCCATGCCGCGCTGGGCCGTGTCCATCGCCTCGGCGACGCCGAGGCCGAGCGACCACAGATGCTCGCGGTAGGCGAGCGTCGCCTCCCAGTCGAGGGCGGTATCGAGCCACGGGTCGGTATCGGCGTACGGGTCGTTGACGACATGGGCGGCGGCATAGGCGACGCGGGGCAGGGCGTCGGCGCCGGCCGGCTCGAAGGCGAGCGGCGGCGACAGGCGGTAGGATTCGATGCGGCCGTCGCGTGTCGGCAGGTCGACCGAGGGCATGGTCAGAGCTCCAGGTCCGGCACGTCGATCCAGCGCCGCTCGCGCCAGCTCCGGTAGCCGAGTTCGGCGAGCTGGACGCCCTTCGCGCCGGAGAGGAAGGTGTAGTCCCAGGGCGCGTCCTCATAGAGATGGCGGATGAAATCCTGCCACTGGGTCTTGAAGCCGTTCTCGTAGACCCGGTTGTCCGGCACTTCCTGCCAGCCGGCGCGGAAATCGATGGTCTGGGGCACATCCGGATTCCAGACCGGCTTGGGTGTGTTGACCCGCGCCTGGGCGAAGCAGCGCGTCAACCCGGCGACGGCGGAGCCGTGGGTGCCGTCGACATGGAAAGTCGCCAGGTCGTCCCGCCGCACCCGGGTGCACCAGGAGGAGTTGATCTGGGCGACGATGCCGTCCTCCAGTTCGAACAGGGCGTAGGCGGCGTCCTCGACATCGGCGTCGTAGGGCTCGCCGGCCTCGTCCCAGCGTTCGGGGATATGGATTGCGCCGTGGCAGCAGACCGACCGGACCGGCGCGATCGTATGGTCGAGCACATAGCGCCAGTGGCACAGCATATCGAGAACGATGCCGCCGCCCTCCGATTTCCTGTAATTCCAGGACGGCCGCTGCGCCTCCTGCCAGTCGCCCTCGAAGACCCAGTAGCCGAACTCGCCGCGCACCGAGAGGATGCGGCCGAAGAAGTCGGCATCCCGCAGCATGCGCAGCTTGATCAAGCCCGGCAGGCTCAGCTTGTCGTGCACAACGCCGCCCCTGACGCCCTTGTCGCGGGCGGCGCGGGCGATGGCGAGCGCGTCGTCCAGCGTCTCGGCGACCGGCTTTTCGGTATAGATGTCCTTGCCGGCATCGATCGCCTTGAGCAGCAACTCCTTGCGCATCTGCGTGGTCGCGGCGTCGAAGAACAGGGTGTCGGCCGGGTCGGCGAGCGCCGCGTCGAGGTCGGTCGTCCAGCGCCCGATGCCGTTCGCTTCGGCAAGCCCGGCGATCTTCGCTTCGTTGCGGCCGACCAGGATCGGGTCGGGAAACACCGTGTCGCCATTGCCGAGGCGCACACCGCCCTCGGCCCGGATGGCGCAGATCGAGCGCACCAGATGCTGGTTCGTCCCCATCCGCCCGGTGACGCCGTTCATGATCAGCCCGAGGCGATGCGTTGTCATTTGTGCCTTTCCCGTGCGGCCGAGCCCAGGACATCGGTTCGATACCGGCCGCGAGGCGTAACCGGTCGGTACTCGGACCGTAAATTCCCGCGCATGGCCGGTCAATCGCGGGGCGAATCCGGCTATCGACGGACGAAACATTTTGGAATATCCGTCGGCTGCTATAATGGCCGGGAGCCGCCGCCACCCGGAGACAGACGATTATGCACCGCCCCTCGTTCCGCAGCGTCCTCGCTGCCAACGATCCGCTGATCCTGATCGGCGCCCATGACGGGCTGAGCGCCCGGTTGATCGAGCAGGCCGGCTATCCCGCCTTCTTCATCGGCGGCTTTCCGCTGGTCGGCGCGCGCTATGGCGTGCCGGATATCGGCATCAAGGGGCTGGGCGAGATTGCGGCCGGGGTGCGCGATATCCTGGGCGCGACCGGCCTGCCCGTGCTGATGGACGGCGACGACGGCTACGGCGACGTCAAGAATGTCGCCCACACCATCCGCACCTACGAGGACATGGGCGTCGGCGCGATCATGATAGAGGACCAGACCTGGCCCAAACGCTGCGGCCACATGGCGGGCAAGACTGTCGTCGATGCCGCCTTCATGGTCGACAAGGTCCAGGCCGCGCTGGATGCCCGCCGCGACCCGGACACAGTGATCGTCGCGCGCACCGACGCCCGCGCGGTCCACGGTCTCGACGAGGCGCTGCGCCGCGGCCGCGCCTATGT
>FZLR01000127.1 GCA_900197615.1 Rhodospirillaceae bacterium Spongia-Bin9
CGCACGGCGGACCAAGCGACTGTTCGGGTTCGCAGGAACAGCGGGCGGGGAGCCAAGCTCCACTGCGGTCTTCAGGACCAAGAAATCGCCGGTCTCCCGCCCGCTTCCGCCACCGAAACCATAACACCGGAGGCTGTTCGGTGAGATACAAGAAATCTTTCCAGCGCGGTGCAAGGTCCGTGGCGCCGCGGTTGAAAGATTTCTCCACTACGCGGCTGCGCCGCTCCGGTCGAAATGACGGGGAGGAGCGAGGAGAGGCGAGCGTTTTCGTGCCGCCGCATACTCTGTCATTTCAAACCGACACACGACCTTCCTTCGAGCTTCGATGCATTGCTATACGGTATGAAGGGATGCCGTCCGTCAGCCGACGGCCACCACGGCCTCGCCCTTCAGTTTCACGTCGCCGTGCTCGTCCGTGGCGGCGATGTCGAGGCGCAGGCACGGTTCGCCGTCCTGCTCGAATTTCTCCGTCACCGTGCCCGTGCACCGGATTTGCGCGCCCACCTGGGTAATGGAAGCGAAGCGCACGCCCCAGCTGCGCAGCGCCGATTGAGGCGCGACGCCGGTCAGCGCCCGGCCGAGCCAGGCCATGACCAGCATGCCGTGGGCGAATACGTCGCCGACCCCGGCCTTCCGGGTAAAATCGATGTCGATGTGGATCGGGTTGTGGTCGCCCGAGGCGCCGGCGTAGAGGGCGAGGGTCTGGCGGGAGACCCGGTCGATAACCAGTTCGGGGATGGCGTCGCCGACGCCGAGACCTGTCGCATTCATGCCCGTCCTCCTCTAGCCGTGGCGCTGGACGACGACGGCGGTCATCGTCGCGCACAGGGCGCCGTCCCGGTTCACCGCGTCGGTCTTCTGCACCATGAATTCCAGCAGGCCGCCCTTCTTCTCGTAGATGTCCTCGATCCGCGTCGTCAGCGTAATCGTGTCGCCGGCGCAGACCGGATGGAAATATTCGAAATGCTGCTCTCCGTGCAGCAGTTTCGCCACGTCGAAGCCCAGCCTGACCAGATTGTCGGTCGGCTCCGAATTGCGCTGGGCAAGGCAGAACACCAGGGTCGGCGGCGCGACCAGGTTCGGATAGCCGGCGGCCTGCGCGGCGGCAAGGTCGGTGTGAATGGGATCGGTCGCGCCGATCGCCTTGGCGAACTGGCGGATTTCGCCCTTCTCGACTTCCGCCACGATGGGCTCGAGCACCGTGCCGATCAAATCCCGGTCCAGCCTGGGCATCCGCGCTTCCTCGGTCTTCCGAAACTGCTTTGCGTTCGGGCTATCGCCCGCGCCCCGGCCTGTCAACGCGGGAGGTATCGCATGCAGCCTCTCTGTGTTGCCCGGCTCCGTTCGGCAATTCGAGAGATTTTGTTGCAATCCGTCATTTCGACCGAAGCGGCGCAGCCGCGCAGCGGAGAAATCTTTGGGAATTATATACTTGAAGCCATAACCTCGACCCCCCATATATACCGAAAGGGAGACGGAAATGGCACAGAAAGCACCGGGCAAGCACTATCGCAAGGGCATGTCGCTGGCCGAATTCATGGACCGGTTCGGGACCGAGGAAGCGGCCCATGATTGGTTCGTCGAACAGCGCTGGGGCAAGGATGGCAGGCATTGTCCGCGCTGCGGCTCGGTCGAAACAAGTGTCAGCGCCCGGCAATTTACTTTCTGGTGTCCGTCCTGCAAACAGCGATTCAGCGTCCGCACCGGCACGCTCATGGAAGAGTCCCGTTTATCGCTGCGCAAATGGGCCATCGCCATCTACATGCACATGACGAACCTCAAGGGTGTTTCGTCAATGAAGCTGCATCGCGACATCGGTGTGACCCAGAAAACCGCATGGTTCATGCTCCAGCGTATCCGCAAGGCGTTTGACAATGACGATGAGCCGCCATTTGGCGGCCCGATTGAGGTGGATGAGGCCTATATGGGCGGCTTGCGGGAGAATATGCCGAAGGCGAAGCGCAAGACCCTTAAGGGCCGCGGCGCGGTCGGCAAGACGGTTGTGGCCGGCGCGAAAGACCGAGCGACCAACCGGATCAGCGCGGAAGTAGTCGCGCGCCCGGACAAGCGCACGCTGCACCGCTTTATCACGGAACGCGCGGCACCCGGCGCGAAGGTCTATACCGACGATTATGTGATCTACCGCGACCTGCCGTTCGATCATGAGGCGGTGCGGCATGTGGATGGCGAGTATGTCCGGGGCGACGCCCATACACAGGGGATCGAGTCTTTCTGGTCCACGCTGAAAAGGGCGCACAAGGGCATCTATCACAAGATCAGCCCGAAGCATCTGCACCGCTACGTTGTCGATTTTGCCGGGCGGCACAATATACGGGAAGCCGATACGGCGGATCAGATGGGCGCGCTCGCCCGCGGGATGGTAGGAAAGAGGCTGCGCTACGCTGAATTGATTGCCGCGTAGACATAGAATGCCCCGCGGGTTTGGCGGCCAGCGCGGGGCGGAACATTCAGAACAAGGCACTCCGAGTAGGGACCCAACCTATACGGAGTGCTTTGCAATGTCCAGTTCTATGCCTCGCCCGCCGGGTTGTCGTGCACCCGAAGATTCTTCTCCGCTTGGTCGTACAGATGCCAGAACAGGTACTGGAGCGCTTGGGACTGCTGGTCATAGTCCGGCGTATGTTCAGGGAGAGTCGGATCGATGTCCTTCGTGCGCGCGGCCACATGATCGAAATCCTGTTGAATGCCCCTCCGAAGATCAACTTCAACGCCTGCGTGAGATAGGCGCTGATCGCATCGCACACTTGTGTAGGCTAGAACGGTCAGAACGTCGACGGTAGCAACTTGAGAAAACCCGTTCGCCATAGCAGGCTCCATGTTTGGAGCCGCAGACTTGACACCGCCCGGTGCTGCACTTAGGACTGGACGCAGCTAAGGGTTCGGCCGGCCCGAGGCTCGTGTTTTGAACAACAACGCCCTCGGAGGTACCAGTCTCCGGGGGTGTTGGCGTTTTTACGCAAGATTTTGCGGATTTCCAAGCCCGCTCTACTATCTATGGCGACGGCACTACGGCATCAAGTATATAATTCCCAAATCTTTTCGGTACAGCGCCCCGAGCCCTGCTCCGCACAGAAAGGATATCTCCGCTCCGCCGCCTGTCCGGCGGCTCCGGTCGATATGACGGTTGAGTAGTGGAAGCGCCGCTTTGAGCGACGCCACGGCTTGCAATCCCGCGGCCAATCGCTAGGGTCGCAAGCGCGCGAACCGGAACCGCAGACGCCCTATGCCCGACGCCGAAAGCCCTGCCCCGTTCTTCGATCCGCTGTCGGCCGAGGCGATCCGCGATCCCTATACGGCGATGGCGCCGTTGCAGGCGGAAGCGCCGGTCTACCGGTCGGACATCCTGGGCGCCTGGGTCGTGACGCGCTACGACGACATCCGCGAGGCCTTCCGCGACCCGCGCCTGTCCTCGGACCGCATCCGGCCGTTCATCGAGCGGGCGCCGGCGTCGATGCAGGACATGCTGAAGCCGCTCGGCGACCATCTCAACCTGTGGGCCGTATTCACCGATCCGCCGGACCACACGCGCCTGCGCGGCCTGATGAACCGCGCCTTCACGACCCGCGCAGTCGAGGCGCTGCGCCCGGAAATCGGCCGGATCGTCAACCGGTTGCTGGACGACATCGACACGCAAATCGACCGGACCGGCGAGCGCGAGTTCGACCTGATCCACGAGTTCGCCTATCCGCTGCCGGCCCTGGTGATCGCCCATATGCTCGGCGTGCCGGAGAAGGATGTCGACAAGCTGAAACGCTGGTCGGACCTGCTGGCGAAATTCGTCCTGACCTCCCGGAGCGACCCGCAGAAATACCGCATGGCCTCGGACGGTATCGTCGAGATGGAGGCCTGGTTCCGCCGCTTCCTGGAGGAACACCGGGCGGGTACGGCCGAGGATGTGACGACCGGCCTGCTCGACGCGCGGGACGAGGGCGACCGGCTGACCACCGACGAACTGGTCGCCTGCTGCGTGCTGCTGCTGTTCGCCGGCCACGAGACGACGACCCAGCTGCTCGCCAACGGCATGCGCGCCCTGCTGGAAAACCCGGCGCAGATGGCGGACCTGCGTGCCAATCTCGACGACGTCGCGCTGGTGCGCAACGCGGTCGAGGAAATGCTGCGCTTCGACGGGCCGTCGATTTCGATGGTGCGCGTGGCGCGCGAGGATTTCGACTGGCACGGCGAGCGCATCGCCGCGGGCGACCGGCTGTTCCTGATGATGTGCGCCGGCAACCGCGATCCGCGGGTCTTTTCGGAGCCGGACCGCTTCGACATCCGCCGCGACGAGGCGAAGAAGAATTTCGCCTTCGGCTACGGCATCCATTTCTGCATCGGCGCGCCGCTCGCCCGGCTCGAGGCGGAAATCGCCTTCCCGCTCCTGCTCCGGCGCTGGCCCGGCATCGCCATGGCGGAGGACGACCCGCCCTGGTCCGACAGCATCCTCAACCGCGGCATGCTGCACATGAAGGTGCGGGTGTAGGGCGAGGCGCAACGCAGCCCGATCCCGTCATATCGACCGGAGCATCCCGCAGGGATGCGGAGCGGAGATATCTTTGAGGCTCTCAGCGGGGACCGAAGCACCGCGCAGGAAAGATTTCTCCGCTACGCGGCTTACGCCGCTCCGGTCGAAATGACGGATGGGGCGAAGCTTTAGGCGCTCCGGTCGAAATGACGGTCGTTGGAGCGGCCCGCCCCTCAATACGCGTATTTCACCGAGCAGCCGTATTGACGCGTTACCGGTTCGCTGACCTTGCGGCCCGCCGCGATTTCCGTGAGCGCCGCGGTCACATAGTTCTTCGCCCGCGGGATATCGGCGGGATTGGCCGAGCGGATGCTGTCGATCGCGCCCATGTAGAGCAACGTGCCGTCCTTGCCGACGATGAACATGTGCGGTGTGTTGGTCGCTTCGTATTTCCGCCCGACGATCCCCTTCGGATCGAGAATGACGTGGCTCGGCGCAGCGCCACGACTCTCGGTCAGCCGGTTCGCCCCGGCACCGTCGACATGGCCCTGCCGGCCGGGCGCCGACGAAACGATGCTGAGCCAGACCGCGCCCTTGGCGCGCGCCGCCTTCTGCGTCTTTTGCATGTTGCCGGCGCCGTAATGCTTCGAGACATAGGGGCAGCCATGGTTGGTCCATTCCAGCACCACCAGCTTGCCGCGCAGGGCCGACAGGGTGATTTTCGCGCCGTTGCTGTCGACGCCGGTGAAGTCCGGCGCTTTCTTGCCGACCTCGGGCGCGGACGCCGCCGCCGGAACCGAAACCAGCAATGCGGCGGCGAAGACCGCGGCGGTCAGGGTCATGAAGCGTTCGGTCATCGGTCTCCTCCTTATTTCCCGTATCGCTTTTCCGGCCGCGACTGCCGGCCGTCAGTCGCCGGACCGTTCGGCCCGTCTGGTCTCTTCGGCCATGCTGCGGATCGCCGCGATCGTGCCGCCTTCCGTCAGAATTTGCGGCAGTACCATGGGCTTTTTCTGCGATCCCTTCGGCGGATAGATAACATAAAGCGGCACACCGGAGCGGCCGAACCCGGCCAGATGCTCGGTGATAACGGGATCGCGGCGGGTCCAGTCGCCCTTGAGCGTGGCCATCCCGGCTTCGTCTACCGCCCGCCGGACACTCTCCAGCCGCAGCACGACCTTCTCGTTGGCGATGCAGGTGATGCACCAGGCCGCCGTGAAATTGATGAAGACCGGCCGGCCCTCCGCACGCAAGGCCGCCAGCCGCGCTTCGCTGAACGGCTCCCAGACAATCCCCGCCGCGGCGGCCGACTCCGGAGTCCGGTCGGCCCGGACCGGGGCCGGCATACCGCTGTCTGCGAAACGCACCATCGCGAACGCCGTAACGACGGCGACTGCGGCCAGCCCGATGCCGATCGGCCGCCAGCGCCCGGAAGCGCCGCTGCTGGCCTGCCAGAGCCAGACCGCGAAGGCGAGCAGGATTGCGCCGGCCAGCGCGCCGAGCAGCGCCGCATCGCCGGCCTGCAAGGACAGGACCCAGATCAGCCAGGCCGCCGTCGCGAACATCGGAAAGGCCAGGAATTGCTTGAAGCGGACCATCCAGGGCCCCGGCTTCGGGATCAGGCGCAGCAGGGCGGGCGCCATGCTGAGCAGCAGGAACGGCAGGGCGAGCCCGAGCCCGAGCGCCAGCATGACCGCCAAGGCGACGGCTGCCGTCTGGCCGAGCGCGAATCCGACCGCTGCACCCATGAAGGGCGCCGTGCACGGCGTGGCGACGATCACGGCGAGCACGCCGGTAAGGAAAGAGCCGGAGAGGCCGGAGCGCCCGGCCAGGCTGCTGCCGATCCCGGCGAACCGGCCGCCGATTTCGAACAGGCCGGCGAAATTCAGCCCGATCAGGACCATGAGATACGCCATGAGCAGGACAAAGACCGGCTCCTGAAGCTGGAAACCCCAGCCGGCCGCCTGCCCGGCGCTGCGTACTGCCAGCAGGACTGCGCCGACAATCGCGAAGCTCGCCAGCACGCCGACGGTATAGGCCGCGCCGTGCCGGGCCATGCCCCGGCCCTCGCTTGCATGGCTGGCAAACCCCAGCGCCTTGACCGCCAGCACGGGCAGCACGCAGGGCATCAGGTTCAGGATCAGGCCGCCGAGCAAGGCCAGCAACACCGCTTCCCAAAAGCCGATAAGCGCCGCCGGGGCAGCTTCGGAAGCGGCCAGGCGGAATGCCTGCGTCACGGCTTTACCGTCAGCCAGCCTTTCCTTCAGGACCAGCAAACCGCCGACTTGCGCGAAAGGTTTCGCCGCCTTGCCGCGCCGGGTTTCGAGGGTCAGCGCGCGGCCGGATACCGTCAGCTTCTGCGGCGCGGCATATTTCACCACGCCATGATCGTAGGGATAGAACCAGGCGTCCTCGATGACGTCGCGCTTCAGCCCCGGCGCTGCAACATCGAGGCGGAACCTGTTGCCATCGAAGCGATATTTCGCAGTCCAGGGCGACGGTTTCGGCAGCGCGGCCCGGGCCTTTGCAAAGATCGGGCCTTCGCGGAATCCGGCGATCGGCGGATCGCCGGCGACCGGCAGGCCGATCTTCAGCACCCCCTCTTCCGGGATGCAGACCTCTTCGCAGACCAGCCAGGAGGCGTTCGCCGTCAGGGTTGCGTCGGTGCCGGGCCGGGCGTCCTTCGGCACCGTAATCGGCACCAGATGGATCGCCTCGTCGCTGTAGCCGTAGTTGACCAGCGGTCCGACCGGAAGGCGCTCCGGCGGCAGCCAGACGATGTCGCCGGCGGCGTAGCCCTCGGGCAGGACCCAGTCGATCCGCGTCGCCTCGCCCGAATCGCCGGCGTTGCGCCAATAGGTGTGCCAATTCGGGACGATCCTGAAATGGAGCGCGACCCAGGCGGTTGTGCCGGGCCGGAGCGTGACATGCTCGCTCAGCAGTTCCGCCGTGACATGCCTCGTCCGGACGGCCGGCCCCGCCGGCCCCGACCGTTGCGCGCCGCCCTGGGGTGAAAGGCCGGGCAGATCGAGGCCGCGCAGCGTGCCCGGCTGCGATGTCTGTGCTGCGGCCTGGCCGGCGATCGCAAAACCGGCCAGCAGCGCCAGGTACGCCATCCTGCGAATGAAATTTCCAATCATTCCAGCGTGTTACCGGGCTTAATCGGTGGGATCGGCGGCGGCTGCCAGAACATGGGCGGCCGGCCACCGGGTGGCAAGGCCTCGGAAAATCGCAGCGTATCACTTTCGCGCCATTGCGCCTCATGCGCCGCGGCGGCTGGCTGCTGGCAATCCGGCCGGGCGCTGGTGTAAACAACCGGCGACGATTTCAGGCAGTTTCGGGAGGAAAATGCCATGGCCGGTTCGGTCGCCACCATCATGGATTATCCGCTGACGCTCAATCATCTGCTCGGGCGGATGAAGGATGTCTATCCGACGCAGGAAGTGGTCTCCCAGCGGCCCGACAAATCGGTCCTCCGCCAGACCTACGCCGAAATCTGCGACCGGGCGCAGAAACTCGCCCGTGCCCTGGTCCGGGCCGGCGTGAAGAAGGGCGACCGGGTGGCGACCCTGGCCTGGAACCACAGCGCGCATCTGGAATGCTATTACGGCATCCCGGCGGCCGGCGGCGTCATGCATACGCTCAACCTGCGGCTCGGCCCGGCCGACATCGGCTATATCGCGACCCATGCCGACGACAAAATCGTCATCGTCGACGACGTGCTCCTGCCGCTCTACGACGGGTTCAAGGACCGGATGCCGGCGCACCGGACCATCGTCATTCCGTTCGGCGGCCCCGTGCCGGACGGCATGGAAAGCTATGAGGATTTCCTCGAGACCGGCGCCGCCGACATCGCGCTGCCGGAGATCGACGAAACCGACGGCTGCGCCATGTGCTACACCTCCGGCACCACCGGCGACCCCAAGGGCGTGATCTATTCGCACCGCGGGATGGTGCTGCATTCGATGGTCGGCGCCCAGCCCGACATGCTGAGTTTCAGCATGAACGACTGCATCCTGCCGGTCGTGCCGATGTTCCACGCCAACGCCTGGGGCATCCCCTACGCCGCGACCATGACCGGCGCCAAGCTCGTTTTTCCGGGACCGCATCTCGATGCCGACAGCCTGATCGCCCAGTTCATTAGCGAGAAGGTCACCTTCTCCGGCGGCGTGCCGACGGTCTGGCTCGGCATTATTCAGACCATCGAGAAGGATCCGGCGAAATACGAAGCCTTGCGTGGATTGCGCACGGTGGTCGGCGGCTCGGCCGCGCCGCCGGCCGTAATCCGACGCTTCCAGGATTTCGGCATCACCGTGCTGCATGCCTGGGGCATGACGGAAATGTCGCCGCTCGGCACCGTCGCCAACGTCAAACCGCACCTCGCGACCCAGGGCGAAGAGATCTATTTCGACTACCGCGCCAAACAGGGCTATGCCGCGCCTTTCGTCGACCTGCGCCACCGGGACGGCGACGGCAACATCCTGCCCTGGGACGGCGAATCGATGGGCGAGCTGGAAGTCCGCGGGCCGTGGATCGCCAGCAGCTATTTCAACTATCCCGAGGCCGGCGACCGCTGGAGCGACGACGGCTGGTTCCGCACCGGCGATATCGTGACGATGGACAGCGAGGGCTATGTCCAGATCACCGACCGCTCGAAGGACGTCATCAAGTCCGGCGGCGAGTGGATCAGCTCGGTCGACCTGGAGAACGCCATCATGGGCCATCCGGCGGTCAAGGAAGCGGCGGTAATCGCCCTGCCCCACACGAAATGGGACGAACGGCCCCTTGCCTGCATCGTGCTCAAGGACGGCGAATCGTTGACCAAGGCCGAGCTGGACCGCCACCTGCTCGGCGATTTCGCCAAATGGCAGCTCCCGGACGACCTCGTGACGATCGACGAAGTGCCCAAGACCTCGACCGGCAAGTTCCAGAAACTGACCCTGCGCAACCGCTTCGCCGACTGGCAATGGGGCGCCGACCCGCGAATGGCGGGCTGATCATGGCCGCTGCCCCGAACCGCAGCGGCGGCGAGGCGCCGCCGACGGCGCTGTTTGCCGCCGCCGACATTTCCCGTCGGGTCGATTCGCTGGCCGCCGGGATTTCGAACGCCATGGGGCCGGATTTCGTCCTGCTCTGCGTCCTGAACGGCGCGTTCATCTTCACTGCGGACCTGGCCCGGGCGCTGGCGGCGCGCGGCTGCCGCCCGCGCATCGAGTTCGCCAGCTTCAAGAGCTACGGCAGCTCGACGGAGAGTTCCGGCCGGGTGCGGCTGATCGGCGAGTTTCCGGGCAACCTGGCCGGGGAGCGGGTTCTGCTGGTCGACGACATTCTGGATACGGGCCGGACGCTGCTGACCGCGCGCATGATGGTGGAGGACGCCGGCGCCGAAAAAGTCTCGACCTGCGTACTACTCGACAAGCCGGCGCGCCGGGCCGCGCCCGTGGAGGCCGACTATGTCGGCTTTTCAATCGACGATGTCTTCGTCGTCGGCTACGGCATCGATTACGCCGAAAAATTCCGCTACCTGCCCGACCTGGCGCATATTTCGGGGTAGTGCCGGCCGCCAATTCGACAATGGCCAATACCCGCTCCCGTCATTTCGACCGGAGCGGCGCAGTCGCGTAGTGGAGAAATCTCTCCAGTACGGCGCTTCGGTCCTCGCTCCGTGACGGAAAGATATGGGAATTTTATTCCTGACTATGCGGTGCCCTGTTTCCGGCCGACGGCGCGGACAGTCCGGTGGAAATGAGCGCCCGCCGCACCCTCACCCC
>FZLR01000158.1 GCA_900197615.1 Rhodospirillaceae bacterium Spongia-Bin9
GCCGGCCCCCCCCCGCCGGACGGGGAACGGACAGGAGGATTTGTGCGCAGCGTTTTTTTTCAAAATATAGACCGGTCTGTCCAATTCGCTCCGGCCGCGGTGACAGGAGTGGCGGAACGGGCGGAGAGAAACGGACCCCGGCGAATCATGACGAATCATGACGAATCATGACGAATCATGACATTTCATGACATGCCGGAGCCCCGGCCGCCGTGGGCCGTTCCCGCCGCTTCATCCCCCGGTGTCCGGGTTTCGACGAGGAGTCCTGGAAAGAGAAAGGAAAACAGGCCCAATACCGTGCCGGTGGCTTCGAGGGTCAGGCGCCCTTGCGGCTGCCGCGAGCCGGTTTTTCCAGCTTCTCCAGGCGCTGGCGGATTTCGGCAAGTTGGACGGCAAGGGTTTCCTGCTCGTCGCGCGCCTTCGCCGCCATGGCCTGGACGACCTCGAATTCCTCGCGGGTCACCAGGTCCATGTCGGCCAGCAGACCCTGCAGCCGGGCCTTGACCGCCGCCTCGGCTTCCGAGCGGACGCCGGCGGCGACGCCCAGCATGCCTGTCGTCACCCGCGCGAAATCGTCGATCAGCTTGCTGTTGACCTGCATGGCGAACCCTCCTGTCGAACCGCTCCCCAGATTGGATGCAACGCCGCCGCGGGGCAAATGCCGCGTCGTCGCGCGGAAGCCGGTTCGAATCGGTCAGGTGACGATTTCGTCGCGCGGCGGCAGGGCCATGCTGCGCCGGTCCATCGCCACGGACTTGAGCAGCGCGAACACGGCAACGCCCGGCGCGAGGCCGAGGTCGTGCACCGCGTTGGCCGTCACCGTGGCGGCGATGCGGCTTTCCCCCGTCTCGTCGGCGACGGCAACGGTAACGGTCCGGAACGGGCCATCGGACTCGGTGACCGACAGAACCGTTCCGGGCAATGTATTTCGGATGCTGATGCGCTCCGGCTTGTCCAGCGCGACCGACACGTCCCGGGCACGAACTCGAATGCGCACTGCGCTGTCGACCGGCAGGGGCACGGACGGAACCCACAGGCTGCCACCCGGAAAGGCGAGCCGGCTCATTCTGCCCGACACGTCCTGTTCGGCGACCCGGGCGCCCAGCACGGCGCCGGCCTGAAAGCGGCCGGTCAGCGGCATCAGGTCCGGGCGGGTAAATATCTCGTCGACCGAGCCGGTGGCCGCGACCGAACCGTCCGACAGCAGCACGATCCGGTCGGCGAGGCGCGCCACCTCGTCGATCTGGTGGCTGACATAGACGACGGGCAGCCCGGCCTCGTCGCGCAGCCGCTCGATATACGGCAGGATTTCCGCCTTTCTGGCGGCATCGAGCGACGCCAGGGGCTCGTCCATCAGCAGGATATCGGGGTTCGACAACAGGGCCCGGCCGATCGCCACGCGCTGTTGTTCGCCGCCCGACAGGGTCGCCGGCTTCCGCTCGAGCAACGCCTCGAGCCCAAGCATGCCGACGATGCCGTCGTATCGGCCGTTGCCTCTGGCGGCCCTGGCGTAGAGCAGGTTGCGGCGCACGGTCAGATGCGGGAACAGGCGGCCCTCCTGAAAGATGACGCCGACGCGGCGCTGCGGCGTTGCGATATCGACTCGCCTGTCGCTGTCGAACAGGACACGGCCGCCGAGCGCAATCCGGCCGGCGTCCGGCGTCATCAGCCCGGCAATCATCTGGACCGTGCTGGTCTTGCCCGCGCCCGAGCGGCCGAACAGGGCCGTTACCCCGCCGGCGCCGGTAAACCGGATATCGAGCGCCGTGCCGCCGAGCCGATTTCTGACATCGACGTCAAGCATCGGCGCCGCTTTCGGCGGCAGACAGGCCGCGGCGCGCCCGTCGGGCCAGGATTTCCGAAGCCACGACCGCAAGAATGGAAACGGCGATCGCGATCAGGGTCAGGCGCAGCACCGCGCTTTCCTCGCCCGGCACCTGCAGCAGCGCATAAACGGCAAGCGAAAGGGTCTGCGTTTCGCCCGGGATATTGGAGACCAGCGTGATGGTGGCGCCGAATTCGCCAAGCGCCTTGGCGAAACCGAGAACGGCCCCGGCCAGGACGCCCGGCATCGCCAGAGGCAGGCTGATCGTGGCGAAGCGCCGCCACCTGCCGGCGCCGAGGGTCGCGGCAGCCTGCTCCAGGCGCAGGTCGACGGCCTCGAACGACAGGCGGATCGGCCGGACGATCAGCGGAAAGGCCATCACGCCGGCCGCGACCGCCGCACCGGTCCAGCGAAAGGCGATTTCGATGCCGAACCAGGCATTGAGCCAACTGCCGATCCAGCCTTGCTTGCCGAGCAGGATCAGCAGCACGAAACCCGTCACGACCGGCGGCAGGACCAGCGGCAGGGTCAGGAACGCGTTGACGAGCAGCTTGCCGCGGAATTCCCTGCGCGCCAGCAGCCAGCCGAGCGCAACTGCGAGCGGCAGGGCGAACAGCAGGCTCCAGAAGGAAACCTTCAGGCTGATCTGCAGCGCGGCGATCTCCGCATCGCTCAACATGGGCGAAAGACCGCAGCGAATTCAGGGAAGGCGATAGCCGGCATCGATAAACAGCTTCCGGTATGTCGGCTCTTCCAATGCGTCCAGCCAGTGCTGCGCGCATCCGGCCGCGCCTCCCTTGACGATCGCGGCCTGGTAGCGAATCGGCGGATGGGCGGATTCCGGGATACGGGCGATCGTCCGGACGCGCGGCTCGGCAACCGCATCGGTTTCGTAGACGATGCCCAATGCCACCTCCCTTCGGGCAACATAGGCCGTGGCGAAGCGGACGTTGGCGGCCAGGATCATGTTACGTTGCGCCTGCCGCCACAGGCCGAGGGACTGGAGCGCGGCTTTCGTATAGCGCCCGGCCGGCACATGCCCCGGGTCGCCGATCGCCAGACGTTCCCGCCCCAGACGCGACGCCGCGGCCGATCCCGGTTCGAGCGACGCGCCGCCGTTGCGCGAATCGTGCCCGATCAGCACAAGCCGGTTGGTGAACAGCACACGCCGGGCCGCCGGCCGATCGACGATCCTGCCGCGCCGCGCCAGATAGTCCACCCAGCGCGGATCGGCGCCGATGAACAGGTCGGCCGGCGCCCCGAAGCCGATCTGGCGGGCGAGGATGCCGCTCGACGCATAGGATACCCGGATTTTCCCGCCCGGACGGATGCAGGGTTCCCGTTCTTCCAGCAGGGCGACCGCCCGGTCCAACGGCCCCTTCAGGCTCGCGGCAGCGAAGATCAAACCGTTGCCGGCGGTCATCGCGTGGGCCGGCGCAACATAGCCGAGGGATATTGCGAAGAGGGCGAGCGAGAGTCTCATCGCACCTTCTATACGCAGGAATGCCGTATCGCCCAAACCCGAACATTGCCGCCGTTCGGGTGCAAACGTATAACGCGCCGGCGATCCCGGCTGCCGTCGCTGGCGGTCGCTACCGCCCGGCGGCATGCCTCGATCCGGCCTGGAAGCTCGTTCGATCCGCGGCTGGCCGGCCGACGGCCCCTGGAACCGATAACCGATGGACCCGATCCTTCTTGCGCTTTCCTATCCGTCGATCGATCCGGTGCTGGTCCGGATCGGCCCGGTCGAAATCCGGTGGTATGCGCTGGCCTATATCGGCGGGCTGGCCTTCGCCTGGTGGTTCGTGCGCCGACTCGTCCGCAGCCGGCCGGCCGGGTCGCGACTCATGGACGACCGCGCGGTCGACGACCTTCTGTTCTGGGCGACGCTGGGCGTGATCGTCGGCGGCCGGCTCGGATATGCAATCTTCTACAAGCCCGGTTTCTACCTGGAGAACCCCGAACGGGTGCTCGCCCTGTGGCAGGGCGGAATGGCGTTCCACGGCGGGCTCATCGGCGTGGTGCTGGCCATCGTCCTGTTCTGCCGGAAACGGCGCATCGACATGTTCTCGGTCGGCGATCTGGCGGCCTGCGCCGTACCGTTGGGATTGCTGCTCGGCCGGCTGGCCAACTTCGTCAACGGCGAGCTCTGGGGCCGGGTGAGCGACGTGTCCTGGGCGATGGTCTTTCCCGGCGGCGGGCCGCTGCCGCGCCATCCCTCGCAGCTCTACGAAGCATTTCTCGAAGGGCTGCTATTGCTCGTCGTCATCAACCTTTGGCGCCGGCGCACCGGTGCTCTCGACCGGCCGGGAGAGCTTGCTGGCCTGTTCTGCGCAGGTTACGGCCTCGCCCGGTTTGTCGTGGAATATTTCCGCCAGCCCGATGCGTTCCTTCCCGACAGCGGCTTCCTATTCGGCTTCGTCACGATGGGACAGCTCCTGTCCCTGCCGCTGGTCGCCCTGGGCGTCTGGCTGATCCTGAGGGCACGGAAAAGAGCAGTGGCCGCCGGCAACCCCGCGGCCGGCAAAATGTGACTCCGCTCGACCGGCTGGTTCGGCATCTGATCGCCCGGGACGGACCGCTGCCGGTCTCCCGCTTCATGGCGCTGGCGCTGCAGCATCCGGAGCATGGCTATTACCGGCGGGCGGTCGCGATCGGGCGCCGCGGCGACTTCATCACCGCGCCCGAAATCAGCCAGGTTTTCGGTGAGCTTGCCGGCCTGTGGCTGGCCGAAGCCTGGGACCGGGCGGGGAAGCCGGACCCTTGCATCCTGTGCGAGGCCGGCCCGGGCAGGGGCGTGCTGATGGCCGATGCGCTGAGGGCGGTCCGCCGCGTCGTTCCGGCGTTCGGCGATGCCCCGCGTCTTCACCTGATCGAAAGCAACGAGACGCTGCGGGCTGCGCAGGCAAGCGCCCTGGCCGATGCCGCGCCGGTCTGGATCGACGGTCTCGACGGTTTGCCGGAAGGCCCTCTGTTCCTGATCGCCAACGAGTTTCTCGATGCGCTCCCGGTCCGGCAATTCGTCATGACTCCGAACGGCTGGCGCGAGAGAGCGGTCGCGCTCGGCGGCGATGGGCGGCTGATCTTCACCGCGGTCGACGACCCGGCCAGTGCGCTCGCGGCGGCGGGATTGTCGCTGCCGGGTAAGTCTGAAACAGGCGAGGTTCGGGAGTTCCAGCCGGACGCGCTCGGGTTCGTCGAAGCCCTGGCGCGGCGGCTCGTCGCCTGCGGGGGCGCGGCATTGCTGGTCGATTACGGCGGCAATGTTTCCGCCGGGGGTTCGACGCTTCGCGGCATCCGCGGTCACGAACTGGTCGATCCGCTCGCCGATATCGGGGAGACCGACCTGAGCGTGGACGTGGATTTCGGCCGGCTTGCCGATTCGGCCGAGGCCGCGGGAGCGATCGCATTCGGTCCGGTCGGACAGGGCGCGCTGCTACGGTCGCTCGGGATCGAAGTGCGCCGGACCGCGCTGAAGCAGTCGGCCCCTGCGGACCGGGCGTCGGCCATCGACGCGGCCATCGACAGGCTGATCGATCCGGCTGCTATGGGAACCGCCTTCAAGGCGCTGGCGCTGACGTCGCCTGCCTGTCCTGCGTTGCCCGGATTCCCGCCGTAGGACAGCCTGGTAGCCGCCGGTCCCTCGATTGCATAGCTCCTCGGATTGCGGGTACATTCGCTCACTTGCGAGTTTGCACAGATGCCGACTGACCGGCGGTTTCCGCCGGCGTTGCGGCAAGGGGCTGTCCTGAAGCGCCAGTGCCGGGACGCTCCGGAACGAAGGAGTTGGAGCGATGGCCGTCGATCTTGCCGAAGCCGCAAAACAGAAAGAGATTCGGTATTTCCTGATCAGTTTCGTCGACCTGTTCGGCGTGCTGCGGGCCAAGCTCGTACCCGCCCAGGCGATCGGGGATATGCAGGAGGACGGCGCCGGCTTTGCCGCCTTCGCCGCGTGGCTCGACAGTTCCCCCGCCGAGCCGGACATGCTGGTCAAGCCCGATCCGGACAGCCTGATCCAGCTTCCCTGGAAGCCGGAAATCGGCTGGCTGGCCGGCGATTGCTGGATGAACGGCGAACCGATGCCGGACACGCCCCGGCTGATGCTCAAGGGCAGGCTGGAGGCGGCGCGGCAGAACGGCTACCGGGTCAAGACCGGCGTCGAGGCCGAGTATTTCATCGTGATGCCGGACGGCGAGTCGATTTCCGATCCGCTCGATACCCAGGCCAAACCCTGCTACGACCAGTCGGCCCTGATGCGCCGTTACGACGTCGTCTCCGAGATCTGCGACGCCATGCTGAACCTGGGCTGGGGGCCCTACCAGAACGACCACGAGGACGCCAACGGCCAGTTCGAGATGAACTGGAACTACGACGACGCCCTGGTGACCGCGGACCGCCACGTCTTCTTCAAGTTCATGGTCAAGTCGATCGCGGAGAAGCACGGGCTGCGGGCGACTTTCATGCCCAAACCGTTCCCGAACCTCACCGGCAACGGCTGCCACGCGCACATTTCTTTCTGGGACGATGCCGGCACGACCAATCTGTTCCACGATACGGACGAAGCGTTCGGCCTGTCCGCGCTTGCCTACAATTTCCTCGGCGGCATCATTCACAATGCGCCGGCGCTGTGCGCGATCTGGAACCCGACGGTGAACAGCTACAAGCGGATCAACGCGCCGGTCACCCTCTCGGGCGCGACCTGGTCGCCCAACCTGGTCGCCTATGGCGGCAACAACCGCACGACCATGGTGCGGATTCCCGACGCCGGCCGCTTCGAGCTGCGGCTGATGGACGGATCGGCCAATCCGTACCTGCTCCAGGCGGGTATCGTCGTCGCCGGGCTCGACGGGATCGAGAATGCGCGCGACCCCGGCAAGCGCACCGACCTCGACCTCTACGCCGAGGGCCACAAATTGCGCGGCGCGCGCAAGCTGCCGCTCAACCTGCTCGATGCGTTGCGCCTGTTCGAACGGGACAAGACCGTGCGCACCGGCTTCGGCGAGAGCTTCGTCAAGAGCTATGTCAAGCTCAAGACGGCCGAATGGAACGAGTATGCCGGCGCCATCTCGGACTGGGAGCGCCGCAACACCCTCGATTGCTGAGATTCGGTCGGCCGCGAACCGGAACTCTGCTGCTTGCATGTCCCTGACGGTCGCCTCGGCGCCGCCGCTGGAACGGCTGCCCGGTATCCGGTACGGCTTTTTCGGCAGCCGGGGTGGGGTCAGCACCGGCATCTATGCCTCGCTGAACGGCGGGCACGGCTCCCGCGACGATCCCCGCGCGGTCACCGAAAACCGCCGGCGCGTGGCTGACGAACTCGCGCTCGAGGAGCCTGCCCTCCTCTCGGTCTACCAATGCCACAGCGACCGGGTCGCGACGGTATCCGGACCCTGGACCCGCGAAGCCCGTCCGCGCTGCGATGCCATGGTTACCGGCCGGCCGGGCATCGGGCTCGGCGTGCTGGCAGCGGATTGCGGGCCGGTCCTGTTCGCCGACGCCGAAGCGGGAGTGGTCGGCGCGGCCCATGCCGGATGGAAAGGCGCGCTCGCCGGTGTCCTTCAGAATACCGTTGCTGCGATGGAGAAACTGGGCGCGGATCGATCGAATATCGTCGCTGTGCTCGGGCCTTGCATTCGCCAATCATCGTATGAAGTCGGGCCCGAATTTCCCGCGCCCTTTCTCGACCGGGATCCGGACAACGCGCGGTTCTTCGAGAACGGCGGCCGTGCCGGACATCGCCAGTTCGATCTCGGCGGCTACATCGTTGGGACACTGGAATCCGCCGGCGTCGCCGCTGTCCACGATACCGGGCTCGACACCTATTCGAACGACGGCCGCCTGTTCAGCTACCGGCTTAACACCCATCGCGGCCATCGGCAGTACGGCCGCAACGTCTCGGCGATCTGCCTGACCGCGGAGGCCGGATAGTGCCGCTACATTTTTCGGAGTCCGAACTGGCCGACCGGCAAGCGCGGACCTGTGCGGCGCTTGTCGACGCCGGCCTCGACGGGCTGTTGTGCTTCCGCCAGGAATCGATGTTCTGGCTGACCGGCTACGACACGTTCGGCTATGTCTATTTCCAGTGCCTTTATCTCGGCGCCGACGGCGCGTTGACGTTGCTGACCCGCGCGCCGGATCTGCGGCAGGCGCAACTGACATCGGTCATCGGGGATATCCGCGTCTGGGTCGACCGGCCGGACGCGAGCCCGGCCAAGCAGTTGCGGGAAATTCTCGACGAGCACGGCTGCCGCGGCAAACGGCTGGGCGTGGAGTGGGAGGCTTACCCCAAGTTGGCACTTTTCCGCTTGCCCCATCCTTTAACGTGTTGAGTTGACACGATATTTCTCTCG